>JAPORY010000008.1 GCA_026709985.1 Aestuariivita sp. | reverse complement strand
CATTTTTTAAGGTGTTGAATATCATGACTTTTTTACACAAGATGTTAAAGATGGGTTAGCGCGTTTAGCTTATAGGAGAGAAGGCCGTAATATCATAACCCAACCAAAGCTTCGGTGGGCCAGTCGCTGTGCCTAATCGGTGGCGAAAAAACTGATGGCGAGAATTCGGCGAAATATGCGTTGGGAAAACGTGGTCAGCAACAATCTGACCTAAGCGTCGAATCCGAATCCCACCCGCAAGAAGTACTTTCGTTGCGAAGGGGGCGACCCGACGTGCCTGCCTTAGAATCCATGGTATTCGGACATCTATAACAGAAGCAGGATCCTACCTGTTGCTTGTTGCGACTCAAGCGCTCCGATCTAGCTGCGCCGGAACAAGCACGGATCTATATTCGCTAACTTTGATACACGCCGTTTCTGGGTGCAACGTGACCACATTTCCATTTGAATCTCGTAGTCCGCGCCGTCCGCAAACCCGTCAAATACTTCAGAGACTTGAGCCAAACCCCTCTTCTGGCGTGAATTGTCACCTCCTAGGTTACAATAGAAAAAAATATTTACGAAATCTAATGAGGAATTCGGTGTCCTCAAACGGAACTTGGTGCGAGCAGGTCAGATGACTGCAAGTCCTTTTGCGGTTCAGGGTCGATTCCCCCGCGTTGCATAACATAAGTCGCGAGCGAAGGGATGGGGCACGTGACTACATTGTTTGTTTCTCCAGAGGTAAATTCTTGCAAGAGTCCATAGTGGATCATGTGATTGACATAATCAGTGGCACTCATGTCTTCAGGAAGAGACGCGCTTTTTTGCTTTGGATCCTGCGGTGCCTGTTGATCAAGTGTTAGGACAATAGATTCAACCCCGTCAAAATCACAAGATCGTGCCGTCACCTGCTGCATGACGCATCCCGCTAATCGCTTTGTTCGCGCTAATATCTCGGATATCCGCCAGCTATAAGCTTTATTGCGAAAGGCGCGTTCCGTATCGGAGACATTCGTGAGAGAGACGTTGCGCAGGACACCATTCACATCGGGACGGATGAGTTCTTTGGCGAGGGCGCGCATACCATTATGCAGATGTTGGGGCCAGCAATCGGAACATTCGGCAAGGATTGCCGGCCAATCCTCCTTGACATCCGTACAGTCCACGTTGAACGCCTTGAGCATGGTTGATACGCACTCTTGAGCTTCATCATTGGCAAGCGCCCCGACACTGTGAATATAGCCGCTAACAGGTCGTGAGACACCATGGTTCATCAACATGTTCAACGAGTTCCCTAATCCCGCATAGACCGGGATGATCGGAAGACCATGGTTACCCTGGTGCAGGAGACCTAGCATCTCGTCAGCGGCGGGTTTAATATTCTGAATTTCGTCCACACACAGCAGTATGGGACGTTGAAGGTTGCCCCTTCTATAAATATCCTCAAGATTGTCGAATGTGGCCCGGGGAGGGTTTTGTATGTGTTCCCGTCGGGCCATTCCCTTCAATAAATCGAGAATTCCCGCAGTGAACGCTGTTTCGGACGTTGCAGTGGTACGAAAGACAGCATCTTTTTCAAACTTTTTGGCAATATGGAGAACAATATCCTCTTCGCTCCTCAACAGGTGACAGGAGGGTAACGTGACGATGATCGGTTGTATTGTTCCTAAATCGCCGTTCACAGCCCGCTTTTCAATCTCATGTAACAATGAAGTTTTTCCGGCACCGGGGGCTCCGTAAAACAGACGGGTGGCGGAGGTAATGGGCTGATTCGCTTGCTGTTTTGTTACCGCATCTTTGCAGGCTTGTTGAATATGCGTAATGTACGCCACACGTCCGGCAAAAAACATGGCCTCATCACGTTCCTGAAGTTCGCTAAATTTCTGCAACCCCTGAATATCAGCCATAACATTTCCTTTCGTAAATCTCTGCCGAACGCTTATATAGTGTCTGCAAAAAAAACCTGATTCTGGAAAAGTCCGCATATCTCAGGATCATAAAAATCAGTTCTTTCAGTGGTTTGAAATATCGGAGATATGTTGTAATTGGTGGTTACCTTCGGCTAAAATTCATGGATTCGGTCGAAATCTTATCGAATCTTGCTGAAATTGTGTCAGGTGCCCGATTCTTCCTGAGAAAAATGCAACAGACAAAGTAATATTGTCCGTAACTTATCAGACAGATAAGAGTTTTTTAGCAGACACTATGTACATTATGATAAATTCTATCACAATTGAAGACGCTTAAAAAACGCTAGAGATATGCCCGAAAGTAGGTGACGGAAGACTAAGATAAATCCTAACCATAGGTTAATCAAAATCGAAACCAGTCGCAAGGGAAAAACAAAATACCGAAGCTTACAGAATCAACAATACGGCCTGAGAATTCGATAGAGTCACCAACCGATGTTTTGACACATAGGTTCAGCAGCAAGGAGTTCGCGACCCTCTACAAGCTGCAGTTGAAGCCGAAGTTCAGGAATTTCTGAGTCAATTTACGAACGAGGTTTGCACCGGGCAAGGGAAAAGCGTCGAGTGGTTCGACACGGTCGTCAGACCGAGCGTGAAGTCATGACTGGGATCGGAAAAGTCCCGGTTCGCGTCCCAAAAGTTCGCGAACGCGAAGCGTTGCCGACGGGCACGGCATCGCTCATGGTCTCACTTGACGGCGTGATGATGCGGATGAAGGCCGAAAAGTTCTTCAAAATATCTTTTAGGTGCGAGGGTGGTCTTTGTCGCCTCTGTGAATAGAGGTGCAAGCATACAGAAAACGACTTTCGATACGAGCTGTTGAGACTATTCCCACCTCGAATTATGCTCTCAGGAACGGAAAAAGGGCGCTTTGTTTCGGCTCGCATTTTGTTTCAGACGGTAATTGGAGCGCCAAAAGTGACTTCAAACAGATTTACCGTCAGATATCTTCAAACTTGGCAAACTGACAACCTATTGCTCTGCGGACAGTTCAACGCTTGTTGACCTTGCAAATTGCCCGCGCACATCAAGGCGAACTTGCCACCATAGGCTTTTTGCGGATTCTATCGTATGGCCCATCACAGCCGCTGACCGCGCTCGAAAATAATGACACTCCAAATAAAGAATGAGACGTCACTGCTCTCGACAAGGGTGCATTAATGGATACACGCTCCACAAAGTGGGTATGTTAGCAAGGCTATTTTGCCTATTTTTAGGATACTGTTGTAACGTTCGATCAGGATTTCATGTCGATAGCGTCTTCTCGGGATCACACCCTATTTTCCCGTGCGGCCAATTGCATTATCTGGATACTATGATAAAGAGTTCTAAGGGGAGACTTGCAGCGAATGCCGTTCGGGGTAACTTTGGCAAAGGCTTCCCAAGTGATTTAGTAAAGCGCACAAGGGCCCTACTCTCGGCGCTTGATGCCGCAGTTAATTTGGAAGACCTGCGTTATCCGCCCGGCAACCATCTGCAAGACCTGAAAGGGAATCGAGCGGGGCAACATTCCGTGAGAATCAACAAACAATGGCGCATCTGCTTTTCTTAGACCGCTAGTGGCCCAGTTGACGTTGAAATTGTCGATTACCATTGAAAGGAAATACTATGAGTTTGCTCGAAGATCCGATGCACCCAGGTGAAGTTCTAAAGGAACTCTACCTTGATCCTCTAGGTCTCCGAGCCATTGAACTTGCTCGTCACCTCGGAGTTCCGCGTACTAGAATTGAACGACTTGTGAGGGGTGTGAATCGTATGACTCCAGACACGGCTTTGCGCTTGGCATGCGCCTTCAATACCACCCCAGCGTACTGGATGAACATGCAGACCAATCACGATATGGCGATGGCTTCAAAGAAGATAGACCTTTCCGAAATTGGTTCACTTGTTGCAGCCTGACTACGACTCCCGTGACGGCAAGGTGAACTTCAACCTATCTGGTCAACGACCCTTTTTCTGATTAGTAATGTCTAATCCGTGCGCGGCTCGTGCGATTGAGACTATTACCGTGTCTCGAATTATGCGCTCAGGAATGGAAGCGAGGGAAAAATACATCGCTTTAAGGGTCTTTTTCATTATAATTTTGAAAAAAATTCGCGGGTCAATTAAGGTCACTCCAGCAATGGAAGCTGGCTTGACCCTTGTGAGTCAAATCATCAACCCCGTACAGAGTGGCCTGCCCCAGTTTTTGGTCGGCAAAGTCAGGCACATTGACGGCCTCGGGTTACCCGTTCGGTCGCCAAGTGCGACCCGCATTCTTGCAGTTACCAACCAACTCCTTTTGCTTCGTATCAACCGTAATAACGGGTTGTTGATCTTGAATAAAAGCCTCAATTTGCTCATTGATGTGGTGGAATTGCTGCTCCCAGTCGGGGTTCCATCGTCCTTCCTGAGTTTAGGCATTCGCCGGCAGCGAATACCCCTCTGCCGTGAGGATTTTTGGAATCTTTGGGATCGAAACATCGAATCTTTGTTTTAACAGTTCGTTCTGCAACGTTTTGCAACGCTGTGCGGTCAAGAGCAAAGCCGGTTCGGGATCGCCACGCGTGGCCGGCGCGACTAAATCCATCAAGGCTTGTCGGAGACCCGGTTGTCGTTCTTGAACTGTCCGAAGCCTACTGCAACCTTGCCCGCAAGTGGATCGCGGCGAACGAGCGTCTGGTGGACAGGTAAATCCACGTTTTTTCTTGAGGGGCGACTCGAAGACCGCCCCGCGTGTGTTTTGATAAGGTTGGTCAGTTGCCGCATGTATTGGCGGACATTGACCAGCTCCCGCCGCCGCCCTTGCACTGAAAGCACTGTCGAACAAGGGCAAGTGTCGTCTCGGTTCCGCATCCGGTGTTAGACGGATTCGGCATCCACGCAGCGGGGGTGGGCGGATTCGGATCGGCGGGGGTTGTGAAATAGGCCCCAGCGAATGGTTTGTTGGAATAAAGAGTTCCGCTATCTGAAGAATACATGGCTAGGCAATAGCTTGTCCCCGGCTTTGTCCGAAGCGTTTGCGTCCATGCGGTAAGGGTAAGCCTTCCGCTGATTCCGTTTATCGCTGATTGTGGAGGTTCCTCGAAAACGCAGGCATTTTTGCCCTGCGTCCATACGCCATAACGCATGATATACGGCAGATTGAAAGCACAATCTGTACTATCGAGATTGCAATTCGTTAAAAGGTTCTCGATCACCGGGCTTAAATCTGCGCTGTAGGTGATCTCCCATTCACGGTTGCTATTCAGCGTTGCGGTTGTAGGAAAAGTGAAACCTTGAGCGGTGGTGCCTATAAGCGTTCCGGTTGTTGTCTGCGCGGCAACCGGCGCGGCTATCACCAGCGCGGCAAGCGCGATACCTGTGCGTTTAGTCCATCGTCCGAGAATCTCTAGGGGGGGGGGGGGG
>JAPORY010000092.1 GCA_026709985.1 Aestuariivita sp. | reverse complement strand
AAGGAAAGAAAAATTATTCCTAAGGAAAGGCTTGGTGAAGCGAGTGAGGCCTTGAAGGCCGAGGAACGGCTCGGAATAGATTTGGCTTATGGAAATATAGGATCGTTTCTTGACGCAGAAAGTTGTCTCAGCAAAGCTGGTTGGATACGAGAACAAGACTCAGAATTAGTTAGCAACGAGTTGGAAAGCTTTTCAGAATCACCGTACCATAGAATAGTTGGTGCCATTCGCAATCAGCACCTTCCAATTCGCCTATCTCGTATAGTATCGGCAATGCCTGACTATCCCGTCTCGGTCATCAAAGAAAAAATAGTTACAAAGTTGGATGCCTCGTTTGATGGTGACATCGTTAGGAGGCCCTCACGCTTGCCGAGTCCGGTGGGATATATTCTAGTTCTTCGTGAAGCTGGGCGCGCCATGCACCTTGATGAAATTCGAGCAAGAATGCATGAGGTATTTGGTAAACATGAAAATGTGGGTCAAATCAGCAGTAGGCTGTCACAAATGCAAGAAGTGCTGATCGTTGGAAGAGGTACCTATAATCTTTACGAGAATCTTCGACTCACGATTGGTGACCTTACTGAGATAAGAGACCGTGCGTGTAGCCGGCTTGAGGTGGTCGGTGGGTTTGTAAGCACAAAAGTGCTGTTCTCCGCGTTGTTTCAGGGTGATACGGAACGCTTTGGAAACACATTTGGACCTTATATGCTTTTGGGTATCTTACAGGACGACGAGCGTTTTGAAACGAAACCTGGTTTGATGATCGGCCTCACTGGCGAAGAAAGTCTTTTCAGGGGACTTCGTGAGGACGCGCTGGAGATTCTTTCTGAAGCCAATCGTTCCATGACCGTGAAGGAAATTTCACACGAACTTCAAGGACGAAGAAATGTTGATTTTGTGTCTATATCAACTCAACTCGAGAGTTCTTCCAAAGCAGTCTCGCTCGGTAAGAGACGCTTTGATCTAACAAGTAGAGTAATCGGGAACGACGAGCGCCAAACTGAACTAATTCTTGCCAGTGCGATTACTTTGTTGGATGGCGGAAAGACAGCTTTCGCTCTTGCAGAGATATTGAATTCAGTATGGGGGAATATCGACAAAATACCTCTCTTGAGCTTTCTTAGGGGTCAACGCTACTTCAAGATAAATCGAAATATTTTGACGGTAGTTGAACTTCCGAAAGCAGTATCAAATTATGTCAATTCCCGTAATCAAGTACCAAGACAAGAAACCACAGGCCTGTTCGACTTGCAGACAGTACGCGAAGCCCTTGAGTCGAGAGGGGTATCTGATCTCACGCATCTTGACTATTCGTTCCACGAGAACGGTGAGGTCGATAACACCAAGAAAATATTGGGAAAGATTCTAGCTGATTTCGGTATTGACTAATGTCACTCAAATGCTTGGATCTACCCTTACAAGTCACAACGAGCGAACGTGACCCGATAGAGGAGTTTTTTGATCCGGTCCTTGAGCGCGCCCAGCGATACGATATTGCCGTTGGATACTTCAGTAGTACATGGTTGCGAGATGCTGCCCATGGTATATCAAGCTTTGCCCTTAACGATGGTAGAGCTAGGTGGGTCATCTCACCTGAACTCTCCTCCCAAGATCTAGAAAGTCTTCAAGTTAATGGTCAAAGAAAAGAGGAACGGGTTAGGGAATTCATCTCTCAATCATATCAAAATCTCTATCAGCAACTGAAGCAGCAGACTCGTGAGGCACTAGGTTGGTTGATACACGACGGAGTTTTAAGTTTTAAGATTGGTATCCCCAAGAACCATCTTTCCGGGATTATGCACGCCAAACAAGGCCTCTTCACTGACGAGTTTGGAAATCGCGTTGGCTTCTCTGGTTCCTATAATTTAACTGGTGGCGCCAATACGAATTGGGAGGTATTCAGCGTCTTTTGCGATTGGCGATCAAGAGAAAGCCGTGAAAGAAACGACGAAATTGCTCGTTCGTTTGATAGAATGTGGAACAGTTTAGACCCAAACTTGTCGTTGTACGATCCGAACGCTGCTGACCTCGAAAGGTTTACTAGGGCGGCAAGAACAAGTCCAAAACGGTACGTTCTGTTCCCCAATGAAGAGCCAATTTCGCAAGACCTTGTTCAACACTCCCTTTCTCAGCACTCCCCTTCTCGCAAGCAACTCAGAGACTATCAGAGCGAGGGTATTGAAAAGTGGTTAAGTAACAATGGTCGCGGGATACTTTGCATGGCCACAGGAACTGGCAAGACCTTCACGGCTCTAAATGCGGTCGAAAGGCTGAACAAATATGTCGCAGAACAGAACGGTGAATTATGTGTCGTTGTTACTGTTCCCTATCAGCATCTCGCTGAACAATGGGCGAGTGAAGCTAAACTGTTCGGGTTTGACCCCGTTCTTTGCTACGGCGGCATAGGTCGATGGTTGAAAGAGTTTCAAAGACGTCTGAATGAATTGAGTTCGAAGACGAGGCAATACGTCATGCTTATTGTGGTCAATGCTTCTATGTCAGATAAGCCATTCCAATCTGTATTACGGTCCTGCATCAGCAACATTCTATTTATAGGTGATGAGGTTCATAACTTGGGGGCAGCAACGTATCTGAAAGCACTACCTGAGAATGCTGCATTCCGCCTAGGTTTAACAGCAACACCTGACCGCTACGAGGACGAACAGGGTACGGAAGGTCTCAAGCAATATTTTGGGGGAGTAGTTTTAGACTATGGCCTAAAGGAAGCCATCAGAGGGGGACATCTATGTCGTTATCGCTACTTCCCGCGTCTGGTTAAGTTTGATGATGATGAACAAGCCGAGTATGCCGACCTTTCTTTGCGAATTGGTAGAATGTATGGTCAATCTAAGAAAGACCAAGATCAAAGCGAAAAGTTGAAACAGCTTTTGATTAAGCGGGCACGCTTGATAGGCAAAGCTCGAAACAAGATACCTGCCCTAATTGAGTTGCTAAAAGAACAGAGTCAAATCTCTCATACTCTAGTTTACTGTGGAGATAGTAAAGAGAATACAAAGCGCCATCTCGATTCAGTTCTCGAAAGAATTGGTAACGAACTAGGGATCCGAGCAAGCCCTTTCACGTCAGATGAAAGCAGCACCGAACGAACGAAACTGCTAAATCAGTTCACATCTGGTGAGATACAGGTGCTTCTCGCAATTAAGTGCCTCGACGAAGGTGTTGACGTGCCAATGACAAAGACAGCCTACTTTATGGCATCATCCACTAACCCTAAACAATTTGTTCAACGAAGAGGCAGGGTCCTCCGCCGCTCAGAAGGAAAGAGCCAAGCCGTTCTTTATGATTTTATTGTTGTGCCAGATTTGGAGAGTTTATCAGAAAATGGTCATTCGGGTGCCGAACGGTCTCTCATGAAAAAGGAATTGGCGAGGTTCAACGAATTTGCACGCCTTGCGGAAAACTACGGAGAGGCACTTTCAAAAATCACCGAAATCAAAAGAAGGCTGAACCTCCTTGATCACTGAAGAGTATCATTGTTAAGACCTCCAAAATTCTGAAGGTAAGGAATTATGATTCAGCAGCGTAAGTCACTCAAGCAAATTATTGATGCGGCCTCTCCAAGAGTGAATAAAGTCGTGGTAGAAATTTTAGAAATCGAACGGGAGTTTCAAAGTTATAAGGACCTTGGTTCAACTGGAACTGGTCAAGAGAAAGAAATTGCGCATCGCATCAAGAAGCTCATCAAAGCAGAGTTGAAGGAAAGTAGGTAGGAGATGAGGATAAGGCGACTCGAAATCAAGAACTTTCGCCAGTTCTATGGCGAATGCAAACTGGAATTTCTTTCTGACGATAAATCAAGAATTACAGTTATTCATGGCGAAAACGGATCTGGCAAAACTTCACTCTTGAATGCTTTTAAATGGGTACTTTACGGCAAAACAGATTTTGATACAGGCGAGGAAACAATCCTAAACGAACTTGCTTTGTCAGAAAGTTCTCCTGACGGCTTAGTTGAACTGAGACTTTGCCTTGAATTTGACCACAAGGAGTCAAAATATACAGTCTCCCGCAAGCAAGAATTCAAGCGCATCGGCGAGTCTTTGAAGGCGAATCCAATAGGCGGTTCGGTCGCCGACCTGTCATGGATAAATCATAAGGGCGAATATAAGACGGTAAAAAACGCAGCGAACCATATTAATCAGTCGATATTACCGGAGCAGATGCATTCATATTTCTTCTTCAATGGCGAACGAATTGAAAAGCTTGCGAATGTTTCGGCTGCAGGTGAAATTCGAGATGCAATCAAGACACTAATGGGCTTAGAAATTATCAGCAGAGCGAGCGATCACCTCAAGCGACTAGTAATCCGAGATCTTCGTAGTGAAGCTAAAGAGACAGCATCAGACGAATACCGCGGTCTCTTGGAGAGACAGGAGAGGATTGATACGGAAATCAGAAAGCACCAGGAGGACAAGGGCACTGCGACTGAAAGCAATAGGGGTTTCGAGAACGAAATTAAAACCATCGAAGCGCGGCTAAGCGAAATTCAAGAGGCAAGAATACTGACGGAGAGACGAAGTAACCTGCAGTCCGAAAAAGAACGGCTTAAAGAAGAACTCGAAACTCTAAACAAAAATAGACTGGAACGGATCTCTCAATCAGGTGCGTTGGCGTTTTTGTTAAAGCCTTCAAAACACGTGCAAGACATGTTGGAGGAATGTCGAAAGAAAGGGGAACTTCCATACAAGCTGAGACAAACTTTCATTGATGACCTGCTTGATAGCGCAAAATGCATTTGCGGAACCGAGTTACCAGAAAACTCTGAAGCTCGGTCCACGCTTAAGATTTACCGTAATGATGCAACTGAGGAAAATTTGGAGTCGGCTTGCATTGATGTCGTGAGCGATCTTCGAGCTATGCCCCGCGAAAGAAATAAACTCTACGAACAACTGAAGAGATGGTCAGTGGAGGAGACGGAAAGCAATAGTCGCCTGAGGGCAATTACAGAAGAGCTTGACCAAATTAGTAGCAAATTAGGATCGTCCGAGATTGAATCCGTCGAGAAACTTGAAGCTTGTAGACGGAATTATAAGGAATCGCTGATAGGAGAGCGAACAAAAATTAAAAAAGCTGAGGAAGCAATAGAGGCAGCAAATAAGAACCGTTCCGAGTTATACAAGGAGATTGAGAAGGTAAGGGCTAAATCTGAAGCTGAAAAGCGAGCGAAGCAGGAACTCGAGTTTGCGGAAGAGTGCAAAAATCTCGTGGATAATATTCATGAGGCTCTGGCAGAGGATACAAGATGTCGTCTGTCGATGAAGGTAAACGACACATTTCAGAACATTCTCAGAAAGGACTTTTACGCAGAGATTGACGACGACTACACTTTAAAAATCTTCAAGGACATTCCAGAGGTGGGAAAGCAGCCAGTGCTTGAAAAGTCTACGGGCGAGAATCAGGTTGTTAGCCTAAGCTTCATTGCGAGCTTGGTTAGCCTCACGAAAGAGCGCAATCGGGAAAATGCGAGTTTTCTAAAAGGAGGGGTTTACCCACTAGTCATGGACTCGCCATTCGGTGCTTTGGATCGGGAGTATCGAGAGAAAGTGGCACAACATATTCCCGACCTTGCTGATCAAGTTATTATTTTCGCGTCCAACTCCCAATGGAGCAAGGAGGTCGATAATAAGTGTCGCCCGTTTATTGGAAAGGAGTATAGCCTTGTCTACCATGCCCCGAAGTCCGAAGGACGTGAAGTAAACACCGACTACGTTATTCTTACTGATGGACCGGAGTTTACGAAGATAAAGGAGGGATATCTTGGCCACTAGAGTAAGACGTCCTAGTGAGTTTGATGCGATGTTAAAAGAGCTGACGGACGAACGTATTTTCCAGACGCTGAAGGATGTTATTGTCTTTGCTGCCGCGCTGGGATTCAGACGAAGAAACAGAAAACCGTTCGAAAAAAGCTCGGAACCAATACCCCTTGAGTATTTTCGGGGTGACTTTGATGTAACCATAATGAGCGTGATTGCGATCAAAGATCATGAAGATCCCAAAATGCTTGCTCCGTCAAATGAAGCAGATCGGGTGCGATGCTTTGAAGAGTACGCAAATGGCGGCCTAGAAATCATGAAACACCAGATTTGGGACCCCAGACTAGATTGGAGCCAAGGGCTTCTATCTTTAATTCATCGGGAAGACAGCGATAAAACCATACTTGAAGATATCACGGAGTTGGCAAATAGGTCCGTGTGAAAATTTTTGCTTGACGACAAGGTAGTATAAGGAACTTCAGGTTAATTGATCACAGGATGGAGCTACCTTCATGGTTTATTTCGCCTGACACGATAATGATATCGGCAGTTCGTATCTTCTAGTTGGACTTTCAATGCAACTCGGCAAGACACGCGGGAAGTACTAGAAATCCAGTTTTGCACTTCCTTGTTTTTATGGGAGGCTATTTTGGAAGTCGGCTTCTAGAAATCTAAGCGAAGTGCCGTTCTAGTGGTCATATTCGTGTCCAAATTTGAAGGCAGTCCCCACTCCAGGTGAGAGATTAGCTTCGACCTCCAAGACCCAGTAGCGGTTCTTCTCATGCTCGATGTATGTGAAGTATAGTCCCAAGGTTTAAGCAGGTGGGTTGCCTGAAAAAATACTTGTCCAAGAGTTCTGCGAATAAAGGTAGAACAGCGACAGACGTCTATCGTTGCACTAATGCGGGCTAGTCGATTCAAGACGGGTACCAAAAATCGACTTGTTGTTTTTCCCGTCACAGTTGTGCCGACAAGTAATTCGGGATGGGCGATTGGGTACGTCCCTTCCAAACTAACGACAGTTCATTTTTGGAGGTTCGGGTTTTGAAAGAAAACTATAAGCAAGAAATGCAAAAGCGTCAGGCAGAACAACGCGCAAAAGTGCAACAAGCTTCAGATCCTGACCGCGGCTTAATTTTGGTCCACACGGGTAATGGCAAAGGTAAGTCGACCTCCGCCTTTGGCGTCATTGTGCGGGCATTGGGATGGCAGAAATCCGTCGCGGTTGTACAATTCATCAAGGGATCATGGCGCACCGGGGAACGAGCCTTTTTCACAAAGATGAAGGGTGTAACATGGCACACCATGGGTGAGGGGTTCACTTGGGACACGCAAGATCGTGAGCGCGACACCGTCGTCGCACAAGCGGCATTTTCTAAAGCGAGCGACTACTTAAAGAGTGGTGAATATGACTTGGTTGTTTTGGACGAGATCAATATTGCCATTCGTCAAGGTTACCTTGATATCCCTGCCTTACTCGCCGCGCTTGAAGAGCGGGCCAATACGACATCTGTGATTCTCACAGGCCGCGATGCCAAACCTGAAATTTGCGCGGCAGCGGATCTAGTGACAGAAATGACTGAAATTAAGCATCCATATGCCGCCGGCATCAAAGCCCAAAGGGGCATCGACTATTGAGGAATCGAAGCGAGAGCGTTGCTCCCTGCCGCAACTTGTGGTATGCGAAGTTTCGCAAGCTTGAGATTAGTTCCGTCTTTTAATCTATGCTTTTGGGCGTTGAAACGAGGCCGAAAAACCAAAGAAGATTTTCAAAATCGGCGTCTTGTGATGCCCATCGACCGTTGGGTGCTTAACTTAATATGTTAGACACTTGATAATGCCATTGGTATTTACCAACGAGCGAGGCGTGGGCGCACCTCTCGCGACCGATTTTGTTCTATTGCGAGGATTTTAGCCCATTTTGGGCGGTCGGCCGCTAGCCTGAATCCGTGCGCTCAGTTTGCGGGTATTGTTAGCATTACGGCCATTTCAGCGACTATGATCGTGGTGCAAGCTATAGCTAGGCCAACTGTCCAGCGTAGATTATCCTTGTCGCGCTTGGCCATATCCGCTCGAAGACGATCCATCGCCCCTTTGTTTTGGGACTTACGTCGTTAACTTAGCGAGAGAGAAATTCGGTGTCAAGAAGCTATTTAGATCCACTTTTACAGGCATTCTCTACTGCAAGACAAGAGATTTCTGAAAAAATTGCAGTATTTTCAACGATTTTTGTAGAAGCTAGATCTAGTGGTTGGGACTAGTAACAGTTGCATCTATATTCAATTTAGCGAGGAAAATCCAAGACAAAGAACAGAGAATAAAATTCACGCTACGTTTTTTGGAGACTTAACGACACTGCCCGTCTGGAAATTTTTCATCCAAAATCGTTCATTGCTGCTAAAGACCGATTTCGCTACTGAGGTTTGTTCAAAGGTAATGGTCGACAAATGGTAGAGAGTTAGTACCTCTTCCTGAAATTCCTGATTGTCTTCCAGATCAACGATCTCAAGATGCTGCTGTCTCGCTTCATTACGGTCAATGCGCTTTCCATGACTACCGTGATGACGCCCTCCGAAATGCTTGGACACTGAATTCGCAAGACTTCCCGAAACTGGACGTTCCGAAAACATGTACTTCTGCAACCAATCTTCGACAAGAGGCTGGCCATAGGAGATGGCTTTTTGGGCTTCCTGCACCAGCGCAGGGCCATACGATCGGAGCACTGGTGCCCAGGCATGGGCTAATGCGGGGTTATCGACTATTTCTTTTTTCGCTTCCTCGAATTGATCGACGATAGAATGTGCTGAAAACGACCTGTTTCCGACGATAAGCTGCGGATCTGTAAGCCCCAGGCTGGCTTTGTCTACCCATGATGATCCTATCGCACCCCAGCGCGATCATCGCACCTGCCGACATCGCATAGGTAGGAACAAGAAAATCGATGTCGAAAAACTTGCTTCGAAGATAGTCAACGATGGTATGTGCCGCCTCTCCCTGTCCTCCGGGCGTATGGAAAATCAGCAGCAGCCCCTTACTGAAGTCATGACCCTGAATTCCTGCCATGAAGCCATTTATATCTTCCAAATTGATTGTCGTATATAGACCCGGAATTTGAGGCTTTTGCAGGAAACTCGAAGCATAGTACAAAACGTTACGGTTACGGATCTCGGAGATACGCGATATGCACTGTCTCGCTTTATCAGAGATGAACTCGCCCCGATTGCCAGGATCTTGGTTATCCAGTTCATCCAGAAGATCTGACCAACTCGGCATTTACCGATCGCTCGTCATCGTAAGACCTATCGGATTGTCCCAAGCATATCGAGGTTGAACAACCTCGTCTGTGTCCATAATGTCGGAAATACTGGCCAAGTCGGCAAGACGCATGCTTTCCTCATATTGCTGTTTCGCTTTTTCAATAAGTTGAAAGATTTCGATTTCGCTTGGACGGAAACGCTTCTGATCTTCATTTGATTCAACCATGTATTTTTCTCCTGTTTTGATACTGGGTGGTTTGGTTATAGTTTTGCGAAAATGAGGTAGGCTTTGTGTAATTAGTTCGTCTCTGGAAAATATGTCGGGAGGTACCGTTTACTCCTATTTTTTCAAGTTTTGTCAATTTTATTTATTCTCAATATTGATTTTTTATCTCGCTAAATTAGGCAAGTCTATCTTGAGATAAGGTACTTTATCGCAGAAGCAAAAAGAAATTTTCCCATTATGCTTTTCTCTTCTGGTTTGGGGATTGGATTGTTTTGCGACAAAAGCTTATTTTTTATTGGCGTCTAAAATAAACACCGCAAAATCTAGCTTACCTTCCCAAGAAAACAATCTTTATCGCAAGCGGGCACTGCTCTGAGCAAGCAGGTGAATTCAGTGAAAATCTGTTGATATACGTTTTTCTTAAAGGAAACGACTTCCTCAATGAGTTCATTTATGCACTGCCACTCTCAAGCTGAGAACCTAAGTGCTCTGAGAGTATATCTATCTGGCTAACGATATCATGATATCGCATCAAAAATTACTTGAATGAAGGCCGCTTCATGGCACTTAATCCAACCAGCTATGACACCAAAATGAGATTTCGTGTAGAGGTCAAGATTGGGACTGAAATCTTTTGAGAAGTCCCTTACTTTCTGTTGGAGCACAACGTCTGCAAAGACATTCACTAGAGGGATAATGAACCATTTCAACTCTTCCAGATGACCGTATTTCGCCGCATCGTCAACGCATGATTCGCGTTATGACGACAAAAGGTTTGTCAAAGAGCACTTGAGAGTGGAACCGAGGCCAAAAATATGTGCATGATTGCCGCGACATCGGTGCGGGTCGGCTCATCTGTCGGCAAATGCCAAATGAAAAATCACAGCGGCTCAGCGCGAACCTCTAAGGGGCTTGTCAATTTTCGCACAAAGGCGACAGCAACCAACTGTACAGTTCTTTTTTTATAGGGTTCACCGTATCCTTGATGCCGCATTTGTTTGAGTGCTTCTTCCAACGCGCTATGGGTCTTAGCCGCAGAATCTGCCAACTTGAATTCAAACACAAACACCTTCTCTCCCAATTCAACGATCATATCTGCCCGCCCCCGAATTGAGGATTCTTCCTTTTTTACACTTACGCCAATGCTCCGGAAGCACATGAGCAATAAGCTTGCATACCATGCTTCGTAGTCGGCAAGATTAGTCGTTTGATCCCATTGGTAGGGAATATCCGATAGGAGGGCATGGAGCGTTTCTGCAAAGCCGCTAAAATCTTGAGCCTCAAGCAAGGCACACAAGTCATGCCCTTCGGCGTCAGGTATCCGGTGTTTTGGACTGAGGTAAGTCAAGAACTCGTCATTTAGACCCAATCTAACCTCTTGGTTGGGATAGTTTAGTCGGTAGGCAGTTCGGTGCCCCGCTGATACCTCTTGGGTAATGGTCAGATATCCAGTTTGAAACATCAGGGCTTCTGCACTGATATCGTCAATATCGAACTTCGAGAGTAGTGATTCGTCTGCTAGAACTCCTTCGAGATCCGGCGGAGTTACGCGTTTTTGCATGAGCGTTTGGAGTAAAAATGTTGGAGAACCGGTTTCGAACCAATGGGGTTTAAACTCGCGGTTTCGAAAAAAAAGCAGCAGATCGAAAGGATTGTAGAGACGGGCTTCTCCGCGCCAGTTGTATCCATTGTACCACGTACGGACCTTGTCACGATCTACATCTGTCAACTCTGGCTCAAACACAGTGTCGAGATCTTCATCGGTATACCCGCATATGGTGGAAAAATGTGGATTAAGGCTGATATCTTCAAGATTGTTCAACCCCGAGAACAGGCTGACCTTAGAGAACATGCTAATACCGGTGACAAAAACAAAACGAATATGCTCTGCACTCCCCTTGATCGTTCTATAAAATCCACGCAGATAATTGCGATTGTTGCGCGCTTGTTCTGGTTCGGTAAGAAGATCAAGAATCGGGATGTCGTACTCATCAATGAGGACAACTACTGGCCGCCCGGTCTTGCGGTGAAGACGGTACAAAACATCTGACAAATACTCTGGCGCGGTTTGCCAGATTGAGGTTGACAGAGTTGCCTCTTGTTCGATTTCGTTCAATTGTGAAAGAATACTTCGCTCTATGTCTCTTGGCTCCCTATAGATCCGGTCAAAGCTCAAACGTACGACGGGATAGGAAACTGACCAATCCCAATGGTCATAGATTGCGAGTCCCTCAAATAGGTCCTTGCGTCCTTCAAACAACGTCTTGATTGTATCTAATAGCAAGCTCTTACCAAACCGACGCGGACGGGAAAGGAAATAGTGATCTCCTCGTTCAATTAAATCTTGGATGAGTGGCGTTTTGTCCACGTAGTAGCTGTTCGACTCCCGCAACCGAGTAAAGTATTGAATTCCAATCGGAAGACGCTGGCGGGTCATGTTTTTCTTTCAGACAAGCAATCCATGGTACCTGCAACTTACTGCAGATTTCAAATCAATTCAAATTCGGCTTAATGCAACGCGAAATTGCCCTTAAGACTGCAAGGCATTGCACTTGCAAGCGAGTGGTCATCGCTGGCGACTGTTGTTCTCGCTGAAAAGGTTCCTTAGATGATTGCCAAAATTGATCGGTAACGATATCAAGAAGCCTAGTCTTTCTTGAGCATGCGGGTGCTGATGGCTTCCACAATTTCAATGAAGGACACTTTTTCGTGCCAAGAATTGGAAAAATCGCCATCTTTTTTGACCAAACGGTCGAGCCGACTGACTTTGGATCGACAGGATCAGCTCGTGAGAAAAGCTGATCAGAGTTCCAAGAGGGGTGAGGTTGTCGTGTTAAGTGAGTGTGGATGTGAAGGTATTCTTGCCTTCCTTCGTGAAAGATGAGCGGATCATTTGCATAATCGCGTTCCTTACCCGTTTCTATAAATATTATGCATCCATATTTAAGGTCAATGATACCGTTACTATTTCGCGAAGTCAGAGAGTATCAAAACATCAAAATTGTACTTGATAGTCGCACGAACAGTCACTCAAAGTGCTTCTCGACAGAGGGTTATAATTGATATTCGGTGGATACCGCTTGGTAAACGATGGGTAGCGATTAATTGTACTGTCGCAATATGTACTCATTTGATTGGGAGGTCTCTTTAGTTCAGGGCTGAAATGACAAAGATTCTCAAAAGTGCCTGCGACACGACGAGAGCGATCATTCTACGAAGCTCACCGCAGTCTAAACTCACGACAGAATGCAGCACGGTCGGAACTTAGTGGAAACTCAAATTGACCCCTTAGGGAGACCCAAAATTAAATCTTAGTGAGTGCCATCGGTGCATTCTACGAGTGGTGTAAAGCAGAATAGAAACAGTCCACTTGAGAAGCTGGTGAAATGAGCGATGCGCACACAAGAGAAATGCAAAAGTTTAGGACGGAACAATGAGCCAAAATGGATCAATCTTGAGATCACGACCTAGGATAATTCCTTGTTCCCGTCAATGAAGGCAAAGGCAGATTGCCCTTGGCCTTTGGGCCAATTGTACAAGCGCTTGGCTGGAAGAAATCTGCTAAATCGTGCAATCCATCAAAGGATCACAGTGCACAGGGGAACGCACCTATTTCAAAAATTGAGAGTGAAAAGTGGCACACAATGGCGAGGCGTTTACACGTGACACGCGAGACCGTGAGCGTGATACGACTATCGCACAAGCTACATTATCAAAAGCAGGCGACTACCATCAAAGCGTTGACTATGCCTTGATAGTCTTGGATGAAATCAACATTGCTGTTCGTCGAGATTGCTCAGGCGTCGCGGACTCTATGACCGCGCCAGAAGAGCGTTCTGATAAGACATCGGTCATTCTCAAGAGCCCTGACGCTAAACCCGAAATTTGAGATGCAACTGATTTGGTGATAGAAATGACCGAAATTGAGCAGCCTTTCGTCGCAGGCCCCAAAGCTCAAGAGGCGTTGAAAATTGAGAATGCGGGGCTGAAGCGTTGCTCCCTACCGCAACACGTCGTATGAGAGCTTTTGTGGGATCGAACCGATTTCCACCTCTTGCTCTGCGCAAATGGAAGAGTTGGAATGGGAGTTAACAAGGACTAAACTTTTTTCATGTCAAATTGGAACGGGGCGGCTCGCAAATGAATATGAAAGTCACGAGCAAAATCAAGAATTGGAATGTCGGTCAGCTCATTGAGTATGAAAAGGAAAAAACACTGCGTGTGAATTCAGAGTACCAGCGAGGCTTACGCTGGACCACTTCTCAAAAGCAAATGTTCATCGATTCCATTTTCAGGGGATATTCAATCCCTGCATTCTATCTCCATAAGACAGTTGCCAAGCTGTCCAAAAATGTATTCTATGACATCGTAGATGGTCAGCAGAGAATAGACGCCATTAAGAGCTTTAGTGAAGGGGCCTTTGAATTAAGGGATCCAACAGCTGAGACAGGATTAAAATTTCCGAATTTCATGAAGGACGAACCATGTCCATGGGGTGGAAAACGGTTTGCCGATCTTCCGACGGACCTCCAAGATCAACTTAAGAACCACGAAATAGTCGTCTATGAAATTGACACAAATGATCAAAACTGCGTCAGGGATCTCTTTATTCGTCTTCAAGGAGGAACACCGCTGACACCGCAAGACAAGAGGGATTCGTGGCCCGGAAACTTCACTGAGTTTGTTTTGCGAGTAGGAGGAAAAAGCAACGTCGAAAGGTGGTACGGATGCCCATTGTTTGTCACCAATGCCAAAGTTAACAATGAAAGCAAACGTCGACAGCTTGTTGCACAAATCTTTATGCTGCACTGGGTGATTGAGAAAGAAAAAAGGTTCTGTGATATAAAGTCTGCGAATATTGATGAATTTTATCATGCCCATGTGGGTTTCGACGAAAATTCGCAAGAGGCTAAAGCCTTCTTGAAGGTTTGCAAGAAACTTCACACCATATTTGAAGGTCCAAAACTCTACGGACATTACCTAATTCACTTGTTTCTCCTTACAAGTCAGTTGATAGAGGGGTATGCCAGCGGGTGGGAAAGTCAATTGGCCGGGAAGTGGCATGAATTTGACATGCGACTGAAGCAAGCAAGAGATGATGTAAAAGCAAACAAAGAGGGTTCGTTCAATCCATATTATCATCGCTATGGTCGCCACACTCAGACGCAAGCCGATACCGCATCGACCATTCAACAGAGACACGCGTTTTTTGTGGAGGAAATGCTGAAACTGCTCGCCCCCGAACCATTGGATCCATTACGAGTCTTCTCAGCCCTTCAACGCCAAACAATATTCTTTCGCGATAAGGGACTGTGTCAATGGTCGCGGATGAAGGAAATGAACCGCCGAGTTCCATGGGATGAAATGGAAATCCATCACGTTATTCCACATGTAGAGGGCGGGAGAACGGATATCCGCAACGCCGCATTGGTGCATCGCGATCAGCACCCCAAGAGCGCTCAGGATGTAGCGGAATTTGCTCAATGGTGGAGGAAAAACAATCTCGGCACAGAAACAGACCTCAGAACTGAGCCGTCGGAAAACATGTCTGTCCCGCCCGAAGGAACACAACTGAAATTTTTGTTTCGAGACGTCGAGTATCTTGGCGAATATCAAAATGGGAAAATTGTGCTAACTGATAGCTCTGGGAAACAGATAATCTGTTTGAGTTTGTCAGAAGCTTCAAAAAAGCTTACACGAACGTCGAGAAACGGATGGAAAGACTGGCACTTCAAGCTTCCGGGTCAGACCCGATGGATTCTCGCAGATGATTGGCGTAATAAACAAAACACACTTTAGGAAAATGCATGTTCACAACACGCAACATCACCGGCCTTAGCAAGAAGGACGGAATTATCACGCTGATTACGAAAAAATTCTGTTCGTCGGACGCAAAGACAACCTAAATGGTGCAACGGTTGTCACAAAATGTAGCTAATAAGTCGCATATTAATCGGCATTATTGCGCAGCAACCACAGAATCTCTATGCGCTCAGGGCTGGAACGGTCGGTCGATATCGTCATAACGAAGCCTTGTTTTTCTCCACTATACGCGTACTAATGGTTTCCATCATCTCAATGAATGACACATTCTCGTACCAAAAATTGGGATAATCCCCACCCCTCTTGACCAAAACGGCCGGGGTCACTGAATTCGGATTGACGGGATCAACCCTAGGAAGAGGTTGAGCAGATTTCCAAAAGGACGTGAGGTCGACCTCTGCAAGCGGCGTTCGGTCGGGCTGCGTAAATTTATGCGGGCGTACTTTGATTTCAGCCGCAGTTTCCTCCATTTGTGCAATCAACGACTTCCCTAACGGTGAGTTTGAAAGCTGCTCCTTGAAGGTCGCGAAATCCATGCCGCGCAACTGAAAAAGCAACATTGGGTCATGATCCAAGAGTTGAGCAATGCGGTAATATACACCCGCAATATGTTTGCACGGATGTCCATAATCAGGGCAGCTACACTTCCCAATCAAATCTTGGTTCTCTTGCGGCAACAAACTCAGATTATCTTTGGCCAAGACCTCGTCAATGCGATCCGGCATCTCATTCATCAAGAGTTGCGATAAGAAACTCGCGTTTCCACAGATCGCATCCGCTATTTTGCTCCACTGTGCCGCACCATAGCCTCTAATCTTTACCGTCGCCTTGTATTGAGGCTCCTCATACACACCGAAATAGGGGTTAATGTTGCCACGCACAGTCGCTTTGACCGTTGTGCCGTCGATTGAGAACTTAAGTAACCGCCGGTCGCTAGAGTACGCACGGCCACGCTGCAGTCGACCATGATCTGTCTGTCGCTCAAGAACTTCAAGAAAACGCTGTCCCCACCAAGTTCTTGCCATAACAGCCATTACGCCGCCTCCCGTATTTCTTCTTGATCAAGCGAGATTAATTCCTCAAACTCTTCATTGTCCATCTCAGTGATCCAATTTTCATCGCTGCCAACGATACTCTCGGCAAGGGATTTTTTCGCTTCAATCATTTCATCGATTCGTTCTTCTAAAGATCCTAAAGTGATCATCTTATGCGCAAAAACCGTTTTCTCTTGACCGATTCGATAGGCGCGGTCAGTCGCTTGATTCTCGACCGCTGGATTCCACCAACGGTCAAAATGAAAGACATGATTGGCCCGCGTGAGCGTAATACCCACCCCGCCAGCCCGCAACGATAGAACAAAAATGCTGGGTGGAGAGTTTGGGTCCTGAAAGTTCTCAATCATACTCTCGCGTTGCCGTCGCGACGTTCCGCCATGCAGGTAGTGAACCGGACAAGCATGCTTATCACGCAGCATGACCGCAAGTTGGGCACCAATTTCGGTAAACTGCGAAAACACCAGTAACGAATTTTCCTCGCTTAGAGCTTCTTCAATCATCTGATTTAGGCGAATAAGCTTGTTGGAGCGCGATTCATCAAAAGAACTTCCGTCTTGCAAGAATTGAGCCGGATGATTGCAAACTTGCTTAAGCTTCATCAGCGTTGCAAGCATCAGTCCTCGGCGCTCAATTCCTTCTTTTTCCCGGAGTTGCTTACTCACATCATCAACCACCGCTTGGTAGAGAGACGCCTGCTCTTTGGTTAAGTTGCAGTAGACTTTCTGTTCGATTTTATCCGGCAGATCCGAAATGATCGACTTATCTGTCTTTAAGCGCCGTAAAATGAACGGTTGCACCATTTGCTGTAGCGCATTGGACCGAACTTGATTGCCATCCCGCTGGATCGGAATCTCAAAAGATTTTCGGAATTCAGTTGGCGACCCAAGATATCCCGGATTGAGAAACTGAAACAGCGACCACATATCCATAAGCCGGTTTTCGATCGGCGTTCCGGTCATCGCGACGCGGCGTTTAGCGGTCAATGAACAAATCGAGCGTGCTTGCGCCGACTTATAATTCTTAATGTTTTGGGCTTCATCAACTACAACCCGTTCCCAAGAGACGCCATCAAGAATCTTTCGGTCAGAACGCGCTAAGCTAAATGACGTGATGATTAGATCTTGGCCGCGAATGAACTCAGCGAAGTCGTCTGGGCTCTTTGAACGGCTGGGGCCGTGAAAAATCGCCGAATTAATCTCAGGGGCAAATTTTTGCGCTTCTTTCTTCCAATTGCTCAAAACCGAGGTCGGAGCAATTAACAATGTCGGTTTGATGTCGTCGTCAGGTTGTTCTCGCTCTCTTAGGAGTAAGGCTAGAACCTGAATAGTTTTTCCAAGCCCCATGTCATCGGCTAAACACGGATTCAAACCAAGGCTCTCAAGCCTCGCCATCCAAGCGAGGCCCTTTTTCTGATAATCGCGTAATTCGCCATTCAGCTTTTGCGGATTTTCCGCCGAGTTGATTTCTTGACTGCGAAGCTCACCGAGGATTTTCCTGATGGTTTTATCGCATTCATATTCGATCTCCCCGTAGTCCGACTCCGTGATGTCTTTCAGGAGTTCGGCAAAGGGAACCTTATCGGCGTTCTCCTTTAGATTTTCCCAGCGCTTGAGTAGATTGGTCATCTTTTCGGGATCAACTTCGATCCACTCGCCGCGAAACTGTACAAGGGGAGACTTGGCCTCGACCAACGTTCGCCATTCGTCAACCGAGATGGGGGTATCACCAACGCACAGTTCATAGTCGAAGTTGACTAAGGCCTCCATGCTCAAAATACCCGAACCCGAGCCTTCGCCCTCGGTGCTTGCGCCACTTCGCGACGCGCGAGCCTTTATCCTCGTGCCGTGTCGAGCGTCAGTCCACCACTTCGGAAGAGCGATCTTGAACCCCGCTGACTCAAGGACCGGCGCATAGTCTTTCAGAAACTCGTAAGCTGTCGATAACTCAAGTGACAAGCTTGCGGGCTGCGAGGTCTCCATTCCGCGCCACAATAGGGGGCACATACGCGCAGCATGCCCGAGAAAGATGAGCAGGGAACGCTCAAATTGTGTGCCGAAATAGTCGAGGTAAACCGACTTTTGACTGTCAGGTAATTTCCACCAATCCTTCAAATCTATTCGGAGGGAAGGGTCATGAATTGCCGACACGAAAAAATCCAAACGCCAGTCAGAGTCGCCTTTGTTCGCCGCTTGCTCGTGTAATCGAATGCCGAGCGAAAATGTTGTATCGCTATCCTGACTCGCTATTCTTTTCTTCCAACTGTCCCACGCTCGCCAATCCGCATCAGAGGCCGGATCAAATTGCTCAGATTCGAGCGGCCCACCGATGGCTTCAAGCAACCAATTTGACTTGAGTTTCTTGAGCAAAGCCCTTGGGAACGGTGTCGTTGAACTGAGGCTATCAACCTGCTGTTCCGAGAAATGTCTAATGAGTTCCGCTGGACTTCGATCTTCAATGAGTTTCTTTGCACCGGCGGCGTTCTCTGCGAGATCAATAACACGACAAATCGGTGGCATCGCCGGCGCAAATTCCTGTAGGCCGCGCTCGTATAAATCGGCGGCTGGTTCGAACTTCGAATGAATAGCAATGCTGGTCTTTTTCTTGCCAACTTTTCTACCAATGAGTACGGGCAAAAATTGATGTTGAAGAATGAGGTTCCGTAAGTGCCTTGTGTACTGAAACCAGAATTTTAGGTCATGGCCAATCTGAAAACCTTGGGCGGCGAAGTCGGCCAGGAACTGGAGTTCACGAAATAACAAGAAGACATTCTGAACCGAAAACCCTTTGATTTTCCAAGTTCTCAATTCGAATTTTTCGGGCGGATACACCCCCGTAAGCTGGGCCATTTCGAGGCTTGGTAACGGTGCGTTCTTGTAGGTCGGCAGACTTGCCCGCAACGGCTGCTCGGCAAGTTCAACAACTTGAAGCAGTCGTTCTGGTAAACCGACCTCGTAAGATAGAAACTGTTTGAACTCAGTTACCGACGCAATGTGATAAGAATGCATACGTCCGCGCGCCGTTGTCTCTGGTGATGGGTTTTTCTCAACCCAAAGAACGAAGTGCCCCGGGTTGTCAAAAGCGGTGCCATCAGGTGGGACCCAGGTTCCATGAATAATCTGCATATGTGACTTCTTCAGCTAACTTAGATTGATGTAATTGGTTCGGATGGCGATGCGACCTCATGACCGAGAACTCCTGCCCATTTGTTGGCAATTCCAAAGACCTCCCCACATCGTACTATTGTATTCCCCGGTAGCCTTGAACCAAGCATTTGCGCACGCTTTTCAACAATATGGTTGGCAGAAGCATATCAATTACTTTTGGTGGGGAAGAGCGTCGGAAAACGTTTTGGGTTACAACGACGAATGAGTACTGAGGTCGATACAGGGGAAAACTGAAGATGAACAAAAAGAAATGATTCGGGCTTTAGGACATGAACCAATTATGACCTACAATCAGACAGACTTTGTTAAGGATAGAGGCGCTATCGAGGTACAATTCGGAAAGTACGCGTTTGTTGCACATGATCTCTTTGTTAAACACCTGAGTTTCTTCGTCTCTGATGTAATTGATGTTGGAATTGAAATTCTTCCGATGAAGTCGCTTGAGGCGGAAATGTCGAGCGGTGTCCCATATTATGAACGCGATCTGCTCAATGTTATTCGGCAAGGGAGGGGCGTTCCAGCTGTACCACTGGTGTTGGTCGGGGTAAAACCTTGAGTGTGGTAATTCAGTAGGGCTGTTCCCACACGGAGGATCGGCACCAAGGGAACTTTCTAATTCCTAATGTTACCAAGTTTATTGCAAGAACTTTGTTCCATAAATTGGCTGGATTGGCCACAACTAGCATTTCTTTTCGCCGCGGTCGTTGGTGCTATATTTGCTTATTGGCGGTATGCAACAGCCGACAAGGCTCTTAGACAACAACAATTCCTTGAGGCGGCGAATCAGTTTAGCAAAGAGACCAGCAGAGAAATAAATCCGTCAGCTATTATCCGATTGGGCAGTGCGGTAACTTTGAAGCGATTAGCCCAGAGATATCCTGCGGAATTCCATGTTGTCGTCATGGCGATCTTTGCAGCATATCTTGGCAGTCCTAGCGTGTTAATTGCTCGCGAAGATTCTGTGGACGATCCCAATGCCAACCAATCTAAAGTCGCACCAGTGATCGCACCGGATGACGACACAACGCGAGAAATAATAAAGTTTACTGAGGGACGCACAAAAAAACAAAAGAAGCAGGAGGCGAAAGAGCAATATACCTTTCAGCTTCCGTTATATTCGCGCTACGAAATGCGCGACGATGGGAAACTTTATCTCACAGAAGATGCCGCTATTGCCTCGCAAGCATTCTTGAAACACCGTAATATCGTCAGCCCTTTTCTTACAACCCGGCACCCTACCATTCAGTGATTAACAATAGGTGCCATTCTGATGGGCTCGCCAGCGGCCATCGCCCATTTCCTCATTATCCCAACAGATTCGCAAACATCCTATCGGGAGCCTTAACTGGTGATTCGGCGAGAAACCCCTCCAGTTCCTCCTCAATGAGCTTCTTGATCGCGGGATTATCATCTTTGCGGGCTAGTAGCCACGTTCCGAGTAAAATCTGGCGGTGATTACGGGCTCTTGTCTCATCCAATGACGTTTCTTTGTCGGGATCATTTACACCGGCGTCGTGCGGATTGGCGAGGAAGCCCGCCAAGGCCGCAATGTTCTTTTCGGCAATGTACGAGTTCGGATGATCGGATAAGTACTCTTCAATGTCGGGGGCGAACGTTTTATGACGATCGGGTTTGTGGCGACACTGTGCCACGACAAAGCCGCCCAGCAGAATTTTCCGACGGACGTCACCGCGCCTTGATTTGGCAACGATTCGGTGACGCTTTTGCTTCAGTTGTGACCAGGTTGCCGCGGGATAGGGTTCGAAGGAAAGGATCGCCTCAAGCCCCGTGATAAGATCTCGCGTCGGGAGATGGACTTTGAGCCACGCCGCTTTGTCGGCTAGCTTCATGAACCACACCTCGGCTTTCTGCAACGCTTGGGTAATTCGGCCGTCAATCGACGTTCGCGCCGTTTCATTGTTTAACGGCGGATCATCAATGTTCCGCGAAGCCATAAACGCGGTGATGGTCGTAAACTCGCTATCGTGGTTTTTCAATTGTTTAGAGAGTTTGCCCAACCGTGAGGGTGATCGGTCTCTCGCGGCAACGATTGACCGCATCCCAGTCAACATATCGGCCTTTAATACCCGTCGCTCGAACCATCGGGCTTTGTGCGCCGGGGTAAAGATGCGGCGGCGCTCCTGCCAATATATAGCATGGGCGATAGTCGGTGGTGAAAGTGGGCCGCGGGCTCGACCTATGCACTATGAGTGGGTGACGGCGATCCGCGAGCAGTGTGACGTCTACGGAACTGCATTCTTCTTTAAGCAGTGGGGCGGTGCCCGTCCGAAATCCGGTGGGAGAGAGTTGGACGGCTTTGAATGGAATGGATTTCCTTGGAGGATTGTCCCTGACGACCTGCTTAAGAGGTCGAAAATGGGGAAAACCCACCAAATGGCGATAAAAAAGGTGCTCTAGCGTTGCTTTCGTCGCGAGTCGCAAGGGTATTTTGCCCACGAACGACGCGTGAGAGCGCCTCTTGAGACCAGTTTCGCTTGATTTCGAGCGATTTTAACTTGTTTTGCGCAGTTTTTGCAGATCCTGCAGCTAGCCTGAATCTATGCGCTCAGTTTGTCGGTAGTGTTAACATTACGGCCATGGCACCGAGTATGATCGTGGTGCAAGCGATAGCTAAGCCAACGGTCCACCGCAAATTGTCCTTATCGCGCAGAGCGGTTTCCTTATCGCGCAGAGCGGTTTCCTTATCGCGCTTGGCGGCGTCTTTTTCGAGCCTACCAATGTTCTCGGACAATTTTTCTGCCAAGATCGATATGTCGGTGCGGTACTCCGCCTGCTTCGTTTCCATGCGTTCCTCCAGTGCCCTGATCTGACCTTTTAGTTCGGCAATCGCCAGTCCGTTGTCGCGCTCTTCCGCCATAATTGAATCCTGCATACCCTTCTATACAGCTCTTGGGAGTTAGGTCAAGCTACTCTCAATATTCGGCTTTAATTCAGCAAGTCCTGAAACATCGCTGGCGGTACCTTCACCGGCGATTCTGCCAAAAACCCCTTCAGTTCCTACTCAATGAGCTTCGCAAGCGAAGGATTGTCCCTGACACTCTGCGCAAGAGGTCGAAAATGGGCAAAACCCGCCAAATTGCGCTAGAAAAGGTGCTCTAGCGTTGCGCTCGTTGCAAGTGGTAACGGCAAGCGTTCGCTGATTGGGTTCTTGACGCTGTTAGCGTTTTGGTTGCTTGGGTACGGAGTCGGCTTCATCGTCGGGTTTGTGCGTCGTTTTATTGGTTAGGCCTGCTCCGCGGAGTAGGGCGGTTGCGTAGAAATACGCTAAAAACGCCTAAAGACAGCGAAAAACAGGTGCGACATTTGCCCTCAAATGTTTTGGCAAGGGTATTCACCCGTTGAGGCTCTGAAAATCGACTTTTTTAACGCGGATATGGACTTATAACCCAAATATCATTTAGACCGTAGCGGTAATGTGTTTTTTGCACGCATTTCCAATACGCAATACGTCCCGGCGGATAGCATTGGCGGTAAGCATGGAGTGATAAACGGTTATTCGCGGAGTTCGCAGAAGCGGTTCGCGGTTCAGCTTGGACGGATTTCGGAGGTTGAGCGGCCGCCGCTACTCGGTTGGTAAACCGATCAGAAGACCGAGGATAGCAACGCCAGCACCGATTACCGCGACGGTGATCGCAATTTGGGCAATGCCGAAGCCAATGGTCCACCGCAAATTGTCTTTGTCGCGTTTTGCCGCTTCCTCATGCAGCTTTGCTAGACTTGCATCAATTCGAGATTCCATTGCTTCGTTCTCCGCTCTCCGCTCTGATTGCTTTCATCTCGCCTTCCAGCTTGGCAATCGCCAAGGCGTTGTCGCGTTCTTCCGCCATAATTGAATCCTACATACCCTTCTATACCGCTCTTGGGAGTTAGGTCAAGCTACTCTCAATATTCGGCTTTAATTCAGCAAGTCCTGAAACATCGCTGGCGGTACCTTCACCGGCGATTCTGCCAAAAACCCCTTCAGTTCCTACTCAATGAGCTTCGCGATCGCGAGATTATCATCTTTGCGGGCCAAGAGCCACGTTCCGAGTAAAATTTGCCGATGATTGCACGCTTTTTTCGCGTCTAATGATGCGTCTTTGTTAGGATCGCTCACGCCAGCGTCATGCGGGTCGGCAAAGAACCCCGCCAAAGCTGCGATGTTCTGTTCGGCAATATCAGGTTTGGGATGCTCGGATAAGTAGTCCTTGATGTCGCTCGCGACAGCCTTATGAAGATCGGGTTTGTGCCGGCACTGCGCAACGATAAAGCCACCCAGCAGCACCTTCCTTCGGACTTCATTGCTGCGCGATCGGACAGTCCTGCGGTTACGCTTCTGCTTCAGTTGTGACCGCGTCGATGCTGGATAGGTATCGACGTGCGCGTGGTCATTCGGACGCAAACCCCGCGACAGGCTGTCGCCGCCAACTGATCAGAGCTCCCGTTGGCTCTACCATATAGTCGATCGCCGACACAAACCTCAGTGCAACACAGTACCCTGCTAACCCGCACGTCGACATAAGACGAGTACCTTCAATACAACAAATTCATAACGATCAAAGAGACAACTAGGAATAACAAGGTCATGATGCCACCGCTCTTGAGGAAATCAACGACTTTGTAGCCCGCCGGCCCCATGATCAAAGCGTTGACTTGATGCGTCGGGATCAAAAAGGAATTTGACGTCGAAATAGCGACCGTGAGCGCAAAGAGCGTAGGATCACCACCTGCGGCGATAGCGATGGATACCGCTAGCGGTACAAGCAGAACTGTTGCCCCGACATTTGACATCACCAAAGTAAAGAGCGTCGCGAGCACGGCGATTCCCGCTTGCAAACCCCAAATTGGCCATTCCCCCAGCAAGCTCAAAATTTGTTGGGTGATCCAAGCGGCGGTGCCGGTATTTTGGACAGCTTGCCCAAGCGGAATAAGACTTGCGAGTAAGAACACGGTTGACCAGCTTACGGCTTCGTAGGCTTCGTCGATTCGCAGCACTTTCGTCGCAATCATACCACCAGCACCGACCAGCAAGGCCAGAGATAATTGCAGGTCGGAGAAAATGATCAGCGCGAGCGCAATCACAAAAAATAGTAAGGCCCAACCAACTTTGCTTGGGCGGAGTTCCTCTCGCGGAAACTCACTCGTCACCACCACAAAATCACGATCTTCGGTCAAACGCGCGAGATTATCCCAAGCGGTAAAGGCGACCAAAGTATCGCCAGCGCAAAAGGGGACACGGCCAATATTGGAAGCCTTGTGTTCCGTTGTTTCAACGAGGCTGAGAGTTTCATCGGCGCGATGAATTGCAAGAAGTCCTAAGCCATAGGTTTTGCGCATGACCACTTCGCGTGCGGTCTTCCCAATGAGATCGGATCCTGGCGGAATGACCAATTCAGCAATCCCGGCTACGGTCGGGGCGTAGGCCTCGGCAAAAATGTCCAAGTCCGCTAACACGGTCAGGCCATAATCCTCGGCGATACTTTCGATTACTTTGCGGCGGCCTATGATTGCTAAACGACAAGGATCTTCAACCTTGGTCGTAAGGACTGGAGTGAACCACCTTTGCCCCCGATGATAGGAACCAACGATATAAAGATTATGGGCGATCATGATATCGGCAAAGGTTTCCCCCCGTAAAATCGATCCCTCCGGTACAATCACTTCAACGAGGTCGGACTTCAGCCCATAAATTTTCTTGAGGTAATCACCAACAGACTTGGCGCTGCTTCCTGCGTCGCGACTGCCGCGGTTGGGCAATACCCAGCGACCAAAGAAGACAAAGTACAAAATACCGGTTAATAGCAGCGCAACGCCAATCGGCGTCACGGCGAACAATGACAACGGTTGCATGTGATGCTCGGGCGGCAGCGAATCGTTGAGACCTGCAATGAGGTCGTTCAACAAGATCAGCGGCGACGAGCCTACCATCGTAATGGTACCACCGAGAATCGCGCAAAATCCCATTGGCATGAGCAGCCGACTTAGCGGCACCTCGGTCCTAGCGGAAATCCGACTCACAACTGGAATGAACAGTGCCGCCGATCCAACATTTTGCATGAAGCTGGAGATGACGCCGACGGATCCCGAAATAATGGGGATCAAGCGCAACTCGGTTTTACCAGCAAAGCGCAAGATGGCACTCGCGAGATTGCTCAGCAAACCGGACTTATCAAGGCCCGCGCCGATAATCATAACGGCGATGATTGAGATCACCGCGTTGGAGGCAAAACCGTCAAACAAGTGATTTGACTGGGCCAGATTTTCGAGGCCGGGAATCTGCGACAGCAAGCCCAACGAGATCATGATTAAGATTGCGGCGAAATCAATCCGAAAAACCTCGGTGACAAACAACACAATCGTGACTGCCAATAGCAGCAGCACCACAATCATCTCGGTGGTTAAACCCATTACCATATCGTCGGGCCTTCTAGTAGGTCGCCGTTGTCTTGCAAACAAACATCGACCGCCGCCGCAAAGCGGCGAAGTTGAAAGAGCAATAAGTGGTGATTTCGTTTTGTGTGCATGGATGAAGCTAACAGTTTGTTGTTACCGCGTTCGGCACAACACGCCACGGATTCGGCAAGTGATATTCCTCAAGGTTCGAGGTGTTGCCGATACGATCAACGACCAAGAATAGTCCTGGCTCACTCAAGGGCGAAAGGACAGCATGCCAAGTACCGCGCATAAAGTTAATCCCTTGACCAAGCTCTGTTAGAAAAGCCCGAGGCCGTGCGTATTGGGTTTCGGAGACAACGACAAGAAATCGTGTCAACGTCATTGGAATGAACGCTTGCGATCCGTCAGGATGCCGTTCGAGCAGATCCACGATGAATGGCAGAGAGCAACTCTCCGAGTCGAAGATGCTAATGCCCGCTCGACCATTCGGACCGAAGTCTAGGCGGGCCAAATCATGATGTCTGCCGCAACGCCCAGCGTTGATTAACTTGTCCGGCGATGATTTGCATTCGATAACATCCCCAAAGGGAGCAAACTCTTCGCGAGACAGAGGCTCGCATTCGATATCTCGTGTACCCGTCATAGCTTCGGATGGCGATTGACGTCCTTATACAACAAATATCGAAACGGCTCTTGGCCGGTGGCAATACATGCTTGGGGGCAAAAGGCTCGCAACCATAGAAAATCACCGGGCCCGACCTTGACCCAATCGGTGTTTAGTAGATAGTCAGCTGTCCCTTGCAGTATATAGAGCCCGTGTTCCATGATATGGGTCTCGGCAAAAGGAATCCGACCCCCGGGCTGAAGCGTCACGATATTGACATGGCAATCGTGACGCATGTCGTTGGAATCAACGAACCGTGTTGTTGCCCAAACGCCATTGGTATCGGGCATGGCTACCGGTGGATGATCGTCGTCGTGAGTGACGAGAACCGGTGGGTGCGTAAGGCCACTCGCTGGTTCCCAGCGCTTGCGTATCCAATGAACCTTGAATAGGTGATCACTGGTATTCCAAAGAGTCCACTGAGCACCGGCGGGGATATAGGCATAACTGCCAGCGCGAAGGTCGTGCTGTTCTTGGTTAATAGTCAATCGTCCATGCCCGTCAGCGACAAATAGGATTGCTTGGGCATTGCTGTCAGGCTCAGGTGATGCGCTACCACCATCGCGTCCGAGTTCTATCGCATATTGGGCGAAGGTTTCAGCGAATCCGCTTAACGGTCGGGCAAAAATCCACGCTCGTGTTTTCGTCCATCCAGGCAGTAAACTGGTGACGATATCGCGATGGGTGCGGGCCGGAAGGCAGGCATAAGCCGTGGTGAATATTGCGGTCGACTCAGGGCTCTCCGATTGCTTCGGTAACCCGCCAGTTGGGAAGGCATAGGTCACAAGATATCCTCTAGTCGCAATTGTGCGATACGTTCAACTTGACGACACGCTACGATAAATTCTTCCTCAGTACTATTCGTGCGCAAGCGCTGCTGAAACGCCGCGAGTATTTGAAATTTGGTATAATCGCGGGCGGCGATGATAAAGGGGAATTTATGCTTTTCGACATAAGCAGAATTTAAGTCGCGGAATTCCTGATATTCGCATTTAGTTAGTGAATCGAGACCCGCACTTGCCTGCTCAGAAGTGCTTTCATGCGTGAGTTTTTTGGCAACTGCCAATTTACCAGCTAAATCGGGGTGCGCCCGCAAAACCCCGAGACGCTCCGAGCGTGAAGCTGACCTAAACACCCTAACCATCGCACTGTGCAGACCCGCTGCTGTATCATGGGCAGGCCCAAGTTCTAAGGCAAATGCGCGCTCTGCAATCCACGACGAATGTTCGAATATGCCACCGAACATTTTGATAAACTGGGATTGATTCATCAGATGTGGTTGCAGCTTCGGTGAGAATGGGTGATGCTCCTCCCAGTGCTTAGCGATATCAATCCGCCGCGCGTACCAAACACTTCGACTCGGCTTGGTTTGGGTATATTCGATGAACCTTTGCAAGGCCATCGTGCGACCAGGTCGCCCCATGAGTCGGCAGTGTAGACCTATTGACATCATCTTTGGTGATCCGGCCAATCCCTCTGCATAGAGAGTATCAAAACTGTCGACCAAGTAATTGAGGAATTGATCACCGGCGTTAAATCCTTGGGCCGTTGCAAACCGCATATCGTTGGCATCCAAGGTGTACGGGATAATGAGTTGGGTTCGTCCCGAAATTTGGCGCCAATAGGGCAAGTCATCATCATAGGCGTCGGAGATATAGCGGAATTGTCCTGTTTCTGCTGCGAGGCGAACGGTATTCATCGAACAGCGTCCGGTATACCAACCTTGGGGTAATTCGCCGACGATCTCGTGATGCAGTTGAATGGCGGCGTTTATGCTTTCCTTCTCAGTTGTTTCTTCTAGGGTTCGATGTTCAATCCACTTTAGGCCATGGCAAGCGATTTCCCAGCGTGCGGCTGTCATGGCGGCGACTTGCTCGGGACTGCGAGCAAGGGCGGTTACAACCCCGAAAACGGTAACGGGGATACATTTGCTTGTGAACAATCGGTGAAGGCGCCAGAACCCAGCGCGAGCGCCGTATTCATAAAGCGACTCCATATTCCAGTGGCGTTCACCTTCCCACGACTCTGCGCCCACGATTTCGGAGAGAAAGGCTTCGGACCCGGGGTCGGAATGGAGGATATTGTTTTCCCCGCCCTCTTCGTAATTCAAGACAAACTGCACGGCGATTTTGGCTTGATCGGGCCAGTTGGCGTTGGGCGGCTTTTCCCCGTAACCAATCATGTCGCGGGGGTATCGGTTCATCAAGATGCCTCCTTGGCTTTTGGGTGGGCTCGTTCCCGTAAGGTTGTAACGATTTGTTGGGTTGAAGGCAGGCACCAAGTCACTGTTCTCTAACGAGAAACGGGAGAATTTTAGCAATTTGATACGGCAGTTTCTTGATGATAATTCATAGCGTTGAAGGTCGGTATTGGCAAGGGTTCAAGCGTTCAAGCTTCGATCTTGCGACGGAGAATTGATCCGCAATAGATATCTCTATGACCTTTGAAAGGCGTTTTGAATGGATTGATATTCGGGCTTAGCTCAATATCGGATGTCTGATGAAGTTAGGCCAACAATGACGCAAATTGGTGCCGAGTATTCCGTTCTTACAAATCGTTACCTCGTGTCTTGAACAGCGTAAGGGTACTTTATAGGCGAGGCGGGGCCGTCGGGCACAACCCTTTGGACGCATCAGTCAGCGATTTGACGGCTACTATTTGGGTTGCGCAATCAAGATACAGGCTTCTTAACATTTATAACAAAGAATAAAACAATTAGGGAGATAGGGATATCTCTCTCTCCTAGTATAAATCTTACTCTATATTATTCCGAGCTAAAGTGTCTTGAATGTCGACTATCTGCTGATTTAATTTGATTAAGATAGCTGTACTTGCTGAAGCATTGCTTTGATCTATTCTCATAGTCAGATCAGAATTTAGACTATCTATCTTATCAGAAAGATCAGAATTTAGACTATCTATCTTATCAGAAAGATGGGTACCCATTTCATCTATCTCATTAGATAGTCCCATAAAAAAACCTATAAGAGTTATGATGAGTATAAGAATAGAAACGTTTTCTCTGGTGAAAAATGGTTTATTATTTTCATCCATTTTCTTTCTCCTTGTATAAATGAAAATAATCTCTAACCATTGGCGATCACTATACTAATTTCAATCCGAACGATTTTTTAGACTCACTTTTAGCATAGACATAATGTTAAAGAAGTAAAGATTAAAGGAATAAGGAATGAAATTCCCTCCCTTAAGATAGGTAAATCGTCTCTTATTTTTGGTTATTGCCCTTATTCATAAAATGGTGTTGCGCGGATAACTTCAATCGTGACCGGGACACGATTCACCCCTTTACCCGTCCGCCCATATGACGCAGCATCAGCACTATGCCAAACGAGGGGCATACCATTTTTTCCTGTGCATATTCCTGTGCCGTTCGGAGTTCTCACTATAACCCTTCTGACTTCTAAAGTTTCTCTGGCAAAAATAGAATTTCTTCGATGTATCGTGATCTCGTTTGCGAGTTTATACGAGGGTTGCTCCGATATAGCTTTACACCATCCGAGGCTTTCAAGGTGATTTCGATCCGACTTGGTGGCTGATATTTTTCGCGATCATCGTCAAACTCGTCTCCAAGCAAGAAGTAAGGAGTAGGCCATTGTGCAATCGAACCAATTCCGCTTGTAGTAACAGAAAGAATCTCTGGTCGTTGCAAGACAGGGCAAATGTGACACCACCCTTGTACAAAAGCCCGACGTGATGTTGATCGGGGTATGGGAGAATTAATCATGACTGAGGCAGAACGGGTAGAATGGGTTAACCGGGTCCTCAGATATTTGAATTATGAAAAACGTCGTTGCACTTATGGGGCACTGGCTGAGCTTATAGGAGTCTTGCCCCGAAGGGTTGCTAAGAGTTATCTGGGCAAACCTCGTTGGTGCGTATCATGGGTTGTTAACAAGGAAACGGGGCGCCCAAAAGGCTTTACCTGCGATCAAATCGCTGACGGCGTCCTGAACGATCCGAAAGATCCAATTTATTCCGCCGCAGAACTCCGTCAACTTGTATCTGAATTTGATGACCCCAAGGGAGGGCTGTGTTGTGAGGACGACTGGTCAGTCGATCAACAGGTACCTGAAGCGGACAAAAGTAAAGGGTTTATTACAACGCATGTTTTGAATACCGCTCTTGGCAAACCAGCCAAGGGATTAACCATCACGCTCTATCGTTTAGGAAAGAAGGAGTCTCGCATCAAACTAGCACGCAAGGTAACAAATGCGGATGGGCGCACTGATACGCCAATTTTACCGCATGGGCAGTTAGAGGTGGGTCAATATGAGTTGATTTTTTGCGCCGGTGATTACCTTGACGCGCTTGAGCAGTCCCCTTCGCAACCGAGGTTTTTGGGTGATATTCCGATCCGATTCGGAATAGCAGACGCAAATTCTCATTATCACGTTCCATTATTGCTCTCGCCGTTCGGTTATTCAACCTATCGCGGGAGTTGAGTCCAGAGTTCGGCAAACAGTGTCTGAAGAAGCCCCCCCCAAATTCTCCTCAAACGCTGAAATACCTTGACTTTCCGAGAGTTTTTGTTGACGAAGATTCTTGACATCGAGGACAAAACCAGCGAAATCCAGCACGTTTTGCGCCCAATCAGCGAATCTTCACCAAAACCTGCGGAAGATGTCGGCGAAGACCGTTGCTCGCCAACCCCGGCTTGCCGCCACGCCCATTGATCAACGGACGCTCGATCCCAAGCCGCGATGATATCGACGTCCGGTGTTGCCGGCTACAAGCCGTGTGGCACGATCATATTCTGGGACGACTTGAAGCGTGTCATCGGCAGCATACCGCCGGCAAGATTGGTCGTTCGAGTAGGGACTTTTGGCAAATTTACGTATTTGCCGGCATCAAGCAAGGCTTGAATATTGACCATGACCGGTTGGCAAACTTGGCCGCCAATCATATCGACATCCGCAGTCTTGCCGGCCTTGATAACCGGTTGGACCGGCCACGGATTTCTGCTGAGACCATGGCGAACACCATCGCGCTGCTGACCGATGCGGTTCGCCCTCAGATCCAGGTGTCAGTCGTTCGGTTGGGTTACAAAGCCTGGGGTCATCAGGTTACGGAGCGGCTGCTTGCCAGCGCCGATAGTTTTGTGGTCGAGACCGCTGTGGTATATCCTACCGATCGGCGGTTGCGAGGGGATGCGCTTCGCTCGGCCATTGGCGGACAAACGCGTCGGTGTAAGCTCTTAGGGGTGCCAGATTGGCGGCAGTCGAAGCATCCGGGGCAACAACCGATAAATCTATCGAAACACAAAATGTAGTGCCATAACGGGTATCGGCGAATCCGAAAAAATCGGTTTATCAATGCTTTACCCGTTCGTCACAACCAAATTTGCGAAACTTGGGTCTAGCCAATGCTCCTCGTCAATTACGGTAATTTCTAAATGTCGAACTTTCTTCAATTTAGACCAAGTAGCCTCAGCCGCAACAACGATATCAATCTTGCTACTAATTCCTGAACTCAGATTTCCTAGAATTGTCAAGCCCTTAAAGCCGGTCATCTTGGAGTTGTATGATCTCCCTATGTTCTCTTGACATTCCCAGCAACGTTTTCCAAAAGTGCATAGGATAACCAATAGACGCAAAGAATTGAGCAACGTTGGAGTTTATACTCGTATTCGTGCGCGAACTGTTTTCGTGGGCTCTAAAACAACTATCCAAGCCCTGCGATGCCAAGTCCCTCAAGCTTAAGGTGGGAAATGGCGGCCGTTCGAACTTTTGGAGCCTAGAAATCTCGAATTCTGGTAAACAGTCACTATTCATTCGTGCAACTGATTGGAGCGTCGGGAAGGGCAAAGAACTCAGGTCTTTTGACGGGGTTACTGAATGGAACGAAGAAATTCTGCCAAATGGTACACTTTTCCTTTTCGCCTCACGGTGTTTTTTCAGAGAATGTCCAAAAATACTCCAGAGGAAAGGACATCAATACCCTGCGTTTCCGCGTTCACACGGATTCAGGAACAATCAAATCTCTGCATCCGGGTAAGGAGTTGATTGAGTGTGTCGCGTGACCATGCTAAGGGGCCGTCCAATATTGAACGCTCCTTGGTAGTCTCTACGGCGGCATCGTATAATTCCATTCGCCGTGAAAGGAATTTCGTTCGCCGTGAAAGGAATTTCGCACCAGTTTGAGGGATTGCATGTCAGTATCAGTCACGGACTTTCCTTTCTCATAATGGTTTTGATCAAGGACGCAACCGACTTTCAGACCGGCATCAGTCTTTGTTGCTTTAATGAGGTTGATAATCGTGACCAGATCCCGCAGCGGTTTTCCACGCCAATTGATGCTCACAAAGGAAAACAGACGGTGACCGCAGTAGGAAACTGGGTTTCTCCAGTCTCCCCGCTCAGATCCGTACGTGCACGTGAATGCATACGGCTCCTGCTTCAAGTCAAACCGCAAGTCGTTGGATTGGATATCTTTACCGTCGCAAATTGATTATGATTGCGAATCTCAACCCATTTTGTAATCTTCGCTGTGTAAGGTCGCGTTAGAAACGACGAAACCGCCTCTGTCACAGGCTTGAGACGCGCTAAAAAGCTGCGAGCATCCAACCTGAATCTCAATGGATTGAAACCGCGCCCACCTGCGCTCGGCAGAAAATTTGTGCACGATCGCCCACCGCGGCGGCGTCGATAGCAAGCCGAGAAGTTTTTGAAAAGCCAAATCATTGACCTTTTAAACGGCAGCGTCAATATCATGTCCAAGTGACGCTCGTTGACCTCAATCTGTAGCATGTACCTCTCTTTGTTGGAAGCTGCCCGACCTAGTATCCCGAAAATGTCAAATTGCGGGATACTGGTATCCAGTTCACTGCAAACGGCGGGTTCTTTTGTGATCGACTTTTGTTTCGTCGTGGTATAGACCTTAGAACCAACAAATAACAAGCAACAAGCAATCCGCGCCAGTTTGTTTGGCAATCATCTTGGGCATTTCG
>JAPORY010000088.1 GCA_026709985.1 Aestuariivita sp. | reverse complement strand
GAAGGTCTTGGGGTATCGTACCCCGCAGGAGGTGATGGCCGCCGCCGGCGCGTAACGGTACCGCGGCGGTTGGCGAGTGGTCGGGCTCGTCACGACACCACCACAACCGAAATGGCAACAACAATGGAGACATTTCGCAGCCGCCGAGCGGCGGGCCCGCCGCTCGGCGGCTGCGGCCGCTCTCCGCGCCGCCGGTCGGCTTTGAATTCCACCCCACTTGCGCTTGACCCGCGGCTACGCTAAACTCTCTGGAAGAGATTTCGGCCGCTGTTGACCGCTAACAACACAGCGAACCATCCTTGAGCACCCCGGCGTCAATCCACCAGTTCAGGTAAACACTGAAGTCTAGGAAAAAACGCCGGCCGTTGCACTTCATTGTTGAAAGCGGGGATTAAATTCCGTTTGGGCAGTTTAATTGACTTGCAGGATTTCTGTTTTCAGAAAAATTCTCGCGGTCCTTCAGCATAGCCTTGGCATGCTTATCATCGCGTTCATCCGGGCTATTGCTCTCCCCCATCGTTGCCTACGCTTGTTGGCGGCCTGCAAGCTGACCTAGCCTGGATTCCCAACAAAGTTTGCTGTTATGACATTTTCTCGTTTTAGGTTGATACAAATTGGAAAGTGAGGCGGCGGTTTTGTAGCCACGGGACATAAATTTTGATATCAGCGAACCCGGCATTTAGCAGGAAAGGGTTATGGGCGCGGCGGCCGACCCGCACGATGATCTCGTCGGGTTGAATGATGATATCTGCGGTGGCTTTGGCTTTAATGAAGTCTCGGAACAGGGTTGCGGCGCGTGAGTCTTGATAGGCGGCCATGAGACCGACCTGTGTGTTCGACAAATACCGTCAGCGATCACATGCAGTAGTCGCTATCGGTCTGAACCTCGAAGATTGCGTTTGGGTTGTTCACGACCCGGTAGTGCGCCGCGTTGTCATGGAATCTTACGCGAGTGGTGTTATTTGGTGGAATGCACCAGAATCTTGGTTCGCGTGTGCAGACCCAGCTTCCGAGGCCATTCGGCACGTCACCGCACCTTGGCCCTAAGTTAAGAGTAGTACCGACATTAGAAAAAGGGTTGCAATTCACCCACGTATGATAGCCGTTGCTGTTCGGAGTGGACGTGGTGTGTCTCCGGCAATCGACCTGCCGATGGCCGGCCTGTGTTCTTACGTGATCGGCAGACCGGCAGTTTCCCTCTCCGAAGACATAATAGGGTTCTGCTCCTCTTTGCCTGCTGAAAGTCTGACGCTGGGACGAGATCGGCGCCCCAGCAGTCGCTGCAAGTGGGCAGGAGGTTGACCCGGATGGTACGCCTCCCGCTTGTCGGCATTCGCGTACCGGCTTTCTGCCTGAAATGGATCAGGTTATCCCCTTTTCGGATAATTATCCTTATCTGCCCAATCCCCGGAATCTCAGTCCATTGGTCAGGTGTAGCGGGGTAAGCAATCTCCAATAGGTCGGCACCGCTGAACCCGACCCGCGCCTCTGTAAGACCGTTATCCCCTCCCGGCTCGAAGAAGTCATGGAAGAGGGCGGTGTCGACCCCGGGAGTCTACCACCCTCAATCCTGTTCAAGGACACCGAGCCACCGACCACGGACGACAACGCCAGCTTATCAATCTGATACGGTGGGGTGATTCGATCTTACGCGGCATCCCCACGAAAATCCATCCGGCAATAGAGCCAATTTTCGATCTTTTTGGCAAAATTTCATTCATCGGCCAAACATTCGCCCACCCAGGCGCACGCCGACTGGTGTTGGCGCATAATTTTGGTTAACGACCACAAAAGACAAGAAGACGCTCTACGGGCCGCTCGTGCGGCTTTTCAGGCGAAGCGGCCGTTTTTGGCATACAAAGAACGGTCAAAAAGCGCGTTGTGAACATTCCCCGTTCTTGTCTACCCTCCTCCCTCTGATGAACAAACACAATGCGGGTTGCTTGGTCGTCCGTAAGGTCGGATCATCAATCGAGTAATTTCAAGATCGCTCAATCAGCCATTCATCAAAAGTTCAACAATAACAATGATGTCTAGAACAAATTACTGATCGTAAACCGGGGCCTCAGTACGTGCGAGTTCCGGCCAGTCCGCAATCATATTCGTACCCTGCAACGGCTGCTGATAACCCTTATGACAGGTTCGACAGGCGACCTTCGGCGCATCGGCAAACACTGGTCCCAATCGCTCCTCCGGATAGGTGTCCTTTAACGGAACCAGATACCCGTTGTTTAACTCCTGCACCATCAAGATGCCAAGAGACGCCGTCGACCATTGCGGCGTCACCTCACCTGCCGCCGAATAAAAGGCCCGAGAATTGTGACAAAACAGACAATTAACGCCTAGCGAATTTGAGAAGTAATTCATGAGGGAATAGGTTCGCTCCGTGTCTTGAATGGACGGCAATAGATCCGTTTCGCTTGCCGGTCCGCCCGCAACCCGACTCTCTAAATCGTGCACGACAATCTGGTTCTCTTCCAAGAGGTACGTCTCTAAAGCGTCAGAAGGAAGAGAGGTCGAATGACTGATCGGCGTTACCCGATTCTGAATCGCAGACCAGCCCGCAGCAGCCTCATTTACCGTCCCGACCTTGAACCAAATGTCGGACGGTACATTCTCACCTCGATGGCACGTATAGCAGTTTACGCCAACCTCCTTGACGGCATTAACATGACCGCTCCATTCCTCATTAATGGCTTGGGTCATCTCAATCATACGTCGAGAAACAACCTTGGTATAGAGATCATCGTTGCCATAGTCTTCGATGTCCGCATCCCCATGACAATATGCACACCCCTCCTCTGGACTGACCCACTGAGTGATCGCGTTCATAACACGATTGAAGTTGTCCTCGGTCAAATCACCGAGAACCTGAACATTTTGATAAATGTCCCTGGCTAGCGGTTCATTACCCTGCGGCAGATAAACCTCTTCTGTATAGTAACCAGCGATGGTCGGGTCAGGGCGATCTAAGTCAGAATTGAACTCGACCACTTCCATTCCTGTACCCCTCGGACCCGTTTGCATTGAGGATGTTGCAAAAGGTTGCCCCCAAGTAACAAGCAGAATGGCTACAAGAACCGCAGCTCCAATAGCACCCACCAAAATAGCCGGGCCAAAAATATCGGTCGGGTTTTTCCTATTCCATTCATCAAACCACTTGGACAACATAATTAGTTCTCCCTCCCAATGAACGCCTCATAGGTCGTGTAGTCCTCATATCCAAACGCGCCGTCATAAATTGGAGCAAAATTGTGCTCTTGAGCCCATATGAACCAATTGTCGACAACAGTGCCCGTGAGCAATATGCCAATCCCACCGGTAATAGGAGTTAGTATCGCAAACCATAGAGCCCATCGGTGGATTCCCTCCATGGTCGCATTAAAGCCCATCGTCCATCGCCAAAAAAGTGCCGCACGCTCCGTCGCCGTGCCGCGATCAACAATCTGCTCCAATTCTCTATCGCCCCCGTAACGCGTGACCGCCAATATCGTTCCCCCGTGCATGCAAAACAGCAGAACAGAACCATAAAGAAAGACGATCGAAAGTGCGTGAAACGGATTATAGTAGAGATTGCCGTACCGAATCGAAAACGCCGTCGTCCAATCTAAATGCGGGAAAATTCCATACGGTACCGCCTCGGACCAAGATCCCATAAGAATCGGACGAAACAGACCCAGCACGAGAAACAGCCAAATGGCTGCCAAGAACGCCCAAGCAACATGTTTCCCCATCTTGTGTTCGGCCGCAAGCAAATACGTCCGCAACCACCACGTCATAACTGAAACCAATAAGAAAAAACTTGCGATGATATACCAACCCCCGTCATCAAGAGGCGGCATTGATAACCCATATTTCGGACTCGGCGGCTCAAGCGCAAGCCAGAAGAACTGGCGAATGAACTCTGGAATGTCCCAGCCAACCTGCGCCAACATATTCAGCCCAATAATGTTGAGCCACAAAATCCCAGTCGTCAGTGAAACAACGCCCGTCCACCCAAGGTAAATCGGGCCAATCTGCGCGTTACCAAACCATCCAACTAATGAACTGAACCGCGGGCGACCAATACGCTCGCGCATCATGCGACCATTGTCATCCATGCCCCATTCAGGCGTACCCTGTACCTGAACTTGGGTGAAGATATTCTGATACTCGCGAATGGCCATAATTATAATCCTCCAACCGGCATGGGATTATCACCCCATATCGGCAACTCTAACCACCAGTTCCACCACTCGGGCCAGCCAGCTGTCCAAACAGGTCCAGAAATGATGATACAAACGGCGCTGAAAAACACCGCATTGATCGCGAGCAAATAACCCAGTCGATGAATGCCCAGTGTCCCGATTGAATATCCGATGAAATCACGGAAAAACGTGTCTTCGTGATCCGGAGTCTTCATCTCCTCACCAGCCTCAGGATTAGCCGCCGATAAAATCAAAGCCCCATGCAAAGCCAAAGCGAGGGTGGTGGTGAAAAACAACGTCACCGCTAACATATGAGCGGGATTATAGTGAAAATGCAGATAAGCATAACCCGTGTTCGAGACCCAGTCCAAATGGCTAAAGATCCCGTACGGGAACCCATGCCCCCACGCGCCTAACAATAACGGACGAAAAATCACCAGCGTTACATAAGCCAAAATCGCAAAGCTAAATCCGATCGGTACATGGTAACCAATGCCTAGCTTGCGGCAAATCTCGACCTCACGCAGTGCCCAACTGACAAAAGCACCGGTCGCACAAATCGTAATGATTTGCCAAAGCCCCCCTTCAAGCAATGGCGCCAAACCTAAGCCATAGCTGAGATCAGGCGGGGCAATGTTGATGAGCCAAGGATTGAATGTCCCCTGCTGCGATGCACCCCAGAAAATCAAAATCGTGCCAAGGAGTGAGAAAAATATCGTCGTAACTCCAAAGAAGCCCACGTAGAAGGGACCCACCCAGAAGTCAAAAATATCTCCGCCGACAAGAGTTCCCCCACGAACGCGATACTTCCGTTCAAAACTAAGAAGTGCCATCCTGTTTGTCCCTGTATTGGCTGGTCTCTATCCTAAGCACCAGCAACTGTTAACGTCAGGTTTCTTGGTTGTCGCGGGCAACCGACTAATTTTAATCAGTCGCCCGCAACGAGCTTTTATGCCACCTCAAGTAGCCCTAACCGCCGGCCGCCTTCATGGCCGCTAGTTCAAACCAATTGAAGTGATCCGTGCTAAGCAGAACGAGATGAATCATCGCTGCCAGCAGGAATAAGAAAACGCCTTGTGCCACAAACACACGACGCGGATCAAAAACGAGCCAGATCTTATAAAACCTTGCCATAGTTCAACCCTCCTCAGAACCAAGGACGCCAGATGAATACCGCCAAATGAGCGATGATTGCCACGGCGGCAAACAGCCAGAGCCCGCTCATATAGACAGAATGCAATTCTTGCGCCTGTTCATCGGTTAGACCCGTAAATGACAGGTCACTGTGATCAGCCATTAACTTTCCTCCGGAATGCTATGCTGACGCCGCGTTCCCCGCAGCTGGGACCTTCGGGGAGGCTCCCCTCGGGCTCCTGTCCGTCTTCGTCAGACGGCCAGTCTCGGTATCCGCATTCGTCATGCGGAAAAAATCATCGGAGTGATGATGCGCGCCTGCGTCCAAGCACGCGCAATCGGCCCTTTGGCCGGCACCCCTGAACTCTTGATCGCTGCCAAAAGCCAAGTTAGACTCGCGAGCGGCAGCGTTGCCAAGAAAATGACTGAAAAATAAATCATGAACTCTACCCGTGGCGGCCGATGCGCCCTCGGGTCGACTTGATTGCTTACATTCGCCATGTCATTCCTCCTCAATTATTCGTCTTCAATCAGAGCAAAACTGGGATCAAGGGTGCGCACGGTTTCAATCACCACCCTCTCGTCTCCTTGCGCGAGCGCCGCGTTCTCCGCCGCATCACGCAGATTCTTGGCCGCGGAAATCCGCGTCAGGATTGGATGCTGAGCCACAATCCGGTCCAACATTTCTTGGGCGTCGGGATCCCACGGAAAATCGCGCCGTAATCGCGTTGGCGTCGCTTCAACAGCGTCCAAAGCGGTTCCCAACGGTAGAATATGAAACAACGCGTCAAAGAGCCCGTTGCAAACCTCTTGCACGAGGTAAGTGGCTCCCGCATAACCCATAAACGGCGTTCCTGTTGCACGGCGGATCGCCGCTCCAGGAAAACTAGCCGGAATAAATGCCGGGCGCGGCCCATGACCACCTTGGTTCCCGGCTAGGTACATTTTCTCGTTGATCGACCCCATCACAATCAACGGCTGCTTTTGGGCGATAAGGTCCTGTACATTGACATTGTCCGTCTTTGACCCGGCGCAACGTGGAACGGCAAAAGCGCAAGGTAACCCCATGTCTTCCTCTAGGAATAGTCGAATCCCACGGGTATACGTCTCATGTGCCACAATCCCAAAAGATGCTGTGGCGAAAAAATCCTGTGTCACAGATCGCCACAAGTCCCAGATCGGTTTGATGGTGGAGTGCTTTTCTCTCTCAATGAATGGCTCTGGATCCAAATCCAACAGTTCACCAAGACGGCGCAAAAACTTCGTCGTACTCTCAACCCCAATCGGTGCTTGCAAATACGGCTTGCCAAGCAACTCACAGAGTCCTCGACCAAACTCGCGATACATGCAAATATTGACGTCAGCGTTTACGAGAGACCGCATTTCTGCCAAATGAGCACCCAGTGGCATCACCATATTCACCTCAGCACCGATTCCCTCAATCAACCGTCTGATCTCGGCGAGGTCGCTGGCCATATTGAAGGTGCCGTACATCGGCCCCAGAATGTTAACGCGAGGAGCTTGCTGCGAGTCCCGTTTCTTCTCGGGCGGCATCCGACCCTTGGTCATACCGAACTCAGTGAAAATCCAAGTCATGGCTCGATCCGCCGACTCCCATTGATCTTCATCAATGGTTCGCGGTAGGAAACGCTGAAGTGCTGTCCCTTGCGGGGTGACACCGCCTCCAATCATCTCTGCAATTGAGCCGGTAACCACAACCGCTGGCAGTGCCGGATCCAACACGTCCCACGCACGCTTCATCGCACCCTCGGTGCCGTCACGCCCTAGTTCCTCTTCGCCAAGTCCGGTAACAACAATTGGGAGTTCGTGCGGCGGCAACGCATCCGTGTAATGTAGCACGCTCGTTACCGGCAGGTTTTCGCAACCCACGGGACCATCAATGACGACCTGTAGGCCCTTTACTGCACAAAAAGCATAAACAGCGCCCCAGTATCCGCCCGCACGATCATGGTCGAAGATCAGCATGATCTGGTCCTGCCCTTCGCGAACATTATCATGAACTTTGCCATCCCTAATTTGCAACATCTGCGATAGATACACGCAGAGTGACAGCGCAAAAGGTTTTGCATCAAACCATCTCCTGCGCCTTGGCCGCTTTCGCTTGCCGCTCTAGCTTTTTTTGCTGGATGCTACGAAACTCGGGCCTCAAATTTGGATCACCTTCCCAAATTCCAGCCCTGTCGTCGCTGCCGACGCCGGCAAAAAATTCTCGAAAACGCGCCATACGACCCTTATTGGCAATAGCAGCATTGACGACCTGTTGCAGGGACCCCGCACCAGCAACACCCATCAAGGGTCGTGCTGAAATTAAATTGGTAAAATAGAGCGCCGGAATGCCCGCCTCCTTAGCCTTTTGAACGACGGGAGTCGTTCCAATCGCGAGATCCGGCTGAATTGCTTCCATCGCTGCAACATCATTTTCCAAAGAGGCACGGAACTGAACCTTCGTTCCGTTTGCCTGCAACCAAGCCGCATCAATCGCCGACCAGTTGGTCGCCGGGCAAGCGGTGCCAACATAGGGAATTTGCGCACCACATTCGATCAACAGCCGCGCAACCAGTAACTCGCTACCCTCATAACCACTGAGAGTGATGGTCCCGTCAACCGGTGCGGACTTCAACGCTTCTCTGATCGCTGGCAAGAACTGATTTTGCGCCTTCGCAACTTTATCGTTTTCGAGACCAAAAACCTCACCGATCGCAGCCAACCAGGCCGCAGTACCCTCAAAACCGACTGGTGCCGATCCTACCATCGGCCGACCAGCTTTCTCAAAAACGCGCGTTGCACTGGTATAGAACGGATGGATTGCAGCGACTGCTCCACAATCAAGAGCGGCATACAATTCTCGCCATTCGCGACAGGGGACCACTGGGCCCAAGGCTAAGTCTAACGGATCAAGCATACGCCCGATCATCATAGGGTCAGCTGGGAACATCTCACCGAGTAAGGTGATCGTTGGCCGATCAGATTTAAATCCCATCGGTGCGGCCACCGGGCCTGAGGACGCCTCAGTAAGCGCGTATTGAAGCATCGCGCCAGCGAGAACGTCTTTTGCCTCGGCATGGGTCGGCACCCCGAAACCGGGCACGTCGATTCCAATGATTCGCACACCATTGATTTCTTTAGGCAATAGTTTGAGAGGCACTCCCGATGCTGTTGGAACGCATAAATTAGTGATTACAATCGCATCAAAGCGAGCCGGGTCAGCCAATTCATGTGCGCTCGCATGAATATCCTCGAATAACTTTCCAGTAACCAAAGTTTCTGAATTAAATGGCACATATCCGACTGATCGTCGCGCCCCATAAAAATGGCTAACAAATGTTAGCCCGTAAACGCAGCAGGCGGAGCCTGACAAAACAGTGGCAACTCGGCGCATCCTAAGGCCAACCCGCAGCGATCCGAAGGCGGGACACATCGACTGTGGTTTATCATGCGGCCCTTGCGGGTAGTCTTTCGCATATTGGTCAAGAATCTCAGCACTGCCGCTCATCCGTGCGGCCTTTTGCATTTCCGACTTTGAATGACACCCAAGTCCGTCAGTATTGCCGACCGATGGGATATCTTCGAATCCCTCTCGGGCCTCGAGGGTAGCTGCGTTATTTTTGACCATTTTGCTCATGCGTCGTCATAAATCACTTCAAGAGATTTCTTTTCAACAGCAAGGCTGCCGCACATATCGCGATCTGTCGCCGGTTCGAGCACCACGCCAGCACCAGTCTCTGACCCGTCAAAGAGTTCCAACAAAGCATCTTGACTCAGTGAAACAGGGCGTAGCGGCGGCGCCTCGGCGACATTTTCGCCTAGTTGCGCGAAAAGGCCGCCCCATTTGCTGGTTGCCGTCCCAACAATTTGGTAATTTGCGGATTTCTTCCGCAAATCATTATCTTGGGGAATGGCGGCAAGAACCGGGATGTTCACCGCCTCGGCAAAGGCTTGCGCCTCACCGCTTTGGTCATCCTTGTTGACGACCAACCCGGCAACGCCGACATTACCGCCTAGCTTGCGAAAATACTCAACAGCCGCGCACACATTGTTCGCAACATAAAGCGATTGCAGATCGTTTGACCCGACCAAAATCACTTTCTGAGCCATATCGCGGGCAATTGGTAACCCAAATCCGCCGCACACGACATCGCCAAGAAAGTCAAGCAGAACATAGTCGAAATCCCAATCATGGAATCCGAGCTTCTCAAGCAGTTCGAAGCCGTGAATGATACCACGCCCGCCACAGCCACGTCCAACCTCGGGGCCGCCGAGCTCCATAGCAAACACGCCGTCCCGTTTGAAACAGACGTCGCCGATCTTTACCTCTTCGCCTGCAAGCTTTTTTCGCGTTGAGGTTTCAATTATCGTTGGACAGGCTTTGCCGCCGAACAATAAACTCGTCGTATCAGATTTGGGATCGCAACCAATCAACAATACGCGCTTACCCTGTTCGGCCATCATGTAGCTTAGGTTTGCGAGCGTAAATGACTTCCCGATCCCGCCTTTGCCGTAGATGGCAATAATTTGCGTTTTCTTGGTTGGTTCAGATGTCGGCACTTCAAGCGTTGGCTCCGCCGCCTCCTCACGCAGCATCGCGTCATAACTCTTGAGATTTGGAACTTCGTCTTTCACGCCTTACCCTCCCAATCCAAGATCATCTTGACGCAAGACGGACTCTCAAAGGCTTGCCGGTAAGCGGTCACTGCATCCGTAGCCAGACAATAATGACTGATCAAACCCTCAAGGCTTAACCGATCATCTTCAACGAGGACTCGTACCGCCTGTAGATCATCGGCATCCCACTCCGCCGCGACTCGAATTCTCACCTCTTTCATAAACGCTGCGGGGAAAGAAAACGTCAGTGGCTTTGAATAAAAGCCCGCGAGGACGATCTCCCCGCCGCGGCTTACCCGCTTGACAAGATCATCTAAAAGGGCATCGCTTCCCGATGCGTCATAAATCGTGCCATAGTCAAAGCGAGGATCATCTTGCGGCGCGGCGACCTCGTAGCCTTGATTGCCACTACGACGATTTGGGTCAGTCTCCCAAACGATTGGTGGTTGGGCGCCGACCGCAATTGTCAACCGCGCCAACAATCGTCCCAAGACGCCGTGGCCAACAATCAGTTCCGGCGGCGAATACTTTCCGTTACCGCCGTTTGCGCCCGCTACTAGTGCATGCCGCGCCGTTGCAGCCAATGCCATAAGAGCCCCAGCCGCACCCAATTCGCTGCTCACTCTGCTAACACGAGATGCATCTGTTACCAGTCGGGAAGCTGCCCCACCAAACAAACCGCGGACATTACGGTAACCATTGGCACCCGGAACGAACACGCGCTCGCCCACCCGAAAACCAGATTGCGTCCCCGCCTCTGCAACATCACCAACCGCTTCATACCCCGGTACCAATGGGTACCCCATTCCCGGAAAATCAGGCATTTCACCAAGAAACAGTAATTTCTCGGTGCCGGTTGATATGCCAGAATACTGAATATCAACCACCAAATCTGCCGCCGTTGGTTCTCGAAGAGCCACGGCCTCAACTCCCACCACGCCTGGCTCCCGAAAGAGAACAGCTGTTGCTTCCAAACTGGCCTCCCAATCCGTTACGATTCTTTCGAATCACCGAAATATTATGTATCAGTTTACTCTGACAAAATTGACTGTCAACAAAAATAGACACTTTTTTTATTTTTTCATTTACTTTGGCTTCTGCGCCGTCAAAATCTGTGTGACGTAGTCGCGTCTGGGCCGCGAACTCCTCACCTTTGTGAACCCTGCTGCTTGGCACAATTTCTTGATTTCGGCGGGCGATCGTGTGCGGCCCGTTTGCATCGCCATTGTGTAAAATGCAAAATAGATATCGCTTGCCGGACGAGGTCGATGTCCGCCACTCATGGGCTCAGAAACAATAAGCTGGCCGCCTGCGGGCAGCGCAGCAAATACTTTCTTCAGGAGTTCCACGACGGTATGATCACAGTGATCATACAGAACGCGAATCAAGGTCACGACGTCGGCGCCGGCAGGAAGGTCGGAGTCTTTGAATGATCCCGCTTGCAGTTTTATGCGGTCTCGCAGGCCGATAGTGCCGAGCCTCTGGTCGGCCTCCTCAATGACTTGAGGCAGATCAAATAGCATCAAGCGGATATCGGGATATCGTGCTGCCGCCTCTTGCAAAAATACGCCGAGGCCGCCGCCAATATCTAAGAGGCACTGCATACCCGTGAGTTTGACTGTATCAAGCGTATCATTAGCGACCAGTATTTGGCTCTGCGCCATGAGGTCGGAGTAAGTCTGAACAACATCGGCTGCAGCCGTCCCATCGAACCCCAGAACATACGGCCAGAATTTGCTCAACTCGGTCTCCTTTTCTCCACGAAATAGGGCGACCGGATCAGCTAAATCACGGTAGAAAATATGATGGTGTCGAATCATCTGCTGCAGCCCAGGAACGCCTAAGATCGCCGCCCCGTGTCGAGCCAAACCATATCGATTACCCCGACTGCGTCGTAATACGCCAAGCGCAACACCCGCTTGCATGAGAATGTTCATTCGGTCGGTCGGTATCTCAGCAACTTTGCCAAGATCTACGGCACTCTTTGTTCCTGAGCGCAACTGTTCAAGGACTTTAAGCTCAACTAAAGCCACCAACGCTTGGCTTTTTACGAAGCCTTGAACGACGTCAAAAATCGCCGCCCCGTCGCGTCGAACGAAGCAATGCAGAATCGGCGTTCGGTTTGCCCAATTTTGAAATCTTGGGCGGCTGATTAGACGATATGGCCATGTGGTCGGGAGTGAGATCATTGGCGCTGCTCATAAGCAACGCCTCGTTGACCATTACCGATCTGATAACTCAAACAGACGGTCGACCGGTAAACTCGTCGCGGGAGCACTATGATCTCGACCGACAATACCAAAGGACGCGGTGCGAATCCATTCCGACCCATTCGACAAACAGGCCCGCAAGCTACAGCGTCACCTTTACCTTCGAAGACGAAGCGAGAGGAGTAACTGTGCGGCTTGGTTCAACGGGCGTCAGCTTCTCGGCGTAGGCGCGTACAACTTGCGCCAATGTTGCCTCGCCGGGGCAAGACGGGATAGACGCAATCGCGCCAGCCAACGTATCGGATAGGCGCTGAATGGCGCCGTCCACTCCGAGTTGTAATACCGCGTTGGGACGACCGTTGCGATCATCTTGACCCGCTGGCTTGCCGAGAGTCTCGGCGTCGTTCAGTGCGTCACGCAGATCGTCAGCGACCTGAAAGGCCTCGCCAATCAATGCCCCTAGATCATACCATGCTTCTCCATCCTGTCCGGCAGCAATCGCGCCCATCTGCGTGGCAGCAACAAACAAGGCGCCAGTCTTCGATTGATGATAAGCCGACAGATCAATCTGATCTTCATCCTCCCACGCCTGACCAGCGCAAATTCCCACCGGTACGCCAGATCGCCGGGTTAGGGTCAGCAATAGTTGCGCCGCACGAACGGAGTCTTGTCGCAAAGCCTTCGCTAAAGTCTCGAATGCTAAGATAATCAGACTATCGCCAGCTAATACAGCCAAAGATTGCGGGAAAGCTTTGTGCAGTGCTGGTTTGTGTCGTCGGGTATCAGCATTATCAAAACAGGGGAGATCATCGTGAACAAGGCTCGCGCAATGAATCATCTCTAATGCTACGGCCGCTGCGTTTGTTAGAGCCGGCTTATCGTCGCCGCAGGCCATCGCCACCGACATACAAATCGTCGGGCGTATTCGGGCACCACCTGGAAAAAGCGCGTAATCAATCGCAGCCGCGAGCTTTCCCGGCCCGTTGCAGCCTTTAAGATCACCAGTCGCATGCCGAATGGCACTCTCAATGCGTGTGCTTAAATTCATTGACTCCACCCTTTACAATACGGCGTCAATAAATCACGACAACCCAAGTGTCAACATAAATTGACAGTTGTCAATTGATTGTGAACGTCGAAATGAGAATGCGGAGTTGTGAATTGGACCGTACCCAGCGAAATTCGCGGCGAAAGATTGTGATAATTGGAACGGGGGTCGCTGGTCTTGTAAGCGCCATTCGGCTTGCAACTCACGGATTCACAGTCCTTTTGCTCGAACAGCATGCCCAAGTCGGCGGCAAGATGCGAACGACTGATAGTTTGATTGGGCCCGTTGACGCGGGGCCAACGGTGTTAACGCTACGCCAAATTTTTGACGAGGTTTTTCTATCTGCTGGGCGCAAATTAGATGACTATGTCACGCTCATCTCACAAAAGATAATCGCCCGTCACTGGTGGCCTGACGGTGCGACCCTTGATCTTTATTCCGACCGTGAGCAGAGTGCGGCGGCGATTCAATCGTTTTCTGGTGATCGATCAGCAGCCGAATTTCGTGCCTATTGTGAGCGCTGTGAGCAATTGTTTCATGGTTTTGAAGAGTTATTGCTCCGCAACCCAAACCCAAGAATTACCAGCCTCACTTGGCGCGTCCTGCGCCAACCCCAACTCATTCGTCATATGAACATCGGCCAAAACTTGGCAGGTCGCTTAAAGCGAGATTTCAGCGATCCGCGCCTTGCGCAATTATTTGGTCGCTACGCAACTTATGTTGGCGGATCACCCGTTCATACCCCTGCGATTCTCGGATTGATTTGGCACGCGGAGGCTTCTGGCGTCTGGACCGTCAAAGGCGGCATGCATCAGTTGGCACTGGGGCTATCGCAGTTAGCAGTTGATCTCGGTGCATCAGTACAGCGACAGTGCAAAGTTGAACGAATTGAAATCCAAAATGGTCGGGTCACCGGCGTGGCGCTCGCCGATGGTCGCCGTATTTCGGCAGACACGGTCGTCTTCAATGGCGACCCTAGAGCACTTTCTGTTGGTGCACTTGGGGCAAACAGTCGACGGGCTGCAACCAGAGTCTTAAGATATGATCGATCCTACTCCGCACGCGTGTATAGCTTTGCCGCTGAGATATCAGGTTGCGAACTGGTCCATCATAACGTATTTTTTGCCGACGATCTCATCTCTGAGTTTAACGACCTTCAAACGGGGCGGATTCCAAAAAACCCCTCACTATATCTTTGCGCTGAGGATCGAGGCCAGAATCATCCCACTTCTGGGCTGGAGCGATTCGAGATAATTGCCAACGCGCCTGCAAACCAACAAGCACATCAAGATGACGATTTGGACCAATGGCATCAAAATATTTTCCGACGACTGAGCAACTTTGGCGTGACTTTTCACCCGGTACCAACATTGCAAAATCTGACAACTCCACGAGACTTTCACCATCTATTCCCCGAGTCCTTAGGAGCGCTTTATGGTCAAAGCCCGCACGGGATGTTGGCGGCGCTCAAGAGACCGAGAGCAAAAACCAGACTAGTGGGACTATATCTCGCAGGCGGGGGCACCCATCCGGGGGCTGGGGTGCCGATGGCAGCGCTCTCCGGGATGCATGCAGCCGAGGCGATCGTGAAAGACCAAACTTTAGCGTAGAGGTAAACCCGGGCGGTTATGCCTGGTGGTACATCGACGGCATCAGTGACGACGGCACCCGTGCCGTCTCGGTTATCGGCTTCATTGGTTCGGTTTTTTCGCCTTGGTATCATTGGTCGGGGCGAAGCAATCCCTGCAATCACGTTTGCATCAATGTAGCAACTTACGGGCGCGGCGGCCGTTTTACCATGACCGACCGAGGCGAGGCGGCGCTGCGGCGCACAGCCGCACGCTTGGAAGTTGGCCCTTCAAAGATGCGTTGGACAAACTCGCAACTGATAATTGATGTCGATGAAATTTCTTCCCTGCCGCTCGTTAATCGAATTTACGGGCAAATTCGACTTACTCCGACAGCGGTCACGACGACAGAGGTGCCTTTACTCCCTGACAATAGTCACATTTGGCGGCCTTTTGCCCCCGTTGCCAACATTTCTGTCGACCTTAACCGACCCGGTTGGCGTTGGCAGGGACACGGCTACTTTGATGCCAATTTTGGTGTCCGACCGCTTGAGCATGACTTCAACTACTGGACATGGGGCCGTTTCCCCTTGCAAAACGGCGCTCAGTGCTTTTATAGTGCCAACCGCCTTGATGGAAGCGAACTAACAACAGCACTTGCCTTTGACATACATGGCAATGTTCGCGAACTGCCGGCACCATCGCCCACTCCCATACCTCGGAGTCGGTGGGGAGTTGCACGAGTTGCTCATGCGGATGCTGGCTTCACCCCGCGTCAAGTCAAGCCCATGCTGGACACGCCCTTTTACTGCCGGTCGGCGATTCAAACCCAACTCAATAGCGAGGCCACAATCGGCGTTCACGAGACCCTTGACCTCCGACGATACCGTAACCCGCTCCTAAAACCGATGCTAGCGATTCGCGTTCCTCGCCGAGCCCACTGGGCCTTCGCATAATTGTTAACGACATCAGCCACGACGAATTCAATCATTTTGAACCCAGTTACCCCTGTAACAACCCACCAGCATAACTCTCAGATTACTGGAGTTATTGCGGCGTCTGATCCTTTCACAGATGAAGCGACCACATTTTGATTTTCACGCTGAAATTGCGAAAACTTGCTCTTGTAATTGCGTAACGGAATTCGCATTGTTTTTCCGCCGTGAGGGCGAAGTAAGCCTTTTGAGTGACACATTTTTTCGAACTGGGAGGAGAGGTCATGTGTCAAGTATTCGCAGGTCAGGATCCAGAGCGTTATGCAAGCCAAAACCGCCGTCTAAGGTTGAACGGCCAAAGTACTAGCATTCGGCTCGAAAGTGCCTTTTGGGATATTCTTGATGAAATTGCTGCGCGAGACGGGGTGAGTACGCCGAACTTTATTTCAACCCTTCATTCAGAAGTGATTGAGATATGGGGCGAACCAACAAACTTCACTTCTTTGTTGCGCTGTGCCTGTTTGAAATTTTTAGAAGTTTCAAAGAGCCCTATGCCAAGAACGCAAGTTGAGTAACGAAAAATAAATTTTCCGTTGTAGTATAAGATTCCTACCAACAATTTGGCTTACCACGCTAAAGTTTAGGTGTTGGTTGTAGGCAGTCAGTGGGAGCGACAATGGCCAAAGCAATTCATTCGATGATCCGCGTTCGTGATGAAGCCCGATCTATTGCTTTTTATGAGCAGGCTTTCGGACTAAAGGTTGCCGATCGACTTGATTTTCCAGAATTCACCTTGGTCTATCTAAGCAACGATGAGTCAGGTTTTGAGTTGGAACTGACAATCAATAAAGGCCAGACTGAAGAGTATGATCTTGGAAATGGATATGGGCATTTTGCCGTTTCAGTTGATAATCTTGATTCCGAACATGCCCGCTTTGAAGCGGCAGGATTCGCTCCCCGAAAGCTTGTAGCGTTTGCCCCGGCTGGAGAGTTGGTGGGTCGGTTCTTTTTTGTGACCGATCCTGACGGCTACGAAATCGAAGTATTAGAAAGATCCGGGCGTTTTCAATAGTGTCAAATAGGGAGGAGAGACATTGACCACTGAACTCAATCCCAAGGGGTTGACGCGGCGTGAACTCATCGCACGTGCGTCGGCTGCTGGAGCAGGATTTTTGGTAGGAGCAGGTTTTATTGCGGCACCGAATGGCGTTTGGGCTCTAGAAGTGAAAGAACTTCAGCCTGAAACTTTTGCCACTCTCTTGCAGATGGCGCGCGATATTTATCCGCATGATAAAGTCGGCGATGAATATTATGTCGCGGCGATTAAGGGCTATGATACCGCTGAAAGCGCCGCCGCCGTAACCGAAGGTATTGCTAGCTTAGATGTTCGTGCACAGGAAATGAAAGGAGCAAAGTATTTGGAACTTGGCTGGGAGCGTGATCGCGTCGAGGTACTGAAGTCGATGGAGGAGGACTCATTCTTTCAGATGGTTCGCGGCGGTCTTGTGACGGGGCTGTACAATCAAAAGGCAGTATGGCCAATTTTTGGCTATCAAGGAGCCTCATACAAGCAAGGCGGTTATATCAACCGCGGCTTTAACGACATCAATTGGCTTTGAGCCGGTGAGGAGGATGAGGAATGGCTACAACTTTTGATCTGACCGACGATAATGTGGTTGTGATTATTGGGACTGGCGCCGGCGGCGGAGTTCTAGCAAATGAACTCGCCCAGAAGGGCGTTTCAGTCGTCGCACTTGAGGCCGGGGGACGGCATAATCCAGAAGACTTCGTAAATGATGAATGGGAGAGTTTCAGCCAGTTGGCGTGGACCGACCCGAGGACGACGTCTGGGGACTGGCGGGTTTCTCGAGACTTCTCAGGTCTTCCCGCCTGGATTGTTAAGTCAGTGGGTGGCGCGACACAACACTGGGCTGGCGCGTCGTTGCGATTCCAAGACCACGAATGGAAGACGCGGACGGTCTATGGCGACATTGCTGGCGCAACTTTGCTTGATTGGCCAATTGATGCCGATGAAATGGATCCTTGGTACACGAAAGCCGAAGATAAACTGGAAGTAACGAGGACTGGAGGTCGCCCGGGTCTACCGGGTAATAATAATTATCTGGTGTTTGAGAAAGGCGCCAAAGCCCTCGGCTATAAGGATGTTCATACTGGTCGAATGGCGATCAACTCGGACGAAAATCGTGACCGATTGATGTGTCAACAAACCGGGTTTTGCTTTCAAGGCTGCAAGTGGGGCTCGAAATGGTCGGCTGGATATGTCGATATTCCACAAGGTGAGCAAACTGGCAATCTCGAGGTACGTACGCACGCCCATGTCGCCCGCATCTTGCATGATAATTCGGGAAAGGTCACAGGCGTCGAGTACTTTGATCAGGATGGTAACTTGCAGATGCAACAGGCCCGGGTGGTCTGCGTCGCTGGCAACTCTTTCGAGAGCCCGCGCCTCTTGCTAAATTCCGCCTCAAATATGTTCCCGAATGGTCTCGCCAACTCGTCTGATCAGGTCGGGCGCAACTATATGCGGCACATGACTGGATCCGTCTATGCGGTCTTTGAACAGCCAGTAAAGATGTGGCGGGGAACAACGATGGCTGGCATCATCCAAGATGAATCACGACATGATCCCTCGCGTGGATTTGTTGGCGGGTATGAGCTTGAGACGCTCTCGCTGGGCTTGCCGTTCATGGCTGCTTTCTTGGACCCGGGCGCTTGGGGACGCGAGTTTACTACCGCTCTTGACGCGTATGAGAATATGGCGGGAATGTGGATTGTCGGTGAAGATATGCCACAAGCCGATAATCGCGTAACACTTAATTCAAAGGTTAAGGATCAGCACGGATTGCCGGTTGTGAACGTGCACTTTAGTGACCATCCGAATGACGTTGCGATGCGGAACCACGCTTACGAGCGAGGTCAAGCCGTATATGAAGAAGTTGGCGCGACGCGGACTTTCCCAACCCCGCCGTATCCGTCGACACACAATCTCGGCACCAATAGAATGAGTGAAAATCCGGAAGACGGTGTGGTGAATAAGTGGGGGCAAACGCATGATATTCCGAACTTGTATATTTCGGATGGGTCGCAATTCACGACTGGTGCTGCTGAGAATCCGACGTTGACTATTGTGGCGTTGGCGATTCGGCAAGCTGACCATTTGGCCCGCGAGTTAGCTGCTGGGAATCTCTAAGACTTTTGTATCGTCGCCCAGCATTGGGCGGCGATAGCTTGCCTTTGCCAAAACCTTGGTGAGATTTTTAGCAAACTCTGACGCCGCCGCGATTCGGGAAGCGTCATGGTTATGGTGATCATTAAACTCACCCTAACCATCGAATTTGCCGTCTGCGTGACCACATCTCAACGTTAATGCGATGGCGTATTCTCGCCGAAATAGAGCCGAGCGTTACGTTCGTCGTCGACCTAATGAGGCTATTTTCATCTCGTCCATTTAACTCAGTTCGGCGATCAGGTGATGGCTACTCGTCGTGACGCGTATGTTTGTTTGTGTCGAACAGCAGTGCTGCCTCAAAACTCTCGGTGTTAAGTTCTCCATAACTTTACATTTAGAATCATCAGAAAAACGAACAATCAACGCTTCTGCTGCAGTAGTTCTAAGTCAGAGATTTTTGGAATATCATCACCAGCGCGACAAACCTAAACCTGCACCTAGTTGTGGGGTCGGAGATCCTTACAATCGCAAATTGATTGTGACTGCGAACTCAAGCCATTTTGTAGTCTTCGTTGTGTAAAGTCGTATTGAAAACGACGACACCACTCGCTGTCACAGGGTTAAGGCGCACTATAGGGCTGAGAGCACCCGACCTGAATGTCAACGGATTCTAACCGCATCCAAGCTCGGCAGAAAATTTGTGCGCGATCGCCCAACGCGGCGTTACTGCTCGTAAGCCGAGAAGTTGTCGCGAAGCCAAATCATTGACCTTTTAAGCGACAGTATCAATGTCATATCCGAGTGACGCCAGTTGACTTCAATCTATACGATCTTTGTTGGAATCTACCCGACATGGTAAGGTTGTGACTACTCCACGCCTAAAGGACGGGGATTCTTGCTTCATCGGCTACAGCAAGCAATATACTCGTCCTACGCAAGCCGCCACAAGCAGAGACGGATAGCCCTGCCGCCTTCACTTAATTGGACCTTCAGAGTCGCCACGCCGATTACTTGGATTTCGTTAATCTGTCGTTTCGACAACACAGGTCGAAAGTCTTTGTACATCGGTATACTTGCCTACTCGCAAATGTCTTAAACATCAAGACCCGCAACAAAACATTTCGAAAAATATTGCGCCGTATATCCGCGCCCTAGAGGGTGAGGATATACGGCGCGTATGGATAATTGGATCGTCTATTGAAATTGTTGATTTAGTACGGCTGACCGGATAGCATCCATGATGATCAAGGAGAGGCCGATCATGGCCGAATTTCAACATGCGCGCTTGCAGCATTTTGTGGACATGGGGAGCAAATCCTATCCGCCCGTGTTTGTGGGACGGGACGCTCTGTTGAACGAGATTCTCACGATGTCGAGGACGACGGGGTTGGGCGGCCTTGCGCTTCTGGATTTCGCGGGTTTGATTGAGTTGAATACCCAGAATAAAAAAACGTCTTTCAGGAGCGCGAGATCCGAAACATTGGATCGCTTCTTAAAGCTTTTCCGGCTGAGAAATGGGGGACGCTGGTCATTATCGCGGTGGATGAGGCGCAAAATCTCCTATCTGGGCTCGGCACAACCCAGGCAAATTTTCTTCGCGACCTCCACGAGGCCGTGACAAAATTACCCTTGACCCTGGCGCTAGCTGGGTTGGGTGAGACCCGCGAACGCATTGGATCTATGGGTTTGACGCAAGGGGTGCAGACTCGGTCGCTTGGCGGCTTCACTTACGAGGAAACAAATTTCCTCATCAATAAGTGGTGCGCTCATTTTGGAATCCGGATCGGGGATCGGCGGTCCGAAATTGACACCCTTATGAAGACGACTGATGGCTGGCCACGTCATGTCCACTGGGTACAGAAGGCTCTAGCGGAAGCACTCTTGGTTGAGGGGGTTGAAGGTGACGCAGATCGGATCACGGATTGGGCATCCGTGCAGGCCCAATCAGACCGGCTCCGTCAGGGATACTACAACACTCAATACAGCGATGTCATGAAACGGGCGCGGTCTTTGACCATCAAAATTATTTGGGACGTGGCCAAGGCCGATGCCGCTGGGAAGGGGCTGTCGCTTGAAGATGTCATTGAAAAGGTCGATGAGGCGTGTAACCCAGAGCAGGGTGGCACCTATTGCATGCCCTGAGGTTACAACGAAGAGACGTTCGTCATTCATCTTATTCATTGCGGCGCGTTGGATGAGGATCCAGACAGTGGTGTCCTGACGTGTCCGATCCCAAATTTTCAGAACTATGTCCTGCACCGCAGGGGTAAGGATCCTTCTCTGTTGCGTTTGCCCTGTAACAGCGAGCATAAGGCGTCATCATCTATTGATTGATCCAAGATACTTCGGGTTCCAGAAGAGACGCGTCGGTATTCTGGATATTCTTGACCTGATCGCGCAAAAGCACCATTGATCCTCTTGAAAATGGACAATGCGCCCGTTAATCCTGCCCGTTTCGAACGGCTATTTAAGTAAAACGAACCTGCAAAAACTGGAAATCGCTTTATGTCGTAGCTTTACTTCGGAAACACGAGAACAGTGCCCTATCAAGCTAGTAAATTGACATCTCTCTACTTTTTGAAAATAACATTGCAAACTACCTTAAACCCTTCACTGCACCCTGCCTCCGCATGGGGTTCGATCATTCGAACCACTTATTACGGCGTTCTTCATAAAGGGAGGTCTGTTCTGTGACTTCACTCGTATTTCCAAGAACATCGGCAAACTTGAGAATGATGCTGCTGAGTTCGTTGCTATTGTTTATCTCGCCTGTCGGACTGACCCAATACGCGCAGGCCGACACAGAACCGCGAATCGCAAAGATCATCAAGGTTGAGGCCTTCAGTGGTCACTTCGAGAGGAAGTTTTTTGGCCGCACAACAGCTAAAGAAACGGTAACACTCGCCTTTCAAGTTGGTGGACAAATCATTGAGTTTTCGGTTGCTGAAGGCCAACTTTTATCGCAAGGGGACGTCATTGCTCGCCTTGATTTAGAACCGTTCGAGCTTGCGCTGGAGCAGGCGCACATCGAACAATTGCAAGCCAACAGGAACCTGGATCGCCTCAAAAGCTTGCGGGGAAGTTCGGTGAGCAATGTGGCGATCAATGACGCGGAAACAAATGCAGCGCTAGCTGAAATTAAGGTAAAGAATGCCCAAAGATCATTGAATCAAGCAACTCTCATCGCACCATTCTCAGCCCTCGTAGCGAGTCGACAACGGGCTAATTTCTCAACGATTGCAGCGGGCGAACCAATCGTGCGACTTCACGATATGTCCGAACTGCGCATTGAAATAAATGTACCGGAAATTGTGTTTCAAACCATTGGCGATAACCCCGACTACGAGATAAGAGCGCAATTTCCAGGCGACTCGCGTGAATTCATCGTCTTTCCCAGAGAGTTCAATGCCGAGGTCTCGTCGATTGGGCAAACCTTCCAAATCACCCTCGGTATGCCTGTTCCCCCAGCCGGAACAATCCTGCCCGGTTCTTCTGTCACCGTTACGGCAACAACTAAAAACACAAACCCGCGCTTGTTGCTCCCCGCTTCCGCGTTTCTGACCACGAGTGAGGGCGGAACTGAGGTTATGATCTTTGAGCCCATTAATCAATCTGAGGGGGAAGTTCGGCGCGTGCCTGTTTCGATCGTTCCCTCATCTCAAGGAAGAACTGAAGTGCGCTCGGGACTCACAGCCGGACAAGAAGTCGTTGCAGTTGGAGGTGCCTTCTTGCGTGAGGGTGAAATTGTTCGCCGCTTCGAAAGTTTTCAGAATTAAATCCCGGTCTCGCCAACATACCATCATAATGGGCTTCTCCGAGAACGTGATCGAAATGCCGCATGAACAAAGCATCAATATACGGTCAGAACCTGCAATCGCTTTTCTCGGTGTCAGCAGCGCCGATCATATTTGGTAATCTCTCAATTCTTGTCTGCCGATAACACATTGCCAAGAAAATAAGGGCCACCAACCAACATGTTTAATCTTGCGAAGAAATCCATCGAATACCCGATCGTCATTTGGTTGGTGATTTTACTATGTCTCGGCGGCGGAATCTCTGGTTTTTTTTCGTTGGGGCGTCTTGAAGATCCCGCCTTCACAATAAAGTCCGCAGTCATCACCGCAGAATATCCCGGCGCGTCGGCAGCCGAAGTTGCCCGTGAGGTTGCTGATCCGATAGAATCAGAAATCCAAAAAATAGCCGAAATCGATTTGATCGAGTCGGTCAGTCGCCCCGGTGAAACCCAAATTACCGTCACGACTGAAGATCAGTACGGTGGAGATCAACTCCTTAAGATTTGGGCCGAACTCAGGAATCGTGTCGCCGATGCGAACTTACCCATCGGGGCAGGCAAACCGTCAATCAATGACAGTTTTGGCGATGTATTTGGGCTTTATTATGCAGTGACTGCAGATGGCTTTCCCGACCGTGACATCTATCAACTGGCAACTTTTCTGCGCAAGGAACTCCTCACTGTAGATGGCGTTGCCGATGTTCAACTGCAGGGTGTTCCGCAAGAAGTGATTTACGTCGAACCCTATGCGTCCTTGGCTTTCAATCTGAATGTCCCACCAGCGGCGATTCAAAGCGCGTTGAATAGCGCAAACTCTCTGTCCGACGGCGGTTCGCTCCATTCCGGCAGTAATCAAACTCTTATTCTCGGCCCTGATGGAAGCGATACCCTTGAAGAAATTTCTGGATTGACCATTGGCGTTGCTGGTGAATTGGTGACCCTTGAAGATTTTGCCGACGTCTATCGTGCGCGAACCGATATCCCTTCAATGATCGTTCGACACAACGGCATCGAAGCTTTCACCGTCGGAATTGCGTCCGTTAGCACTGACAATGTCGTTGATGTCGGCGCACGGATTGAGCGAAAGCTATCTGAATTACAGTCGCAGATTCCAGTCGGAATCGAAATTTATCCAGTTTATCAACAGCATCGTGTTGTCGCTCAGTCAGTCAACGATTTTTGGATTAATCTGGGCCTATCGGTCTCAATCGTCATCGTCGTGTTAGCTCTTTTTATGGGATGGCGAGCAGCCCTCGTGGTCGGTTCTACGCTCCTGCTAACGGTCATCGGTACGCTCTTTTTCATGGCAATTTTCGCAATTGAGATGGAGCGTATTTCGCTTGGTGCTTTAATCATCGCCATGGGGATGTTGGTTGATAATGCCATCGTTGTTGCCGAAGGCATGCAGACTGCCATGCGACAGGGGCATTCATCCCGCGCAGCGGCAACAGATATCGGAAGAAAGCTGCAGACGCCGTTGTTTGGTGCTACGGCTATTGGTATCATGGCTTTCGCCGGTGTCGGGTTGAGCACAGACTCCACTGGAGAATTTCTCTTCTCTCTCTTTGCTGTGATCGCCATATCTTTGACCCTTTCATGGGTCTTGGCAGTGACTGTTACACCGTTGCTCGGTCACTATGTGTTCGCGAGGTCAGAAAACATAGCAAACACCAAGCCCCGTCTGTTCCATCAGCTGTACGGCGCTGCGCTGCGTAAATGCTTTGACCTTTGGTGGTTAGTGATTGCGATTTTTGTTGCCATCACGATCGCCTGCATTGGTTTGTTCGGCGAAATCAAGCAACAGTTCTTCCCTGAAAGTAACACCCCGTTATTTTTTGTTGATTACAAACTAACGCAGGGCACTTCGCTTCGTGAGACCTCAAGCGATCTTGCCCAGATAGAGTCATGGCTAAACCGCCAGCCCTCGGTCATCGCAACCACGGCATTTGTGGGTCAAGGGTCCACACGCTTTATGCTCACCTACCAAGCAGAGGATCCCAATCCATCGTACGGACACATCATTGTACGCACGGAAAATCTTGATGAAATTGACCCTTTGATTGCAGAACTCCTCAATCACGCCAATAGCCATTTCCCGCATGCGCAACTTCGAGCCAAACGCCTCGCTTTCGGTCCGGGCGGCGGCGAACCTATCCAGATTCGTCTGTCTGGCAGTAATCCGAAGACGCTTCGTGATTTGGCTGATCAAGCAGTGCAACAATTGTTGGCGGCTTCAACCAACATCATTGACCCGCGTCTCGACTGGCGTCAAATGGAACAAGTACTGCGTCCTGTGTACGCCGTTGATCGAGCACAAGAAGCCGGAATTACACGCGACGATGTTACCCGTTCACTTCTGTACGCCAATGACGGCGTATCGGTCGGAGTCTATCGAGAACAGGAGCGACAAATCCCGATCATTGTTCGAGCTAATCGTTCGGAAAATATCTCTTTGACGGATCAACCGGTTTACTCTGAGGCCGCCCGCGAACTGATCCCCTTCGAACAGGTAACGGATGGATTGCGCTTTGAGGGAAAAAATACCCTTATGGTGAGACGCGATCGCGTATTCACGATTACAGTCGGTGCCGATGTGGCTTCAGACAAAACAGTGGCCGAAGTCCAAAACGAGATTCACGATGCAATCACTTCGATGCCGCTGCCCTCTGGCTACAGAATGGCGTGGGGCGGAGAATACGAAAATTCCCGTAATGCACAAGCCAGTCTTGCCGACCAGCTACCTACAACCCTTTTGGTAATGCTTGTGATTTCTATCCTACTTTTCAACGCTCTCCGACAACCTTTCATTGTCTGGCTCTTAATACCGATGGCGATTAATGGCGTTACCCTTGCGCTTCTTGGCTCTGGTCTTCCTTTCACATTTACCGCCTTGCTCGGCCTGCTGTCACTATCGGGGATGTTGATTAAGAATGGAATTGTGCTAGTTGAGGAGATAGATCAAACGCGTGAAAGGCACCCGCAATGGCCGCTAGCTGAGGCAATCGTTACGGCGGCGCTCTCAAGAGCACGGCCGGTATTTCTCGCTGCTGCGACGACTATTTTGGGCATGTTGCCACTGATCACTGACGTCTTCTTCCGATCAATGGCGGTGACCATAATGGGTGGGCTCGCGTTCGCATCGCTTCTCACTTTAATCGCCGCACCAGTTCTGTACTTTGCGATGTTTCCCAATCATCGGAAAGCACCCGCAAAGCCAGCGGACAGCACCAACACTTCATTCGTGAACGAGGCTGGTAGCGTGGGGCGGACTTGAACCGCCGACCTCCGGGTTATGAATCCGGCGCTCTCACCAACTGAGCTACCACGCCCCAAACATCAAATGATCTATGCCGGCACGATCCGTCCGTCAAGGCGAGTGTCAGACCGACTTGCTACCCCTTACCGTCTCAATCATCGCGTGTACATTGTCAATCTTCGCATCCGGCGTAATGCCGTGTCCGAGATTAAAGATATGAGGACCACCAGAGAACTGGTCAATAATGTCGCGGGTTTCGTCAAACAACGCTTGTCCCCCCGTTACCATATGTTTTGGGGCTAGATTTCCTTGGACACAACCGTCCACTTGGATTTTTTCAGCGCACCATGCCAATGACAGCGTCTCATCAAGTGCTACACAATCTGCGCCAGTTTTCTTAGCAAAACCGATATAGCGGTTTCCTGCCGATCGCGGAAACACGATCACGGGGATCTGTGGAAAACGTTGCTTGATGGTTTGGCTAATTTCACGACACGGTTCGACGGCATATTTTTCGAAGTATTCCGCCGGTAGAGACCCCGCCCAACTATCGAATATCTTCACACAATCTGCTCCCGCTTTAATCTGCATCGAAAGATATTCGATTGTTGCGTGGGATAATCGCGTAATCAACTGTCCAAAGAGCGGTTCATTTTCTGCAATGAATTTATGCGCAGGGGCTTGATCAGGGGTACCACGACCCGCAATCATATATGTCGCCACTGTCCAAGGTGCCCCGGCAAAGCCGATCAAAGCTACTTTGGCATTGAGTTCTTTGCGCACGAGGCGAATAGTCTGATACACCGGTGCCAAGGTGGCATGAATATCCTCAGTATTTGTCATGCGTATGAAGTGTGCTTCACTGGAAAACTGTGATAAGCGGGGGCCCTCTCCTGAAACAAACCACAAGTCGGACCCTAAGGCCTGCGGAACAAGAAGGATGTCAGCAAAGACAATGGCGGCGTCAAAACCAAAACGTCGGATTGGTTGTAGGGTTACTTCGGCCGCAAGTTCACTGTTATAGCAAAGTGATAAGAAATCACCGGCTTTTTTTCGCGTTTCACGATATTCGGGCAGATAGCGACCGGCTTGACGCATCATCCAAATTGGAGGAACAGAGAGTGTCTCACCTCTCAGCGCTCGCAGTAGTAGTTTTTCCTCAACCATTTCGTTCCTCAAGGGACCTAACCGTCCCGCCTAAATTGTAGAAATGAGATTCCGAAGCCCCAGCAATTTTTAACTCTTAGTAGAGAACTCATCTTGATGCCTTCATCCCTCCCTTCCTCTGACCGACCACTCAGGATCGGAACTCGTGGCTCTCCCTTAGCACTCGCGCAAGCTCATGAGTGCCGACACCGGCTAATGGACACCTTTAGTTTATCCGAAGACACGCTGCAAATTATTATTATAAAAGTCACGGGAGATCTCATTCATAATCGCCCGTTGCGGGAGATCGGCGGCAAAGGGCTGTTTACGCGTGAGATTGAAGAAGCGCTTCTATCTAACACAATTGATATCGCTGTACACTCAATGAAAGATATGCCGACTGAGCAGCCCCCTGGATTAACCCTTGATGTCTACTTGCCACGTGAGGATGTGCGCGATGCCTTTATTTCCAAACATGCGAGCAACTTAGCGGACTTGCCCTCTGGGCTAACAGTTGGAACCTCAAGCCTGCGACGACGTGCTCAGGTTTTGCATCGACGATCCGATCTCAATGTTGTGGAATTTCGTGGCAACCTGCAGACCCGCTTGAAGAAACTCTCTGACGGCGTCGCTGATTGTACCTTTCTCGCGGTCGCGGGAATCAATCGGCTGGCTTTGACAAAAGTTCCAGCCTACCCAATTGACCCCGATATCATGTTACCCGCAGTCGCTCAGGGAGCAATCGGCATTGAGCGGCGCAGTCACGATAGCTATGTCGCAGACCTACTAATGGCGATTCATGACCCCCGAACGGCGCAACAGCTTGTCGCTGAGAGGTCCTTTCTTGCCACGCTTGACGGATCCTGTGAAACACCAATCGCTGGACTTGCGGAGATAAAGGGCAGCAACTTATCAATGCGTGGGGAAGTTCTTCGTCCCGACGGTTCTGAAGTTATTGGCGATCGTTTGTCTGGTCCGATCGAGGACGGCAAGGAAATTGGACGTGAACTTGCTCAAAGTATACTGGCCAAGATTGGGTCAGATTTCTTTAGCGATTAACGTCCGAATGCAACGCTATTGCCACCTTCTCGTCATGGTGGCATTCCGGTATAATGGAATTTCATTATCAGTTGCAATTTATTCAAATTCCGACCCATAGCGTTCATTCCAATTAGAACTATGGCGCAAGTTCAACCATATATCTGGTCATCTATGCGCTGTTTGATTTTGTCTCCACCGCCTGCGGTAACTGTTTCCTAGTTGTTGTCGCTAGCGGGTTGGTTATCTTCGATCTTGCCGATTGTCGGGCTGATAGTGAAAGCTATCAAGGACACGTCTGGACATCTTTTCCTTCAATTAAGTCGATCTCAATATTGGCACTAAAATTAGGCGACATAAATCGTAAACAAAGATGGCTGTGAAATGCCTATCCATTTGGAGTTCCGTTTCGAACATTAATCTCTCGAAATTGCTTTGTTCACACTGGAACTTACAAAGCGGGTTTTCATCTTCAGGTCGCTGAACGCTAGTTCAGGTTAGAAAGTTGGGCTTTGGCGTTAATGCGAATTAAGCCTCTTTTCACAGCGCTTTCAGTGTGCGCCCCACTATCAGTTTAGACCTAAATTCTAATTTCTAGAAGGTAGAAAAACTACTCGAAAAGGCTGTTTGTCTCTGGATATGGGTATCACCCCTTTGGAGCCTTCGACCTATTACCATTTCTAAGTACCTGACCTTTCGTCAGCCAATTTCTTCCCTGTCAGTAACTCCCACTAGCAAACCGCGACCGTACTTTGATCACAGTCACAGCGCTCTGATGTTGAAGACACGAGAAGAAAAGTCTCCGACATGTTGGAAGCGGAATTGCGGTAACAGCCTACCCTAATCAAAGGTGAGATACGAACGGATGAGCCATTCTTCTCCCACGATCAAAAAAGGATACGGTAATGATATCGGCTATATTCTAGCCGACTAATTGGTTTCCGAATTAGCTGGATATTTGGAAATTGCTCGGTCTGAGAGCAGTTCATAAACCAGACTCTGTTTCTCCAAATTACTTGAAATGCCTACGATCTCTGCGTGACATGGTACCGAAGGCCAGCTATCGGTTGCGTCCAATGGACTTTCCAATACATCAAGCTTCAGGTCACGAATTGCCCCGATGCTTAATTCGGCGAGACCCGCAGTTTTCCCAACTTTCAGCCGCAAGACTGTTCTCACACGCGCAACTTGTTTGACTTTGCTACCGGTCTGATATTATACTCAATTAACAGAAATCGGTGAGGCCTCAAAAGCTTCCAGTAATACAACCTCACCGTCAAACTTGCTTTCTCCGAGAGCATCCGCGCCCTTTGCAAGTTTGGTCGCTTTGATCGGGCTTGGGAAGATCTTGTGCCACGCTTAAATCACCAATGCGACTGGGTTCCAAAAGCGCCAGCCAATGGCAACCGTGCGATTCGCCTAGCGCTGGTAGCATAAAGGCACAATATATCGTACCCCATACAAGATTCGCCCCAAACACCACCGTTCGATTGCGCAAATGGCGATACTTAGTCAAATATTAAGCTTTGTGTCGTCCGTTGGTCTAACTTCGCAAACTTCGGCACAAACTGATTTGGGGTGCTGAGTAGTTAAGACAGCGTTAGGCTTTGAGTCGACTGCTAACCTCACTTAGAAGCCGCCAAGCATCATCAATTGCCAAAGGGATCATCTACGACCCCCACGAGATGTACAATGAATTCGTTAGCATCGGGCTGAATTGCATCACGAAAGTGATTATCGGCTGCGGTCTTCGCGCCAGTTAGGTTAGAGGTTTCTTGATTGCCGAATATGTGCATGATGTTCTGTGCATCCGAGCCGTCAGATAGTCCGAGTATGGCAGAATAATAGAGCCCCAGATCCTTCTTTTGTTCAAGATACGTGATATCATCGCCCTGAGCACCCCGGATTATTTCAAGCACAAACTGGCCCGACGAGAGGTTGCCAAACCGCAATTCATTCGACCAATATAGGAAACCCTCTTGATCAAAAGTTCGGCCAAGAACATTTTCATAGACCGACGCAACGAAGCTATTGATATTTGAGGCATCGCCGTAGAGGGCTCGTGCCTCCAGACTGTTAAAAAAATCCTTTGAAATCTGCTCTAAGGATGTTCCTTCTACCAGTTTATCTGCCCAGTAGTAAATCCCCAGTGCGTCAGGCGCACGGTCAAAGTAAGCGACGTAGAGTTTGACTAAATCCTCGAATTGGGCGGGATTAATCGCCACGACGTTGTTATACTCGGATAGGAGCAAAGAACGATCGGTAAATTCGAATTCCTCAAAGTTTACAAGCCAGACGTCTGTATGATTACCAGCAACCTGGGCATTTACTTCAATCCCGTCACGGCGTACCCAGGCCCGTGTATCAGTTGTCGCGAATGAAAATAAGGCAGTATCGAAGCCACCCATACCGTTGAGAAAACTGTCATCAACCGTCACGTTCCATCGGTTGTCGCCGTCGTTTAGGCTGGGGCTTATCTCTGCGTTTGGGTCGAAGGTGCCGCCGCCGATTGCCACATCATTATCGCGGATATAATCTCTCAACCAGTAAAAATGACCGGCAACGTTGACGGCGGCGATACCTGTAGACACGATACCGACGACATAAGGCCCGAAACCGTAGTCATAGAAGATCGGGCCACCGGAGTTGCCAGGGTTTACCTCTATGTCACGATTATAGAGAAAGGCTGAATCATTGAAGAAAGCCTTTCTTACCGAGCCTTCGTCATATATCGGTTGTAAGCCATAAATTCCTGGATACCCTACAACACCCACGCTTCCGCCATCGAAGTCATAGTCAATCCCCATATAGCCGTAGATATCCCCGGCGGCCTCGCTAAGGGTGAAAAGAGCGATATCGAGTTCGGTCTGACCTAGTGTGCCTGAGTTGAAATCGCCGGGAAAAAGCGCACCGTCGCCGTCAGGATCAAAATTAGGAAAATAATGCACGACGGACCATTCGACGGTCTGGTTGAAGAATGTGTCGGGATCATACGATGGGAATAACTCAATGCGATCGGCGATGCCGCCCAGGGCGACATCATAGATTACGTGGGCTGCTGTCAGAATGTCATTGCGCCCAACGAGCACCCCGCTGCCCGTATAGGTACCGTGACCATACCATGTTGCCCGAATAAAGACGGCGGTTGTGCCAGGATACAGATCGTCGTCAAATTCGTAGCTGGTCGTCATGATAGTTCCGTTGAAATATCGCTTTGCTCATTTCGTATTGGTTGTGAACAGTTGAAGCATAGTTTGTGCGCGCCAAGTCACTCAAGAACTTCGGGATCTTGAATCGGCAGCAGACTCCCAATCATTAGGCCGCTTGATATTCTATGTTCCCGAGTGCGTCAAGAAAGGAGGTCTGTTGGTTAATCACTCGTCGCGCCGAGCCTTCTGGTTGATCTTCGATAGGAACCTTTGCTTTGAAAGGGGATCAGTCAGACCGGTATTTGCAAGGCAAGCAGCTCATATTTTGATGACCGAAGCAGTCCAATGGGCGGATTAGACCAGATTCCGTCAAGAAAACCTTGATTTCGTGCGTGGGCTAATCTCAAGTGCCGTTCTATGTTCGCCATCATTTAATTTCTTCATAGCTGATGTGCGAAGGGGCTGTTTTCCAATGCTTAGAAACCTTCAATCCGAACGTCGTATCAAATAGCACTGTTGATAGAGTGGCGTACACTCAAGCAAGTGTAACATTCGTTAGTGCCATGACTATAGGAGAATCGACGGGTTTATGTTTAAGGGTAGGGTGTGATCCTGGCATGGAACCCTTGCCACGGACAATATGGTCGTTTTGGGAAAAGAATAGTTGTGTTTGATTGATTTTAGGTCGTGTTCTTCTCGTCCTATGACAAAGTTCGTTATTTTGTCGAATTTCGGGGGTTTTCTTCATTCTGGAATTAAGCTTTTACGTTAGAATAATGAGTGATCAACTCATCAGAAAGTGACCGCTATCTAAAGATTAGCGTGGCAAGTAATGTACAAAACTGATCAGCACCACAATCCATCACAGTTCTCCCAAAGATCAAAAACAGTCCAATTTAAAATTTAGCAGTAATTTTGGTCTTCTAGCGTCAGTAGAAAAGTGCCATTTGATCAAACCTATGTGGGGCGATTGTGTCAGATCTTGGTTTCCTTGTCCCATCAGGAATAGCTGTACCAAATCAACGTATGCTGTATGAGCGCACAATTAAAGGGGACGCTCGCTGAAGTTTTTGTTCATCGGCCGCCCCTGATCAATGACAAAATGTAACTGATTTGTGCCAGGTTAAGCCTTGGATTGGCGGATAACATGGATTGAAACCAGTCATCTTGGTCAATCGACTTTGACTCTCGTCCTGTTAAGGCGCAGCCCGCCAGCGCGTGTAGCAAAGCAAGTGGTGATGCCGGCCGTGAAGTTGTGGGACATACACAGCGGACAGTGAAGCGATCTATTGAGCCCCGGGACCCACAATGTTGGTGCCTTCGTGTTAGTCGCAGCGGGGGTGGTTCTGATCGGGCCCTTATAGTGAGGCCTGATTGGACTAGCGGGGATCTGAGATCATCGGAAAGCTGTAGGATGGACTGTCAAGGAACCTTCGGAGATCCCGTCCTTACCCATAAGTTACAGGTTCAATCTCTTCGTTCCACGAACCACGACGTGATCACGGTATTCGGCTTAGACCGCGTAAACTCGGCAAGCACATTCGTATCGAATACCAGCTTTGCCGTCGCCGCAATCGAAACACGGCGGCTCACGCGTGGGTCTGCACGGCGGCAGTTCCAACTCCCCGTCGCCGTAGGGCACGAAGCACTAATGGCTGAAGGCGGCCAGATTCTCCAGCTCGGCCTCTTGGCCGACCGCCGAGCGCAGCATCAATCGCGCCTCTTCTTCCATCAAATGGCCATTGCCTGCCGCCCACTTACGAAGCCGAGTCTTCACGTCGCCCAGATTACGGTCAGATTGCGGATCGTGATGCTCGCGATGTCCATTGCCGCCACTGCGTAATCGGACGAAACCATACCCAATGATTGCGAAGCAAGGAAGTTCGCAAAAAGACCACGCGAATTATTTCACTATACAAACCTCAGCGCCCTCAAGGGCATTTTAAATCCAGCACACTCTGGGCGGCGCATGTCGGTCATCTCAACGACTCATTAGAATTTCAATTGATGTGGGAAAACATTGCGCCGAAACTTAACGACTACGGGTCCCAAGCAGCAAACAAACATCCAAAGCGTCGAGGCCTTAGAAATCGTGCTGTAAATTATCAAACATTACCCTTTTACCAAATTTTTGGTCCAATGAAGCGGCATACTTTTGTGGAGAAGGACTCGTGGGAACATTTCACTCGGATGCATTGCGGCGGTTCATTAT
>JAPORY010000078.1 GCA_026709985.1 Aestuariivita sp. | reverse complement strand
GCCATCTGTTGCACACCCCGATAACAATCCCGCCAAGCCGCAATGTGATCGGTCTCACACGAGATCGCAAAGAGTGGTAAGTCGATATCGCTTACATGCAAAGTCTCCCCCATCAATGCAAAACCACCGTCAACAAACTCATTGCGCTGACACAGCCCCCGCAAATACTCTACTGCCATCTTGGCAGGTAAATTGGTGCCGTCACCGTTCCAGTACAGCAGATCAAAGGCGGGTGGCGTTTCGCCCATCATATAATGCCTGATGGCTGGCGAATATACCAAATCGTTCGAGCGCAAGAACGAAAACGTGCGAGCCATAATGTAGGAATGAAGCACCCCTTTTTCGGTGACTTCGTGTTCAATCGCATCAATAAAGTTGTCGTCCAAGAATGGCGTAAATTCTCCCTGATCGGAAAAATCCGTCAGGGCAGTCAAGAATGTTGCTGACCGAATCGAGCGATCTTGCCGTTTTTTTAGTAGCGCGAGAGTTAACGCCAATGTTGTGCCCGCGATACAGTAACCAACCGCATTGAGTTGCGATTGTTTTGTGATCTCTTTGACCTCGCGAATGGCCTCAAGATACCCTTGCTCAACATAATCGGACATACCGACATCCGCGTGCGACTCATCCGGGTTAATCCAGCTGACCACGAATAACGTGTACCCTTTTTCTACAATCCATCGGATCAAGCTGTTTTCACGCTTGAGATCAAGGATGTAATACTTGTTGATCCACGGCGGAAACAAGAGGATCGGCGTTTCGTGAACCGTGTCCGTCGTCGGCGTGTACTGAATCAGTTCTATGAGCCGATTGCGAAACACGACCTTTCCTGGTGTAGTCGCGATATTGCCACCGAGCTCAAAGGCTGACTCGTCAGCTAGCTTAATTACCAATTCTCCGTTGTTAGCCTCAAGGTCAGAGATCAGATTTTCTAAACCCTTAATTAAGCTCTCGCCCTCTGTTGCAACGGCTTTTTCCAAAGCGTCGGGATTCGTGGCCAGAAAATTCGTTGGCGACATCATATCGACGATTTGTTTGGTAAAATATTGCAACCGCCGCCGATCACGGTCTTCAAGATCGTCAAGCTTCGCTACCGCGTCCTCAAGCACCCGGGAGTTAATGAAGTATTGCTGTTTGATGAAATTAAAAAATGGATTTGTATCCCAGAGCGGATTAGCAAACCGGCGATCACTTGGGCCAGCATCATCTGGGGCCTGCAAGCTTCCTTTTGTGAGCGTCTGCTGAGCTTCAACAAAGTGCAAGACGGAACTCGACCAGTAGTCGATCTGCTGTTCCATGATTTTTGCCGGATTTTGCAACGCCTCCGCCCAGTAAGCTTTTGCAGCCTTTGCAAAAAGTTCGTGACTTGGCCCATCAAGGCCAGATTTAGCTGGTGATTTCTGAGCCATGACTTTGACCAGTCGCTTTGACAACCCGTCAACGCGCTTCATATTCTCAGTTAAGTTCTTCAGATTGTCGCCATAGTCTGGCTGTGTTGCCTCTGGGCACTCCGACACATGATTTTCGTTTTCACCGCTTGCCATTGTCTACTAACTCCCATACTTCCTTTGGTAGTTTAAAACAGATTGCAACATAAGGTAAAGCGAGGTTTTAACTCAACCACCTTAAATCTAGTTTCTGCGCCGAAACAGTGTTGCAAACAGTAAGGAGTTTTTCATGCGGTATATGATGACATATGATCTTATGGAAGCCACGCGCAACACTAATCAATGGCTCGGCGCAACCGCACAGGCCTTGGCATCATATCCCCTCTTTGCACTGTTTCCGAGCCCCGCCATGCAATGGATGGCAGCCTGGGGGGCAGTAACCGAGCGCTCATTTCAGCGAATGGTCGCCAAGCCAGACTGGAATATCCACTCACTCACCGGCCCAGATGGACGGGATCATCTTGTCAATGTCGAAACTGTCGTCAAACGACCCTTCGGTGATTTAATCAATTTTGATGTGGCGGACCGAAAGACCGCCAAGAGAAGAGTATTGCTTGTCGCCCCAATGTCCGGGCACTACGCAACGCTGCTAAGGTCAACCGTGCAATCGCTTCTTGTTGATTGTGACGTCTACATCACAGACTGGCACAACGCTCGTGAAATTCCGGTCAGCGCCGGCAAGTTTGATATCGAAGATTACGTCCTTTATCTGGTCGATTTTATGAGGACTTTGGGACCCGATATTCATGTTATCGCTGTTTGCCAGCCAGCGCCGTTGACTCTTGCAGCAACGGCATATCTCGCGGAACAAGATCCCGACGCTCAACCTCAGACCCTAACTCTCATCGGCGGACCAATTGATCCAGATGCAACTCCCACGGAAATCACGGACTTTGGACGGAGAATCACAATGGGTCAACTCGAAGAGACGATGCTCCAACGGGTCGGCTTCAAATACCCTGGAGTTGGCCGAATGGTTTATCCGGGGCTGCTACAACTCGCATCATTTGTGTCAATGAATATCGAACAACACTCACATTCTTTTCTTGAGCAAATATGTTCGGTCGCTCGACAAGAAGCATCCGATCATGATCGTCACAATAGATTCTATGATGAATACCTTGCTGTCATGGACATGACAGCTGAATTCTACCTATCGACCGTCGAACGAATATTTAAGAGCCGCGAAATCGCACGAAACGCATTTTCAGTCGGCGGCCACCCCATTGATATCGGCAAAATAACACGCGTTGCTGTCAAGACAGTTGAGGGCGCCAATGATGATATATCCGCGCCCGGCCAGTGTGTCGCCGCACTTAATTTGTGTACGGGATTGTCGGAAGATTTGAAGGCCAGCCATATAGAGCCAAACGCCGGACATTATGGAATATTTGCGGGCCGCAGCTGGCGAGATAATATTAGACCCCTGATCCTAGATTTTATCGACTCGAATACCCGAAAAGCAGCAAATAAAAACGCCGCCGCGTGAGCGCGTAGCGTTGCGATTGCCGCTATAGGTCAAGTTCTAGATCGGTGGCGCGGCCGCCACTCTCGTGAGGACACTTAGCAGCGCTTCCTTGATCAACTCTAAACAGCGTTCGTCAGAAAATCGATGATCCGCATCCTTGACCAGGGTTAGCACCATATCGCGAGAGTTGGCATGGTCAAATAATCTTATTGCCGTCTCTGTCGTCACAGCCGTATCTTCTGTTCCCTGCAAACATCGCACTGGAAACGGCAATATCAAAGGCGATCTAAGCACCAAATGCTTTCGGCTATCCTCAATCAGGCGCCGAGAAATAATGTACGGTTCATCATAATCGGAATTGCACTCAATATAACCGTCGCGAAGCAACCGATTACGTTCTTCCGCAGAAAAATTAACCCAATAGAAATCCTCGGTAAAATCGGGCGCGGCGGCGACGGTTACAATACCGGCAACTTGGTTCGGACGGGTGCGCGCCACCAGTAAAGCCTGCCACCCACCCATTGAAGAACCGACTAGCACAATCGGACCGGTTGTCACGCTGTCAATGATAGCAAGGGTATCTTGGTGCCAATCGCCAATACAACCATCCTCGAATCGACCAGAACTTTCGCCGTGGCCGCTGTAATCAAACCGAAGGAAGGCAAATCCAAGTTGTTTCGACCACTCCTCAAGGCGCAAAGCTTTTGTTCCGTTCATATCCGACTTTAGTCCAGCCAAAAACACGATCGTTGGGCTTTCGCCGACCGAGAAATGATAAGCCAGTTTTCGACCCTGTTCAGTTTCAATAAAATTCAATGACGACATGTATCCTCCCCAAAACCCTAGGCCAACGATCAGATTTAAAGTTCTTGTTACTTTTGTTTGACCGTCACTTGAACGCTTGACAGAACCTCGACATTTTGGCACGAGCCTTCCTGACCTGCAAACGGGCGTATTGTTGGCGCCAAACTGACGAGGAAAACAACTATGAGTTCCATCTCTCTGACCCTCCCAAGTGGACAGATCCGAAAATACCCAACTGGCATTACCGCCGCAAAAGTCGCAGCAGATATCTCGACTTCTTTGCAAAAGACCGCGATTAGTGCCACGGTAAATTCGCAGCATTGGGATCTGGCTTGGCCGATCCTTGTAGATGCATCAATCACTATTCACACCTCTAAAGACGAAATTCAAGCTAACGAACTTGTGCGCCACGACTTAGCGCACATCATGGCTCGCGCTGTGCAAGAGTTGTGGCCCGAAACGAAAGTGACCATCGGACCCGTGATCAATAATGGCTGGTATTATGACTTTGATCGCAAAGAAGCTTTTGTACCCGAAGATCTTGCTCGTATTGAACAACGCATGAAAGAAATCATCAACAGTCGTGACCCCGTTCGAACAGAAGTCTGGGATCGCGAGCAGGCGATTGAGTTCTATCAAGCACGCAACGAAAACTATAAAGTTGAGTTAGTCGAAGCGATCCCCGCTGATCAACAGCTACGGATGTATTGGCACGGCGATTGGCAAGACCTATGTCGCGGGCCGCATCTGCAGCATACCGGGCAAGTCCCCGCAGATGCCTTCAAGTTAATGTCAATTGCTGGTGCATTCTGGCGCGGTGATTCCAACAACGCCATGCTTCAACGGATCTACGGAATTGCCTTCACCTCGCGACAAAAGCTGAAAGCCCATCTTCAAATGCTTGAAGAAGCGGCCAGAAGAGATCATCGAAAACTCGGTCACGAAATGAACCTCTTTCACACCCAGCCAGAGGCGCCGGGTCAGATTTTTTGGCACCCGCATGGTTGGACACTGTACACAACCCTGCAAGACTATATGCGACGCAAGCAACGAAAAGGTGGTTACGTAGAAGTCAATACCCCGCAAGTCCTTGAGCGTAGCCTATGGGAAAAATCTGGTCACTGGGAAAAGTACCGCGAACATATGTTTATCGTCGAAGTCGACGAGGATCATGCGCGAGAGAAGGCAATCAACGCGCTGAAACCGATGAACTGTCCTGGTCATGTTGAACTCTTTAAACAAGGTATAAAGTCCTATCGCGATCTACCGCTTCGAATGGCCGAATTCGGTTCCTGCAACCGCTATGAGCCGTCCGGAGCCCTGCATGGATTAATGCGGGTTCGCGGATTTGTTCAAGATGATGCTCACATTTTCGCCACAGAGGATCAGGTTGAGACAGAATGTGCGCGATTCATCGAATTCCTAACTTCTGTATACACTGACCTCGGCTTCCCGACCTGCAGGATCAAGTATTCAGATCGGCCCGAAGTTCGGGCTGGCTCGGACGCAACTTGGGACAAGGCCGAGACTGCTTTGCTGAATGCGGCAAAAAAAATAAATTCAGAGGTGGAGCACAACCCTGGCGAGGGTGCCTTCTACGGACCAAAGCTCGAATTCGTTCTAACAGATGCGATCGGACGTGACTGGCAATGTGGAACTTTTCAAGTTGACTTTGTTTTGCCGGAGCGACTCGGTGCCTTTTACATTGGAACCGACGGCGGTAAGCATCGACCCGTTATCCTCCATCGTGCTGTGCTGGGTTCTTTCGAGAGATTTATCGGAATATTGATTGAAGAACACGCCGGCAAACTACCGTTCTGGCTCGCGCCGCGGCAAGTCGTGGTCGCATCTATCGTATCCGAGGTTGCGGACTATGTCGAAGAAGCAGTCGAGAAACTAACGAACGCAGGCATTCGCGCTTATGCAGATCTGCGTAACGAAAAAATCAATTTTAAGGTCCGCGAGCACTCGGTTGCAAAAATTCCAATTATTCTTGCCATCGGGGCAAGAGAGGTGGCTGACCGCACGGTAACGATCCGTAAACTTGGGGAAAAACAAACCTCAGTGCGAAGTCTTGACGATGTCACGACGACGTTGGCAACGGCAGCCCTGCCTCCCGATCTTCGATTAGACAGGAAAATCGCTATCCACTAATCCCCGATAGCCAATGACAGGCAGTTGCGATCAGTTCAAACCTAGTTTAAAGACAACTGTTCGTGGAATCAGAGAAGATGCTGGTGACGAAGCAGTAATCTTTGATTAGTTCTATTGGTTAAATTGGAGGATCTTCAAAAATGTCATCAACAATAAAAACACTCACCATTGCTGGCGCAGTCGCTGCGGCCTTGGTTAGCCATAACACAGCGGCCGAGGCACAAGCTAAAGAAAAATGCTTCGGTGTGTCTCTTGCCGGAAAAAACGACTGTGCGGCCGGACCGGGAACAACTTGCGCAGGAAGTTCAACGGTGGATTACCAAGGCAACGCTTGGACACTCGTCGAAGCTGGAACCTGTGCCACAATTGAATTGCCCGAGATGGCCGACGGCACGCCGCGTATGGGCTCGCTCGAAGCCCTTGAACGTGACCTGCCGAGCTAAAGTCGCGCGATAAGAAATCAATCTCACGGGGGAGGCTTTTTAGGCGCCAACGCCAGAACCTTCCCCCGTTGAGACATGAGTCACTTTGAGGAAAAATGATGTTTGATTTGGCACGGCATCATCCCAACTTACCGCCATTGCCAGGCGTCGGATATAAGCCCGTTCATTTCGACGAGATTATGGCACGATCAAGCCCGTTGGCTTGGCTCGAAATTCACGCAGAAAATTATATGGGTGACGGCGGGCGCTCGCACGCTCAAATGCGGGCGCTGTCCGAATACTACCCCATCTCAGTTCATGGTGTCGGCCTCTCAATTGGCGGCGAGGAGCCCCTAGATATTGAGCACATTCAGAGACTGCAGAAACTCACACACTGGCTTCAGCCCGTCAGTTTTTCGGAGCACTTGGCGTGGTCAACTCACGGTACCGAATTTCTCAATGACCTGCTCCCTGTTCCCTACACGATGCAAACGTTAGATCGTATCACCGCCCATATTGATCAGGTACAAGAAGCCTTAAAGAGATCAATCCTGCTTGAGAATCCCTCTAGCTATCTTGTTTTTTCACAAAGCACTTGGGCAGAAACTGACTTTCTGAAAGAAATCAGCAATCGTACGGGGTGCTATCTGCTGCTTGACATTAACAATGTTTTTGTATCAGCCTCAAATCTCGGATTTTCCCCCACGACCTATATTGATGACTTTCCTCTAGATCGAGTTCGCGAACTTCACGTAGGTGGTCACGAGGAAGATCAAGATGGGTATGGCGAAACACTACTTATTGACAGCCATAAATGTGCTGTAAGCAATCCTGTCTGGTCCCTACTAGACTACACCCTAGCAAAAACGGGTCCACAACCAGTTTTGATCGAATGGGATAATGAAGTACCAGAGTGGGTCGTTCTGGACGCAGAAGTGCATCGGGTCGCTAACGCCCTAGAACTTATCTCACAACCGGCATAACGAACCTTTCGCTGCATCAGCAAGATACCCTTACCGCCGCGCGGGATTCGTCTATTTGATTGCGAGCAGAACAAGGGTGTCACTATGTCCTGCAGCCTGTCATATCTAACAGATGCTCTCTTTTCTTGACTTGGGCGGGTCTTTGGTATGTTTGTCCAAAAAACGAAATTTACTGGCAGCAAGCCACTCTTGATGCAGGAATTGGGCATTACGCTGATCTTTGGTCCCCTCAATATTTGCCGCTTGGCGGGCAAATTAGGAAAACCTACCATGGGCACACGCTCTTGACAGTTTTTCAGGACAGATTTTTCTCCGGCTTGTTTGACCCGCAAGCGCCCGTCCCAACAGGGCTATTGGACGGACATCAGCGACCTGCCGGCAAACGCTATAATGTCTATCGAAATAACGTTGTGACTTCACTCATAACAGCGTTGCAGGACGGCTTTCCTGCAATCACAAAGCTCTTGGGCGAGGAAAATATGCGGAATCTCGCGCACGCCTACGCCCGTAAGCACGTACCGCAATCAAGAATTATGATGCATTATGGTCAGCGCTTACCAGAATTCATTGCCAATACCAAACAACTGTCGAACTTGCCTTATCTCAGCGACGTTGCACGGCTTGAGCTCGAACTGCGTCGCTCCTATCATGCTGCTGATTCTGTTCCCATTGATCCCGGCGTGATCGACGCCTTAGATCCGACCGCATTGACCATAACCTGTTTTGAGTTAGCGCCATCGTTAGGATTAATTTGTTCTTCATGGCCGATTTATTCGATTTGGGCTCGCGCAATAGAGGATGCAGACAGGGAAGTCGTAGCGACCGCCCAAGACGTTCTTGTTATGCGGCCAAATTACGACCCAGAATTGACTGTTTTGTCATCTGGCGGTGCAGAATTTGTGGAGCAGGTGCGTCGAGGTGAACCACTGGGCAAAGCGTTTGACGCGGCAGTTCGAAAATGTCAGGATTTCTGCCTGACCTTGATATTCGAACAACTACTGAAAGGCGGAGCTATTATTTCCGCACGAAAGGAGGGCGGTTAGGCATGAGCAAGCTAATTTCACTTTACAACGGTTGTTTCTCTTTATTCTCAAGACATAGCGATTTTCTGGTGCCAACACTCGCTCGTGTCGTTTTTATGGCGGTATTTTTGGTATATTATTGGAACTCTGCAAACCTCAAAATCGACGGTTCGATTTTTTCGCCATCGGCTGGCGCGTTTGGACAAATATTTCCCAAAGCGGCCGAGGCCGTGCTTTACGATATCAGTCAGCTTACGATTTTTCAACGATTGGTAATTTTTGGCGGCACCGTGGCTGAATATGTCTTACCGGCTTTACTGTTGCTCGGTTTAATGACCCGTCTATCAGCAATTGCCATGATCGGATTTATTGTAATTCAGACAATTGTCGATGTCACTGGACACGCGGTATCGCTAGGTCGCTATTTTGATAACGCAATTGCCCTTATTGATGAGCGTACGCTTTGGGTCTTTCTGCTACTTGTCTTGGTATTAAAGGGCGCGGGGCCAATCTCACTTGACCGCCTTTTTGGATTACGATGAGGAAACCTTAGCTCATCCGTTATGGCCTTTTGTGTTTGCGCCATGTTTGGTTGACTCTGATCGCGTGCGTTCCTTGGGTTCAAAGTCTGCGTTTTGACGACTTTGAGAAAATTCCCTCGAAACGATTGTCGGGTTGGGGGCTGATGGCTGTCCCCGACTTTTCACTGCTGTCATACGCAGAATTTCACGCCGATGGAGCAAAGAATGCAACATCACTACATTGTCGTTTTGACTGGCGCTGGAATTTCTGCTGAGAGTGGCCTCGGCACATTTCGTGACGTTGATGGCATTTGGAGTCAGCACCGTCTCGAAGATGTTGCAACCCCCGAAGGTTTTGAGCGCAATCCAACACTTGTCCATGAGTTTTATAATGCTCGGCGGAAACAAGCAGCCCATGCCAATCCAAATGCAGCTCACATCGCCCTCGCTCGCCTACAAGCCGATTATCCAGGTACTGTCGTGATCGTGACTCAAAATGTCGATGACTTGCATGAAAAAGCGGGCGCGAGTGCCATCCACATGCACGGCGAACTAAAGTTCGCACTCTGTCACGAGTGTGGCCACCGCTGGGAATCACCAGCGACAATGCATCCCGGCGAAAGATGTCCAAATTGCGAGCAACCAGCGGGCCGACCTGACGTAGTTTGGTTTGGCGAGATACCCTACCATATGGATGCGATTATGCAGCATTTGCGTGCCTCGACGCTCTTTGCCGCAATCGGCACTTCAGGAGAAGTCTATCCAGCCGCGAATTTTGTAGACGACGTACGCAAAGTCGGTGCACACACTGTTGAAATCAATCTTGCTGCCACCGATGGTTTATCGCGATTCGCTGAACAAAGGCTTGGAGCCGCTTCGCAGATTGTTCCGGTTTGGGTCAATGATCTGTTAGCAGAGAGTTGAGCGGCCGTTGCAACCCTTTGAGAGTTAGCAACAATACTCCGATGATGATATGATTGGATAGGTCAATCCGAACATCTGCGACTTTGAACCACCCGATACATGCTTTGCGAGGGAACATGTTTGCAAAGCAGCAAGGCCTGTTGAAAGATGACCGACAGCCGAGTTGAGCTTGCAAGGTCGCTTCCAATTTCATCTCTTCGAAATAAAATATTAAGACCGCGACACAGATTTAGATCTGACGATCGGAACGATGATCTGGGCGGGATACAGCACCTTATTGCGCAAAATGCAAGGCTTTTTGCATCCGTTCACCTTGCGAAACATGCCAATTTTTTAAAAAGAATATATTGTGTGCGCCGACGCCTTCAAAAATGAGGATGCCGTGTCAACATAAAAGCGACAAAATTCGCGTCGCACTCCGCTGACTCCACATTTCGGGTCGCTTCTCTCCTAGTCTTGTTGGCATTGCTCTCTCCTTTTCTGTCTTTGATGCACCCTTCATTGATCACAAGATAGAGCAACGCACACAAGCGATGTCCGCTCAATGATCAAAAAGTCAAAATAGTCCGCTGCTGACTTCCATTGAAGCTTATGAGATACTCCCAAGGCGCTCGTGATACCGGCAAGCCGATTGGCGACCGGGTCCGACCGTTCGCAACAGCGGATATTCCGACGCGCAGTCAGGTTGACGAATTGGGCAACGTCCAACCAAGGGGCACTCATCTCGCACCCCAATTGCCGAGGGGATTTCGCCTTCCAAACCATATGAATGCGGGGGACGTGCGGGATCAGGATATAATACCGAAGATAGAAGCGCCATCGAATAGGGGTGTTTCTGATTCGTCAGTACCGCTTGTGCTGGCCCACTTTCAACGAGACTCCCCAAATACATGACAGCAATGCGGTCACTGATCTTCGCTATCGAATTCATATCGTGTGAAATGAACAGGTAGCCTGCTCCCGTTTCCAATTGGAGCTCGCTCAGCAGCGCCAGGAGGTTGGACCTCGCTCGCGGATCTAATGCAGAAGTAGGCTCATCTAGCACGACACATTGAGGCTCGCAAATGAACGCTCGGGCAATGCCGACGCGCTGCTGCTCGCTAGCGGTAATGTCGCCCGGAAAGTATCGGCTGACGCTCTGGTCTAACCCCACGCGTTCGATCATACCAGCCACTCTGGCTTCCTGCTGATTGCGGGTCAATTTAGTATGTAGCCGCAGTGGTTCTGTGATGATGTCATGGATACGCATATGGGCATTGAGGGACGAAAACGGATCCTGAAAAACAATTTGAATCCGAGGACGGTACGGTAGCATCTGTTTCGGTCCGAGTGCGGTCAAGTCCGAACCATCAAACCAAATCCGGCCGCCATCGGGCTGCTGCAACTTCAGAATGCAGCGACCAACCGTGCTTTTGCCCGACCCACTCTCACCTACGAGGCCAAGCGTTTCACCGCGATGAAGTACGAAAGAAACATTACGCACCGCGTGAAGTTTCCTTCCATCGTGCAGCACAAATGCCTTTCTCAAATCGTCGACCTGCAAAAGCGGTTCGGACATCAAGACGTTTCGCAATCACTTAATTTGTCCGGCGGCTGCTACCGCCGGACACCCCATGGGTAGATGCTTATTTCGAACTCATCAACGCGACTTTGTAGTATTGCGTCGTGAACCAGCGGAAGCCAGTGATTGCGCGTGAAACACCGATCCGGAAATAGGGCTCGACAACCCAACCAAATGCCGCGTCTTCTCTGATATGGCTTTGCAGATCCTTGTGGAACTCGATTCGTTCCTCGGCATCGGCAATGGCACTGCCCTCGACGAGTTTCGCGTCGACATAATCATCTTGGTAGTTTGAATAGTTCACCAGCGCCAGATCACCTGACGAATAAACTAAGCTCATCACATAGTTTGAGTCCGGCTGTATTGGGCTGTCAATCCAAAGAGCGAGTTGCGCGTTTCGACTTTGCACGAGGTCAGCATGAGCCGCAACCGGCAACTTCTTCAAATCGAGAGAAATACCGATTTCACCCAGAGAGTCTTGCAGAAGAACTGCCATATTTTCCATCTCTGGAACACCAGCGCTAAACGCAAGTTCAAGCGTAAATCCGTCGCCCTTTCCGGCCTCTTCCAATAGGCTACGCGCTTTCTTGAGGTCAAAGGCATAAGCATCGGACTCGACATATCCTGGCGTTACGGAAGAAATCACACCATTCCATTCTCGCGCCATGCCGTGATAGACATTATCCACGATCTCAGTACGCGGAATGGCGTAGTTGATTGCTTGACGAACCCGCAAGTCAGTCATCTCTTCGTGGTTGTTGTTAGCAATAAGCCACATCTGGCTGTTCCCGCGAACTGCGACCCCTGCAGCACTCTCGTTATCCGCCAGAGCGTTGATCTCATCTGGCGATAGGCCCTCGGCGATATCAACCTCGCCTCGTTGCAGCAGAGCCAGTCGTCCAGCAGATTCCGGCACAACGACATAAGTTATGCGCCCGATCACTGGTTCACCTTTGTAGTAATTGGGGTTCGCCTCCATTATTACCCGTTTGCCTGGCGACCATTCAGTAACGTAGTAAGCCCCAAAGCCTCCTCCATTTGTTGCCAACCAGTTGGCAGAATGAGGGTCATCCCCCGATGCATGCCTACTGACTTCCTTGGAATCGAGCCAGGCGTTGTAGAAATTCGTCAATCCTGGGCAAGCAAGTGGCATCGGCACATCGTTTGTCAACTCGACAGTATAGTCATCAATTTTGGTTTTTGTCGCAGTATCAGTATTGAATAGATGACTCACCAGCGCATAAATTATTGGCAGTTCCTTTTCGCGGTTGTATCGCCATATTACATCATCCGCAGTAAATTCATTGCCCCAAGCAGACATGATACCTGGCTGGATATGATACACCACGCGCTGACCACCCTCAAATTCCTCACAAGACTCGAAAAGTGCCGGAGTGGTATTTTGCGTCGTATAACCTATTGGATACTGATAACCTTCAAGATTAGTTGGGTCGAAGGCTTTGCCGCTTTCAAAAGGATAATCTCCCATCTCCCATTCCATGCCGCTTTCAAAAAGCTGGGCGGCCATTGTCCAAGTTTGGGGGCTAACGTGGCGATCAAGGTCAACACCGGATGGAAGTCCGGGGATCGCAATGATCAAATTGTCTTTTGCCAAAGCGAGATTCGGGCTCACGAGCAAAAGTACCGCAAGAGCCAGTCTCATACTTCTTCCTATCAGAGTTTTCATGGCGTCCTCCTATTTTCCTTAATGCCACGGGCAAAAAATTGCCCCGATCTGGGCAATGTATACAATCGGCACCTGTTTTGGTTGCGTTCTGCATGGACTTCAGTTGCGTTTCACGCATACAAACGCTAGGGGATTGGGCCTCCGCCGCAAATTACTCATTGTGCGATGACCATTGAGCGGCTAGAACAGCTTCACTCATAAGAGCAGAAACAGGTTGCAAGTTCCTTACTTGCCCTCATATTCTCCACGACTTCTAGACTGAGTGCCTTGAGCAACAGTATGTGACGCTATCACATATCACAAATATATATTTGCTATGATTCGTATGCCCGAGCGGTATCGATTGGCTTTTGACTGTTCAAAGCTACCGCAACTTATCAGTAAACCTCAGGCCACCCGCGAACTCGTTGCTCATCAGCATTTCGATGAATGCGCGGCCGGCCGGAGTTAATAGTCGATCACGCGGTTTAAGTAACCCGATCTCCACTTCCAGTGGCGGTGACACAATGGGAACAGCGTTGAGCAACCCAAGTTGGAGATCTGGTTGCATGGCCTCTATGATCATGACAGAACATCCCATGTTGCGTTCGATAAGCGCCCGATTGGTACATACGCCGTCCACTTCAGAGACGATGTTCGGTACCAAACCGATTTCGGCCAGCGCTTGATCTACGGCGACTCTATGCCCGGTGTTCCGTCTCGGCAGAATCAAGGGTAATTTGGCAAGATCCTCAAGCGCGAACTCATCCTTTACTAAGTGCGCATAGTTTGAATTCCGCCAGTCGCTGGAAACAGCAACCATCATATTGTCGTAAACTGCCGCGACTTTGGTGATAATGGGGCTCGGCGGCGGAGCAGAAATAAATCCTAAATCCACGATGCCACTCAGCAGCCACTCGTATACCGTGGAACCCATACCCTCCCATATCGAAACGCTTACTTGAGGATACGACTCATTGAAGAGGCGCAGTATCTGAGCAAGAAAGATTCGACCAATCTGATCCGTCGCCGCGAGGCTCAATCGACCCGCAGGAGAGTCTTGGGTAGCCTGAACGGAGAGGCGTGCCGTTTGCACATCACGGAGAATTTGCTGCGCATGATCATATAGTCGGTCCGCCGCTTTCGTTGGTTGTATTCCCCGACCTTGCTTCATGAAAAGCTCGACACTTAAGTCGGCACCGAGATTTTGCATATTTCGGGAGATGGCCGGTTGGGCAATATGCAGACGCGACGATGCAGCAGAGATGCTCCTTAGCTCGTAAACTGCTACAAATTGTCTCAGTTGCCGAAGGTCGATTTTTCTTACCTCCTTGAGCCCGACTCCAAAGGGGAACGACTAGCCTATTGATCGGGAATGTAGCACCACCTTGCGGGCGGTCGCAAGGCCTCTCCATGAAAAGCTTAGAGCGCGTCGTGGCCTTGCAGGCTAATGGACCGTGAGCGCTGAGAATCCTCAACCGTCTTCCTGTGTGTACCGGGAATCACTTGACTGGCGATTAATGCCTTTTCGGTATAGGACTTATAGAATCAATATATTTGAAGCAAGTGTCCCTGCCCCATATTGTCGATCCTACCGATACGAAAATTCAATTCGTGGAAATGGGACGCCAACATGGAAAAGAGTTCTATAGTTGGCAGTGTGTTACCCAGGCTAAACTAGGGGGCGGAATCTGCGTCGTGCGCCAGAATCATTGTGAATGATGCTTCTTCAAGGGAAAGCAGTCCGCCACCAGTCCGACCGCAAATAGGTAAACTGTGGCGTGTCGAGGATAACTTAGGCGCTGGTGGGACAGATGTCATGAATCGGAGGTCGAGACGTCTGGAACTCTATGCTTGAACCACGTTCCAGTTTGCCTACTAGCAACCAAAATCAAGGGTAATGACATATGCGCGACCTTGAACTTCAGGAAAGAGTTTTGACTCATCGCCTACGCCGGGTAGCAGAGGAGGCCCCAGAAGACGTTTTTCTTCAATTTGGCGGGGTCGAACATAGTTTCGGCGACTTTGAAATAGCCACCAACAGCGCAGCCAATACATTAGACGAGCTAGGTCTTCAAAAGCGTGGTAGAATGGGAATCTTCGCACGAAATTCCTACGGATTTGTCCTCGCTTGGCTTTCAGCAGCAAAGCTCGGCGCGATCTACGTCCCAATAAACACAGAATATAGAGGCGACATCCTACAATACCAACTCAACGACTCGCGTGTGACCCATTTACTGGTAGATCCAGAATTCCTGCCTTTAATTGTTGAGGTTGTCGACCGACTGCCTGAACTTAAGCATATTGTTCTATCGGCACCGACTGAGGTTCCCACTAGGCTTTATTCTACCTGCAATATTCTGACCCTGTCAGATCTTTTGACCGGAAAGCCTGCCGCGCCCGCGACCAAGGTAACTCATGCCGATCCAATGGCCATCAGTTTCACTTCTGGGACCACCGGCCTTTCCAAAGGCGTTCTCGCCACCAATGCGCATGTTGCGACTTATGCGTTGGATTGGGCGCATCTTGTTGCGCTGGCCAAAGGTGAGTCGGTCTATACCCCGCTTCCTTTATTCCATGCCATTGCGGCATGGATGGGCGTTGGTTCATCAATATTATATGGAAACAGGATTGCGATTAGTCCGCGCTTTTCTGTGACAACGTACTGGGATGAACTTCGTGCTGCCAATGCAAACATCGCACAAGGGATTTTTTCGATGTTGCCAATACTCATGAAACAGCCCGCCCGGGAGGATGACTCCGTGCAACCAGCCCGTGCTTACTACATTGGAAACTCTAATCCCGAATTTGAAGAACGATTCGGTATCGAAATAATTGAGGCCTACGGTGCTACCGAAACGGGAATCGTCGCCGGCACGCCCTTCGGCAAGCCTCGCAAAGGCACATCTTGTGGGAGAATCAATGATCACACTTTTGATGCAATAGTCGCTGATGAAGATGACAAGCCCCTCGCCTTCGGAGAAGGCGGTGAGTTATTAGTTCGCCCCAAACAGCCGTTTGCTATGTTTTCCGGTTACGACAACAAGGATGAGTCCACGATCGAATCTTGGCGAAACCTTTGGTTCCATACTGGTGACCGATGCAGAATGGACGAGGATGGCAGTTTGTATTTTATCGACCGAGCCCGAGACGTGATCCGACGGCGCGGTGAGAATATTTCATCCTTTGAACTAGAACGCGCTGTAAACAAACACCCAGACATACTGGAATGCGCTGTAGTTCCTGTCCAGTCGGACTTGGGGGAATTTGAAGTCAAGATTGTTGTCGTCATGCTGCCTGGAAAAGAATCCACGCCAGATGAGTTTTGGGCTTTTTGCGACGAGGTTTTGCCGCGCTTCTGGGTGCCAAGCTATCTCGAATTTCGCGAATCCCTACCGAAGACCGGAACCCAAAAAGTGCAAAAATTCCGACTCAAATCCATCGGCGAGGATTGCGACACCTACGCCCGCGATTGGCAGTCGGGAAAGATTGTCCTTATCTCAGCACGCAAGGAGACTGCATTGTGACCAACAGCGAAAGAAAAGCGGCCCTAAAGACTGATTTTATTGAAAAACGCGGCTATTGGAGCGGATTCTGGGACGGGCTTCTCGAACTTGCCCCTGATTTCTTTGAGAATTACCTAAACTACTCGGCAATTCCGTGGTCTGGCGGCCCGTTGGAACCAAAGGTCAAGGAGTTCATTTACACGGCGATCGATGTGGCTACGACCCATCTCTACGAACCCGGTCTTCAGATTCATCTAGAGAATGCGCTCAGGTATGGTGCAACACCGCAAGAAATAATGGAGGTTTACCGCCTTTGTGCATCAATGGGCGTCGCAACGAACTTACTTGGCTCACACCTTTTGAACAAGGAGTTGACTCGGCGAGGATTGCCCATTGACGGCGGAGCCAAGGATCCCGAACTGCAGGCAGCTTTTGAGGACGCTTTTGGATATTGGGATGAAAGCGCGGCCGCTTGGCAAAGGCTTGACCCAGCAAGTTTTGTGGCAGCCCTTGAAACCTGGGGACCCATGAAAGACTCACCACTTGACAAAAAAACAAGCGCATTCGTGATGATTGCCGTCACCACTGCTGCTACTCACCTCAATGAGCATGCCGCTCAGGCTTTCATCGGTCAGGCGCTGGACGCAGGTGCCTCAAAGGAAGAAATTTTGGAAGTTTTTCAGTTAGCGTCCGTTCTAGGAATGCATAGTTGCACCTTAGGCGTTCCTATCCTCATGGACAAGATCAAACCGCAAATGACTGTTTGAGCCAGCGCTCCGTGAATTCAGAGAAGCTTAGATCGACCAGTTATTCGTGCTCTTAGCAATGCCACCCCGACCTCAAAATCAAAGGAGGAACAGATGAGTAATGACCGTGAAGGAGCCTACGTCTTGCCGCCCATGGATATTGTCCATCATGGCGCCGGTAGCGTCAGCGCACTCGAAAGTGTTCTCGCGGATCTCAACTGCGAGAACGCTTTATTGATCACCGGCACGACGCTGGCTACCAAGACTGAACTCTGCGACAGAGTTGTTGCAGCTTCGAATGGGCGCATCAAACAAGTATTTCACGATACTAAAGCGCATGTCCCACGTTCAAAAGTGTTAGCGGCGGCCCGTATGGCTCGCGATATGGGGGCAGATGCCGTCGTCAGCTTTGGTGGCGGCTCCCCGAACGATACCGCGAAAGGCGTGGTTATCGCATTATCAGAAGGTATAATGGCGCTGGATGATTTTGACAGAATGCGAGTTATTTATGAGTACCCTGACAAGCTTGAAATTCCGCGATTGCAGGGGGTGCCACTGCCGTTAATTGCGATTCCGACGACCCTTTCGGCTGGAGAATTTACTTGGTTTGCCGGCATCACCGACGAGGATCGCCAAGTTAAGGATCTGTATATTGACCGGCAAATTACGGCTCGCGCGGTAATTCTGGATTCGGCCTTGACGCTTCAAACACCATTGTGGCTCTGGCTGTCAACGGGTATGCGTTCGGTCGATCATTGTATCGAAGCAATCTGCTCAAATCAGTCACACCCCTATGTCGACGCAACATGTAGCTATGCGCTAAAAATCCTAGACCAAGGTCTGCGCGATAGCAAAGCTGATCCAGCCAATGTTGCGATCAGAACTGAACTCCAGATCGCAGCCTGGTTATCGATCTGTGGGCTGGGCAATGTCTCACTAGGCATCAGCCACGGCATTGGTCACCAGCTTGGCGCCAGATGCGGAGTGCCGCATGGTCAAACATCCTGCGTGATGTTGCACAACGTACTTGACTTCAATCTTTCCCACACGAAAGATCAGCAGTCTCAAATCCTTAATGTTATGACCCAAAATGGGCGCTCGCCTAAGTCGGCGGCCGAGGCCGTTCTGCAACTGGTAAAGGACCTGAATCAACCTTGGCGATTGCGCGATGTCGATGTCGAGGAGGCGGATTTTGCTGGCATTGCCAAAGACGCAATGGAAGACATCATCGTTTCCAGTAACCCACGACCAGTTTCGGGAACTGAGGAAATCATAGAATTGCTGAAGCTGTCCTATTGATGGATATCGGCCGGCCGAACATTGGCTGCAAATTCGTTGAATTCAGAACCTTTGTGTTGTCAGCCAGATTCCATCAGTCAAGCGATCATTCTGCCCTGACTCAGGGCCGTGATCTACACAACCTTGTGCAGGGCGTTGCGCCAAAAGCTGAGCGCGAACAACGTGGTTAGGTCAATTTAGACGTTTTATCTGGACTTTATAAGCGACGACGGGCGCACCAAAAGACAACTTACATGGCCTGCGAAAAGCGGTGGTCGAGTAGTAATGGAAAAGTCGAAGACTTGGTATAGCTCGTGCCACATCAACGAACGGACCACTGCTACTTCGGAACTTTATTGGCAGGATAAGAAAATGAATTTTGAGCTGAGTGACGAACAGAGACAGGTAATCTCAATGGTGAACCAATTCGCCCAAAACGAGATAGCACCGATCGAAGAGCACATGGATGCTAGTGGGGAGTTTCCCTACACGGCATGGGAAAAATGGAGTGAACTGGGAATGGCAGGCATCCTCATTCCTGAGAGGTATGGAGGGTCAGGATTTGACACACTTACCTACATCTTAGCCATGGAGGCGTTGAGCCGTATCAGCCAAACTTTCGCTTTGATATGGCAAGTGCATGTGATGGTCGGCAACATGTATGTGGCTCTTGGCAATGAGCAACAAAAACAAGAATGGCTGCCGAAATTCGCTAGTGGCGAGATTCTCGGTGCTTTCGCGCTAACCGAACCAGGGGCCGGTTCGGATAGCGCTGGGATCAAGACAAAGGCTGAGCGTGAAGGTGACGGATGCTGGCGAATTAACGGCAGTAAAATCTTTATATCGAATGCCAGTACCAGAATCAGCAACGGCACGGTGCTAATGGCCGCGACAGGCTGCAAGAGCGATGGTACACCAGCAATATCTTGCTTTATACTCCCTTCCGACACTCTTGGTTACGCAATTGGTCAATCTTTCGAAGAGATGGCGTGGCACGGTATGACCAACAATGAACTGATTTTAGAAGACGTGGTGTTACCCGATGCTAATTTATTGGGCATTGAAGGTTCCGGCCTCAAGCAGGCGCTAGGTGCCTTGAATCTTGGGCGCATCGTATTTGGCGCTCTTGGTGGGTCTCTAATCCAAGCCTGCCTTGATGAAAGTCTCGCCTATACAAAAGAGCGCAAACAGTTCGGAAAACCACTCAGTAAATTCCAACTCACGCAAGCCAAGCTGGCCGATATGGCGGCGCATGCGGAGGTTATACGCGCCATGTCGCATAGAGTCGCGTGGCGCTACGACAAGGGGGAGGACGTGCATGCGGAGGCCGCGATGCTCAAGCTAGTAGGCACACGCCTCGCTATTCAGGCCGCCGGTGAGGCGTTTCAGTTGCACGGGGGTTATGGCTTCATGCGCGAATACCGGGTTAATCGGTTGTATCGAGAGGCACAGATTCTTGCCATTGGCGAAGGAACAAATGAGATTCAACAGATTCTTATCGCACGCAGTTTGGGCTGCTGAGAATGCCTATTCGAAACCGAGACACGGCCCTTAGTCTCTTCAAAACAATGTGCGAGATCCGCGCATTCGAACAAGTGGCTTCTGCACGATATAAGAATGGCGATCTTCCCGGTTTCATCCATCTTTCATTAGGCCAAGAGGCCTGCGCAGCCGGTGCGTGTGCTACATTGAGGGGGGACGACTACATCACCAGCAATCATCGGGGCCATGGCCATTGTCTTGCAAAAGGTGCCAACCCAAAGCTTATGCTTGCTGAGCTATTCGCTAAGGCGCGAGGTTATGGAAAAGGACGGAGCGGCTCAATGCACATTGCGGATGTCTCTGCGGGCGTTCTCGGAGCCAACGGAATTGTCGGACAATCAATGGGCCTTGGTGTCGGAGCCGCGCTTTCAATCCAAATCCGAAGGCAACCCGGGGTCGTAATCGCCTTTTTTGGCGAGGGCGCGTCCGGGACAGGTATAGCTCATGAGGCGATGAATATGGCGTCGATCTGGAGATTGCCGATCATCTTTTTTTGCGAAGCAAATAAGTATGCCGAGTTGTCCCCATTCTCGACACACGTTTCAATAGACAACGTAGCCGATCGCGCTTGCGCCTATGGTTTCCCCGGCGTGACGGTAGACGGAGAAGATGTCTTCGCCGTCTACGAAGTTACAAACCATGCTGTAGCCCTCGCTCGAAGCGGCGGCGGACCTACGCTGATTGAGGCCAAGACGGTTCGTTGGCACGGTCACTATGAAGGCGATCCGCAGACCTACAAGTCAGAACAAGAGCGACTAAATCCAAAATATTTTGATCCGATTGCGCACCTGCGAGACCGTGTGTCCGAGATCGAAGGACTGGCAACTGAACATCTCGCGGAGGTTGAAAAGGCAGCGCTAGAGAAGATCCGAGCCGCCGAATTATGGGCGCAAGCGCTCCAAAACCCGGATCCCGAAGTCTTGATGGAGGACGTCTACGCCGAGGAAAGCCGGCATGGCTAGGTTGAAGTACTATCAAGCATTGACCCGAGCACTTCGTGAGGAAATGGTTCGCGACGAACGGGTTTTTTTAATGGGTGAGGATGTTGGCGAAAGCGGTGGTATCTTCGCCCAAACTCGAGGCCTCTATCAACAGTTTGGTTCGGCTCGAGTGCGCGATACCCCAATCGCCGAGAACGGATTTGTCTCTGCCGCAGTCGGGTCGGCAATGACAGGAATGCGCCCGGTGGTAGAAATCGGCTTTGAAGATTTTGTGACCTGTTGTATGGAGCCACTTGTTAATCAGGCGGCAAAACTTGGCTATATGCTGGGTGGACAAATCAGCGTTCCGATGGTGCTATATGCATTTGGCGGGGGCGGGTTGAACGCTGGACCACAACATTCTCAAAGTTTGGCAGCTTGGTTCGCACATGTGCCCGGCTTGAAAGTGGTTATTCCATCAACGCCAGCGGACGTTCTCGGGTTGATGAAATCGGCGATACGGGATGAAAATCCGGTAATTTGCCTATTATGCAAGAAGTTAATTGGCTTGACCGGTGAAGTCGAATCCGAAGGGGATCATCTCGTTCCAATTGGTCGCGCACGGGTGGCTCGATCAGGTTCGGATGTCACAATTGTCGCCGTCGGTCAAATGCTTCCAATTGCGCTCAAAGCAGCTCGGATGTTGTCGACCGACGGGGTTGAAGCCGAAGTAATCGACCCCCGCAGCATAAGCCCTCTGGACGAGGACACAATCCTTACTTCGGTTGAAAAGACCGGCCGGCTTTGTATTGTCCACGAAGCACACGGTCCTTTCGGGGTTGGCTCGGAGATCATAGCGCGTATCGCCGAGAAATCCCTAACATCGTTCAGGGTACCACCCTTGCGAGTTACACCTCCATTTGCGCCTAGTCCTTTTGCTCCGTCGCTTGAAGAACTCTATTTGCCTACTTCCGCTAGCGTTTATGAGGCAGTTTGCGGCTTGATTGCGATATGAACCAGACGCTGAAGATTGAGAGCCAGGGTGCTACACGGAATATTATCCTTAACCGCCCGCAGGTGTTGAACGCCATGAACTGGAAATGCGTTCTTGATGTCACCCAAGCCATACGAGAGGCAGAAGATGACCAAGAAATACGGACTATTGTGCTGTCGGGTTCAGGTGACAGGGCATTTACTGCTGGTGCAGATATAGCCGAATTGGATGACATGGGATCGGCGGCGGCACTCCGATATAACCGTGATTGGCTTGATATGTTCCGCCGGATAGAACAGTGTCGGAAGCCGGTAATTGCGGCAGTGGACGGGTGGGCGACTGGCGGCGGAACAGAGTTGTCGCTTGCCTGCGACTTCGTCATCGCGGCTGAATCCGCCCGATTTGGCCTCTCTGAGATCAACATCGGGGTAATACCCGGTGCTGGTGCGGGCGTACGGCTGACCCGCTGGGTCGGCCGTCTGCGTGCGAAGGAGCTATTGATGCTTGGCCGTATTCTGACGGGGCGAGAAGCAGTCGAATGGCAACTTGCCAATCAATGTGTGCCGACAGATAAACTGCAAATAGCAGTTCAAGAACTCACCGACAATCTGAACTCACGAGCTCCTCTCGCGCTTGGTGCTGCAAAGGCGACGGTAAATGTCGGTTCGGAGGCTAGCCAGGAACTCGCAATGGAGTATGAACTTCAGGAGTTTGTCCAACTCTTTGGCACCGACGACCAACGTGAGGGCATGTCTGCTTTCCTTGAAAAACGCAGTCCTAAATTCAAAGGCAGATAAAATGAAGCTCATAGTAAAGGTACCTAAACTCGGACTGACCATCGAAGAGGTGACGGTCGGAAAGTGGACTAAATCGATCGGCGAAGCGGTTTCGGTGGATGAGGTTATCGGAGAAATTGAGGCGGACAAAGCTACCTACGAAATAATCGCGCCCAAGAGCGGTAAAATTCGGGAATTCGCTGCACAGGAAGGTGACGTCGTTGAGGTTGGGGCGGCGCTTGCAACCATTGATGTTGATTAGGCTCCCTATCGCGGCGTCTACCCTAGAGAAGCCAATCAAGACGAATGACAGCAAAACAATTCATCGTAAAGTGTCTGCAAGGAAACGGCATTATGCGATAGAATATCACCGTCTCAGATCACGAGAGAGACCTGACAAGCTTCCAAGGTAGATCGTCACAAGTGCACTGACAAAAAACCATCAGGCGTGATAAGAATCACTAATCAAGAGACAGTTTATACGATATGGTGACAACGCATATCTGCATATAGATCGTTGATAAGCGTTGGATTGCAGGCAGATGAAAAAGATATGGGAGTAAGGAATGTCCGAAGTTGTGATCGTCAATGCCGTGCGAACACCAATGGGTGCCTTTCAAGGCCGTCTTCGAAATATCTCTGCTCCTGAATTGGGTGCAGTCGCGATCAATTCAGTCATTCAGTCGGCGGTCAACCAATCTATCGACGAGGTCATAATGGGGTGCGTTTTGTCTGCCGGTCAGGGACAGGCACCAGCAAGGCAGGCCGCGCTCGGGGCGGGCTTGAGCAACGATGTTCCGGCAACGACAATCAACAAGATGTGTGGGTCAGGAATGAAAGCGGTGATGACGGCGGCAGATCAGATCACAGCGGGCAATTCAAACGCGATCGTAGCCGGCGGCATGGAGTCCATGAGCAATGCACCCTATCTTTTGCCAAAATTTCGACGCGGCGCCCGGTTTGGACATCAGCAAGTTCTTGATCATATGTTTTTGGATGGCTTGGAAGATGCGTACGATGAAGGCCGTCTTATGGGTAGTTTCGCCGAAGATTGCGCTGAACAATACCAGTTTACTCGAGAGCATCAGGATAATTTTGCGATAGAGTCGCTCTCGCGAGCGATCGCTGCGACCAACGAGGGTTTGTTCGCAAATGAAATCGTAGCGGTTGGAACAACTGATGGAGAACCCACGGAAGCGATAAAAGACGACGAGCAGCTTGCTTCAGCGAAGCCAGAAAAAATTCGAACTCTCAAACCGGCATTTCGCGAGGGTGGTACGGTGACGGCTGCCAATTCTTCCTCAATTTCTGACGGGGCCGCAGTCCTACTATTGGCAAATCATCGTTTTGCCGAAGTAAACGAATTACCGACGCGAGCAATTGTTCGTGGCTATTGTAGCCATGCGCAAGCACCGAATTTTTTTACAACCGCGCCAATCGGTGCGGCTAACAAACTTTTGGATCAACTCGGCTGGGCAAAGGAATCTGTTGATCTGTGGGAGGTCAACGAAGCCTTTGCCGTAGTTCCAATGGCATTTACGCGCGATATGAATCTCAATTCGGAAGTCGTGAATGTAAATGGCGGTGCGTGTGCCCTCGGACATCCAATTGGCGCATCGGGTGCTCGCATCATCGTCACGTTGCTGCATGCCCTCGAACAGGGCGAGGGCACGCGGGGAATCGCTGCAGTTTGTATCGGAGGCGGTGAGGCAACGGCGATTGCGATAGAACGAACGTAGACCGCTGCCCAAGTTAGCTGATTGGCAACGGGACGATTAAAGGCGCACATCCGGTGCCGCTATTCATTCGCAGTCTACAGATAGAAAGACAAATCGAAATTTCTGGTATCAAAGACAGGGGGTGCGATCATATTTTTTTGGCGCGAAGCTCTATGTTAATGAGAACCGGGCAGCAGATCGAGTTTTTCGATTGAGCCTTTGCAGCGTTCTTCATGACGGCACTTTAAGATCATGAAGCAATTTTCTTCGCTTGGCGAACATCCGAAAAGACCTCGGTGCCCATGATCAATCTTGTTGAATCGGTGGGAGAATTTTCGTTCCTGCATGGAATACAGACACTTTCTGCACGGGAAACTAACGCTCACAACAGTATACAGAAGAACTAGCGCGAATTGCTGGGATTCCAAGATAGAGTTGTGTCGTGAAGGCTTTGCGCAGATTCTGACCATATCCTTACGAGACTGTGACAAAGATCTGCATATTCGGGACAAATTTCGCCGCGAGTTAATGATATTGTACCAAGTATCAATGGCTGTTGTCAGAAAAAGTCCACGGAAGAGTTAATTTTGTCAGTGTTTTGATACTGCTGAAGTTGGATTTATTTTGCCGACACTACCTAGGAAGCTAAAGATGTCGCGATTCTTAACGATTTTCTATCGCCTAGCCTATTTGGCGGTCCAAGTTATTGCGATCACTTTCATTACTTTTGTTATGGTTAGGATGATCCCTGGTGACCCCGCCCGGCTGTCACTGGGACCGCTAGTATCAGACGAGGCGGTGGAAGCCGTGCGCGACGAGATGCGGCTGAACGAACCGATCATCTCGCAGTACCTCTATTGGGCCCAGAACGCGTTAAAGGGTGACCTTGGGCAAAGTTGGGTCAATAACTCCTCGGTAACGGACGAGATGATCGCACGTATTCCGGTGACGCTTGAACTGATCATGTTGGCAATGACAGTGGTTGTTCTTGTACTTGTCCCGCTTGCAATTCTCTCGGCTCAAGAAGGGAAGGGGTTATTGCAGAGGATTTTCCGTCGTATTGCGTTCGGCTACGGAATGCTCGCAGGGGCACTGCCTGATTTTGTTCTGGGCCTTCTGCTGATTCTACTTTTCTACACTCACCTTGATTGGCTTCCCGGTCCTGAGGGACGACTGTCCTTTCTTGATACCGAACCACCAGTCGTAACTGGATTTATACTTATTGACACGCTCTTGGCTGGTGATTTCAAGGCCTTTAGATCGGCTATCACCCATTTGGTCATGCCGGTTTTCGTTCTCGCGTTTGTTTACGGTGCACCGGTCTTCAAGATGATGCGTAGCCAGATGGAGACTTCCCTTTCGGCAGAGTATACGACATATGGGCGCGTTGTTGGGCTAAAGCCACTCAAGGTAAGTTTGCGCGCCGCACGGGCCGCGGCGGCACCCACCATCGTAATCGCCGGGGTTATAGTGACGTTCCTGCTTGGCGGAGCTGTGCTTGTCGAGAGCGTCTTTAATTTTGCCGGGTTGGGTCAGTTTGCCGTTCAGTCAATTGTCTCAGCTGACTACGCATCAATACAGGCTTTTGTCTCATTTGCCGCTGTTATGACAGTGCTAGTTTATGCGCTGGTGGATTTCTTGCATTGGGCATTGGATCCTCGCGTGAGGAATTGAAGGAGGCTGAGCCGATGCGAATCGTAGCCTTGATGCACTTCGTCCGAAGATTAGCGGCTTTGGCGGCTTGGCAAAAGGTGTTTTTGGGTCTTTTTGTTGTGATTATCCTGCTGACTTTCTTCGGCCCACAGATCGGACCCTATGATCCCATAAAAGCAGACCCTTCTAACCGTCTAGCACCACCGACTCTAACGCATCCGCTTGGCGCCGATGACAATGGCATGGACATTCTGTCGCGCATATTGGCGAGTCCGCAAGTTGATGTGACGATCGCCGTACTGGCGACGCTCATTTCTGTTGTTATCGGAACACCACTTGGTTTGGTCATCGCAAAACTGGAGCGGCGGAACTCAAGGTTCGCACGGGGTGCCGCTGATAGTTGCATGCGTCTGCTTGAGGTATTGCAGGCGTTCCCAGTTTTCGTTTTCGCGATGGTCCTTGTGGCAATCGCAGGCGGGTCAATACTAAACATCATTGCGGCAGTTGCTTTTGTCAATGTGCCAATATTCGTACGCTTGGCTAGGTCGGAAGCATCCTCGCTATTGGGCATGCCATTTGTTGAGGCCGCTCGCGCCATTGGAAACAATGAGCTTCAGATCAACTTCCGGCACCTGCTCCCGAACATTATTCCCACCATCACCGTACAGATATCGGTGACAATTGGGTTTGCAGTTCTTTTGACAGCTGGATTGAGCTTTGTCGGCGCCGGCGTGAAACCTCCCACGCCTGAACTTGGAAGCATGATTGCCCAAGGTTCCAAGTACATTCTGCTAGGTCAATGGTGGGTCGTCGTGTATCCCGCATTTACGTTGGGTATCATAGTATTCACCTTCGCAGTTGTCGGTGATATCCTTCGGGACCTGCTTCGCCCCGTCACCAGTGACCGAAACGATATTGAAGCTGCGTTGGCGAATGAGCGCACAACGCAACAACTTTTGTCGTCGAGTTACCAAAATTCATCAGTTAGCCCGTTGCTTGAAATCCGGGGCCTGTCCGTAGCTCCCGAAAGAGCGCATGATCGCAGGATACTTACAGGCATTGACTTCAAGATACACCCGGGAGAAAGGGTTGCCATTATTGGCGAGAGCGGCTCCGGCAAAACAATGCTGGCCCGATCAATTCTTCGCATTTTGCCACCAGGTCTGCACATAACGGACGGGAAGTGCTTGTTCTGCGGTCGCGACATTGCTGAACTGAGCGACGATGAGTTGCGTAAGCTTCGTTCAAAGAAACTGGCGGCAGTGCTGCCCAATGCCAAATCCCAACTCTACCCCCTGACCACGGTGATGCAATCATTTGTGGCCGTGATGCAAGCGCACGAGCGCCTACCCTACAGTGAAGCCCGCAAACGTTGTGTGGAACTGCTTAGAATGGTTGGGATCAATGATCCCGAAGAGCGCCTTCGCGCCTACCCGCACGAACTCAGCGGGGGGATGGCTCAACGGATCTGCCTAGCGATTGCTTTGATGTATCGCCCGCGCCTATTGATATGTGACGAACCGACCCAAGGCCTTGATGTCACTATCCAGCGGCAAGTGCTGGATACGATGGTGGCAATGACCCACGAAACTGGTTCGGCGCTTCTCATCATCACTGGAGATCTGGGTATTGCCGCCCATTATGCCGATCGCGTGCTCGTAATGCAGAACGGTCGGTTTGTAGAGGAGAACACTTGCGCCGACTTTTTTGCGGCACCGCAGGTCACATACTCACGGTTGCTTCTACAGGCTGTTAAGAACTAGAGCATCTATTCTCAATAGGTTTCGATTCGCATTGCCGGTCGGTATTTTTGCCGCACTGTACGGTACTAACTGACGCTATTCGGGCAACGATTTGGCAAATTCTTCTGACGAGGGGATCGACTCCAATGACATTCTATTTCCCCGTAAACGAGAGTATGGCTCGACCTTGCCAAGCGAATTTGCGAGCCGCTATATTGCGCACCAACATGAGAATACACCGCTAAGGGATTTACCCGATAGCGTGCATTCCAATTGGCCGCCACGCATTGAGTCGGCAGTTGTAATACCTGTGAGGCCAAACCATAAACGCAGACACTGGGAATGATGAGGAATCGGTGATTGCATAACACCTGTCGGATGTTTGCAAACCGTGCGATGGCTGACCATCCAATCCGCGCCGCACGCGCCGGCAACTGATGGGTGGCAGACCCAAATCCGAGCTTCCCGAGATCCCTTGCCGTTGCGAAACAATCCAATATTTCAGTTGTCCGCCCGGTGGTCGCGCCCAGCTTTGCGGATGACCCCCGTCAATCGTCGCTTCCTAAAGCTGACGCTCGGCTCTGTTTGCCACCGACTTCAGCGATCCCGAACTAGGTGAGCCGTTCTTAGAAACTCACCGAAAATTTGACAGGTTTCGTGAGGCTGGCATTAACGATGCGTGGGCTAATGCCACTGTACACTCTCTGCGCACCGTCTTGATTGGCGGTGTTGCAACCAAGATCGGTATCGAACAACTTAATTTTGGCAATCAAGGCAGATATTAAGCAACTTATGTTGGCAATTAAGACCAACCGAAAGAAAGGTGGATATTGAGCGCCTCAATGTTACGTTGGAAGCGCGAATCGCACAAACGATGACAACGACTTTCAAATGAGAGCGGGTCAGCTTCTGCGACAACTGTCAGTTCTTTGTCGAAACAACCGGATCTGCAATGAATTCCGTCCCTGTTGCTACTAGAATTCATGGATTGCGGTTTCGTTCAACCTGACGACAAATCACGATAACGGGCAATAGCCCAACCGCGACAATGACTAGAGAAGGCACTGCCGCTCCCTCAAGCCTCTCATCACTCGCCAACCGGTAAGCTTGGACTGCCAAAGTATCAAAGCCAAATGGACGCATGATTAGTGTCGCAGGAAGTTCCTTCATGACATCAACAAATACAATCAACCATGCTGTCAGCAAGCTTGGCGTCAAGATTGGTAGGTGAACCCGTCGTAATATCCCCAGCGGCGTTTGTCCCAATGAACGAGCAGCGGCATCCATATTCGTGTGCACGGTGCTCTGCCCACCTTCATAGGCCCCCAGAGCCGCTGCCAGAAATCGCACCATATACGCAGCCACCAATAGCCAGATTGATCCCGTAATCAACAAACCAGTCGGAACGTCAAAGGTTGCTCGCATCCAAGCATCTAATGCATTGTCAAAGGCCGCAAAGGGAACAATCAAGCCAACGGCGATAACCCCGCCGGGCACCGCGTACCCTAACCGCGCTATGTAAGCTGTCCCATAAGACAGACGGCCTGGTAAAACTCGCTGAAAATAGCCAATGGCTATCGCCATACTGACCGTCAACATCGCAGCCACAGCCGCAATCGTCACGGAGTTCTGTGCAAAGTCGGAGTAGCGTTGGCTCAATAAGTTCTGCTCGGACCCTAGCCCCATTCCAAAAAGAACGATCGCAGGGAGAAAACAGCCTAGGGTTACTGGAATTCCACATAGTAGCATAGCAAGCACAGACCGCCATCCAGCAAGTTGCGCGGGAGGCATTGCCGCGTGTCTGCCGACTGCGTCAAAATACTTAGCGTCGCCGCGTTGCAACCGTTCGAGCAAGGCTAACAGCAGAGCAATGCCGAGAAGGCAGAAAGCAATCTGCGCAGCGCCTGCACGATCTGCTAACGAAAACCAACTCGTATAGATCCCTGTTGCTAGCGTTGGAACACCGAAATAAGCAACCGTGCCAAAGTCAGCAATTGTCTCCATGATTGCTAATAATACCCCACCGGCAATTGCCGGTCGCGCCATTGGCATACTAACGCGCCAAAAAGCACCAAATGCCGTCTTTCCTAAGGCACGTGCGGCGAGAAAGGTCGCTGCGCTTTGCTGGAGAAATGCCGCTCTGGCCAGAAGATATACGTATGGATAGAGGACGAGGATCAACATCATCGCCGCGCCGCCCAGTGATCGAATTTCGGGAAACCAGTAATCTCGAGGTCCCCAGCCAGTCACATCGCGCAGGACGCTCTGTACAATTCCAGGATGATCCAAGAGATGTGTATAGGCGTAAGCCAACACATAGGCTGGAAAGGCTAGTGGCAAGACTAACGCAATTTCAAATACCCGCACCCACGGAAAGCGGGTCATCGTTACGAGCCAAGCCGTCGAACAGCCCACCATAAAGGTACCGAACGCGACCAAAATTACCAAGGCAACGGTATTGCCAGCGTACTCGAACAGCACTGTTTGAAAGAGATGCCGAGCAGTATCAGTACCGCCGGTCGCAGCGGCAACAATTACTGCCAAAACCGGCAAAACACATACAGCAGCGGCAAGACAGGCCAAAAAGCCGATAAAATGCATACCCCCAAGTGAGCGCCGCGCCTTCAAGAGGTTTACCTTCCAAAACGACAAAATCGAAGGGAAATCCGAGTGACGATCATCACAAGCTTACCAACGGAACTCGGAGTTTGTCATTAGCGGCTTGTAAATGACTCTCGTACTTATTCGGATACCTCTCTATCTTCATGAGAGAAACAACCTTGGACATACTCTCGCTGACACTTTGGGTTGAGCGAACATCACTTGTGATATAGTCGTCGCGAGATTCAAAATCGACTTGCCAGTTCGCAATATCACCGATGGGTTGATCGTTGATAGCGACACTCCTTAGCACTTTGCGGAAGATTCTATCTCCTCGTCTCAGTGTTCAAATCATACCGACCCTGATTGAAAGCCGTTGACCTCGTATTGAGCAAAGCCCCAGCAGGATCGTGAATCGAGAATGATCAAATTATTGGTCAAGGCTCATCGCCTAACCGTCATATGAACGCTGATCTTCGATTACGAGACCGTCTCTGGGCAAACCACCGGGCTCCACGATTTCGATTTCTCCTTTGATCTTCAGAATTTCGGCAATGATTGCTGAGAAATCAGTCGCGTCCCCCCCTTTAGCTTCAATCTTTACGATCATCGCGTCCATCGCGCCTTCCCGCTTCGCAATAACGCGAACTCGATCAATCTTTGGGTGCGCGGCAACCAGTTGAGCAACTTGCTCAGGCCTAACAAACAATCCCTTTATTTTGGTTGCCTGATCAGCACGCCCCATCCAACCTTTAATCCGCATGTTCGTTCTACCGCACGGGCTGACGCCTCGCAGGACTGCACTCAAATCGCCAGTCGCAAATCGGATAAGGGGATAATCGGGGTTCAAGGTGGTCACAACCACCTCTCCAACTTCTCCGTCGACAACGGGCTCTCCTGTGCCCGGGGTTACAATCTCGACGATAATTCCTTCATCTACGATCAATCCGCTGTCTGGTGTGCTCTCATATGCAATGTTTCCCAAATCTGCCGTCGCATAGGTCTGCAAGCAAAAGATACCTCGATCCGAATAATACTGACGAGTCGGAGCGAGCAACGCGCCGCCGCTGACCGCCGCCTTCGAAATCGACAACTCTACGTCCATGCTATCGGCTTTATCTAGAATTACCTTCAAATAATCTGGTGTTCCCGCATAAGCTGTCGTTCCGAGGTGATTGGCCGACAGAACTTGTAGCTCCGTTTGGCCGGTGCCGGCTGGCAACACGGTTGCTCCAACTGCCCACGCGCCGGATTCGAAAATAACTCCCGCTGGCGTCAGATGATAACCGAAGCAATTTTGGACAATGTCACCTGAGCCAATTCCAACAGCATGCAGGAATCGACCTATACGCCACCAGTCATCACCCCTTGAACCCGGCTCGTAAATTGGTCCCGGTGACTGAAAAAAATAATCAAATTTATTCGCCGGTTTGTTTGCAAACCCGCCAAACGGGGGGGTCTGCTCTTGCGCCGCCGTCAATTGTGATTTTCTAAGAACTGGTAGGTCGCTTAAACTCGCTAAATCTTTAACTTGATTGGGATCAACTGCGAACAGACTATCTTGATAACCTGCCAGCCGCCGAGCACGTTCGATTTGCTCGGGCAATAGCTGGGCTAGCCTTGCAGCCCGTTCCTCCTCTGATTGAACCTCCAGCTTATCAAAGTAAGTGTCTTGTAGAATTTCATCGCTCACTATTCTTTCCTTCATGATTTAGCTTAACCATCGCTTCCGACGACGATAGGAACGCACATCACGAAAGGATTTTCGTCCTTCTTCGGACATACCAAGATAAAACTCTTTGACATCGGGGTTTTCTCGCAATGCAGTAGCGGGACCATCCATGACGACACGGCCCGACTCCAAAATATACCCATAGTGGGCGAACCGAAGTGCGACATTTGTGTTTTGCTCAGCTAGTAGAAAAGTCACGCCTTCCTTCTCGTTTAGACCTTTTACGATTTCAAAAATTTCCTCAACTAGCTGCGGTGCGAGCCCCATTGACGGTTCATCAAGAAGGATGGTCTCGGGTCTCGACATCATCGCACGCCCAATCGCGGTCATTTGTTGTTCGCCGCCAGAGGTGTAGCCGGCTTGACTTTTTCTTCGTTCCTTGAGGCGTGGGAAATAGGAATACACGAGTTCCAAGTCATCTTGTATCGCCTCACCGTTTTCACGACGGGTATAGGCGCCCGTCAGCAAATTTTCTTCAACCGTTAAGTGCTCAAAGCAGTGCCGCCCCTCCATGACCTGAATGACACCATTCTTCACGAGTTCCGAAGGGTCTGATTGATGAATCGATTTGCCTCGATAGCTTATCGTCCCTTTGGTTACTTCGCCTCGCTCAGAATGGAGAAGATTGGAGATAGCTTTCAATGTGGTGGTTTTACCAGCACCGTTACCACCCAACAGCGCAATGATTCCACCTCGAGGGACGGCGAGTGATACGCCCTTCAGGACGAGGATCACGTGATTGTATATGACTTCAATGTTATTGACCTCAAGGAGCGCCTCAGCTTCAAGGTCAGTACGCTGACTCACATCATGCATGTTGATGATCCCGCAACCCAACAAGAAACGTGACCGCTAGAAACCTAGCGATCACGCATTCACAAAACTAGTTGCAGCGTAGCTCAATATTGTTTTCTGCCGCATACGCCATCGAGTCGGCCTCAATCAATGGCTGAATCACCTCAAGATCGGGAGCAATAAAGTCCGTAATTAATGACCACGTCTGGGCACTGGCATCCCATTGCGCCACGGCTCCTAATCCCTCACCGCCATGATTCTCGCAGGTCACCTGAAACGTCGGCCCAAAATTAGGCAGTCCGAGACTTGCCATGCGTTCTGCTGTCATCATCAAGGCTTCCATGCCGTCACGCATCATACTAGCGTCAATTTCGGCAACGCCGTGCAACTCTTGCGCAGTTCGGGCAGCCTCTACTGCGAGCATCGCTGAGTAAAGGCCACGATTATATAAGACAGTACCGATTTGATCACCAGCGCCCGCAGCCTTACCACGCTTCACGACATATTCTTCAATATCATCAAACACCGGGAAATCTGAACCCACGTTGTGAAACTGAAGCGACTTATAGCCATCGGCACCTGCACCCGCTGGCACCACGTCAATCTCGGCACCAGACCACCAAATGCCGATAAAATTCTCCATCGGATAACGGATATTGATCGCCTCTTGAAGCGCAACTTGGTTCATAATTCCCCAGCCCCAAAAAAGGATGTGGTCTGGTTGTTCGCGGCGAATTTGCAGCCATTGTGACTTCTGCTCTTGTCCGGGATGATCAATGGCAATGGTATCTAATTCAAAACCGTGTTTCTCCGATAATGCCTGTAAGGTTGGAATCGGCTCTTTGCCGTAGGCGCTGTTGTGGTAGAGCAAAGCGATTTTTTTGTCGGATATATCGCCGCCATTTAATTCGAGTATATGTTTCACGGCAATTGAGGCACCATTCCAATAGTTTGTTGGATAATTGAATATCCATTCGAACACCTGGCCGTTCACCGCCGATGTTCGTCCATATCCAGCTGAGTGAACGGGAATGCCATCGGCTGATGCACGTGGAATTAACTGATAGGTGATGCCCGTGGATAACGGTTGATAGACGAGAGCACCTTCACCCTTTGTTGCCTCGTAACATTCAACCCCCTTTTCTGTATTGTAGGACGTTTCGCATTCAATGACCCGCGCCTCTACGCCACCAATACCGCCGTCACGTTCATTAATCAGCGTGAAGTAATCGGCATACCCGTCGGCAAACGGTGTACCGCCAGCAGCATAGGGTCCTGTTCGATAACTGAGCGACGGAAAGACGAGATCCGCCATAGCGACGGTCCCACCAAACAGTGCTGCCGTTGTTATCAGAATTAATTTTTTCATGAGTCTATTCCTCCCATAATTTTTCACAATACGCCCCGCACCGGGGCTCGATTGGGCATTAATAAAGCCCTGCAACCGACCGCCTAATGCGGAAACGGCCACAATCTTAACTTTTCTTTGCCCAAACGCCATAGCTGCGCAAGGCCATGGGGCTCAAGCACCAAGAAAAGAATAATCAAAAAACCAACAATCACGAGTTGGATGTGCGCAACGAGGTCGGTTGGCCAACCCATTAAATCAACGCCAAGCAACTTCAGAAATACTGGTAATACCACCAACAAGGCTGCTCCAGCAAAAGATCCGAAGATGGATCCAAGTCCACCGATAATAATCATAAACAGTACAATGAACGATTTCTGAATACCGAATGAATCACCCGCTTCTGCGGCTCCAAGATACACCGCAAAAAACAAGGCACCAGAGACGCCGATAAAAAAAGAACTAACCGCAAAGGCTGTTAGCTTCGCTCTTAGCGGGTTTACACCGATGATTTCTGCGGCAATGTCCATATCACGAATGGCCATCCAGGTTCGGCCAAGTGAGCCCCTCGTTAAGTTGCGTGCGAGGACCGCAGAGATGAAAGCAAATGCAAAACAGATCAAATACATGGCCCAAGGTTCGACATTGGGACCAGTGACCGGAATACTTAGCACTGTGCGCTCTGGAGCACTGATTTGACCTGATGCTGAGTAATTATAAAACCACGAGACTTTATTGAAAAGCCAAACCAAGAAAAATTGCGCAGCCAACGTCGCCACAGCAAGATAAAATCCTTTAATTCGCAGACTGGGAAGACCAAAGATCGCACCGACGATCGCCGTAATCGCTCCCGCCATGACAACATGTAAGAGAATCGAGACTTCGGGAAATCCGGTCATGAGTTTGTAACACGAATAAGCCCCAACTGCCATAAATCCACCGGTTCCAAGCGAAACCTGTCCGCAATAGCCTGTCAAAATATTTAATCCAATCGCTGCGATTGAGTATATAAAGAAAGGGGCCAATATCGCGCTTACGATGTAGTCGTTGACGACAAACGGTAAGACGACGACACCGATGAATAGGGTTACAAAATAGCAGTACCGATCAAACGCGATCGGAAATGTCTGACTGTCACTCACGTATGACGTCTTGAAGTCACCAGCTTCACGATAGAACATATTTGCGCACTCTATCCAAAGTCGAAGATATTATATTGGGTCTTGTGATTGCTTGGTGCCCCTACCTGACGATGGCATTTTTGCAGGTTTCAACAACAAGATCAAAAAGTCTCTGTGATCGCCGTACTGGTTTCTCAACTCTGATTGACCAGTTACGAACGGCAGCCTGCCGCATTTGGTATCTATCCTAACTGCTGTCCGTCGGTTGGACAAATCGGGCGATAATTTCTCACGGCGATCAAGAACTGTCACCGTCCCTTGATCAACTGCGGAACGAAACTTGATACCGCCGCGAGGCTCTGCGCTAAACCCGCTCAATGATTTTCTCCCCGAATAATCCCTGCGGTCGAAAAACTAAGAACAACAGAGCGAGAACGTAAGCAAACCAATTCTCAGTAGCCCCACCGATCATCGGGCCAACAAGAAATTCAAAGAGTTTTTCGCCAACCCCAATAACCAGTCCACCAACGATCGCGCCCGGTATTGAGGTAAATCCTCCTAACATCAGCACGGGCAAAGCTTTGAGTGCGATTAAAGATAATGAGAACTGCACCCCGGATTTAGCGCCCCACATAATCCCGGCAACCAGCGCGACAAAACCAGCTACGGACCAAACTAAAATCCAAATGTAGTTTAGTGAAATACCAACACTTAAAGCCGCTTGATGGTCATCAGCGACAGCTCGCATTGCCCGTCCTTGTTTAGTGTATTGCGAAAAAACTATCAGCACCGTCACTAGGAGCATGGCTACAAGCGTCGCCGAAATATCGAGATTGTCGATGAAAAATCCGTAGCCAAACCAGTCATAAGTTTTCGCATCAATAAGTTGGTTTATTCCTTGTGGCAGGCAAGTATTGTCGGTCAGACAAACGTCGAGAGTTTTGATCTCAGCGCCCCACATGAGGTCGGCAACCCCTTCAAGGAAGTACGCTAAGCCGATCGTCGCCATAAACAGTATGATCGGCTCTTGCCCGACCAAGTACTGAAAAATAAATCGCTGTACGGCCCAGGCCATACAAATCATAACCAAACTGGTGAGAAAAATAGCAGCGAGTGAGTGTAGCTCCCATCCAAAATGATGAATTTTGGTACCGAAGATCGCATTGATTAGGTGAGCAAAAGGAACTTGTCCGTCTTGAATGCCGACAAAAGTCATGGCCGCAAACAGTGCCATCACGCCTTGCGCAAAATTAAAGATGCCGCTGGCTTTAAAAATTAACACGAATCCTAAGGCGACGAGGGCATACATCACACCAGCCATAAGGCCGTTCAAGAAAACCTCAGCACCGAACAGCAGTTGCTCAGGCATTTCAGGTTTTCCTGTTAGCAAACATCGGGTTAGTCATGACTGACTCCGAGGTAGGCATCAATTACGTCTTGGTTGTTTCGCACTTCGCTCGGGACGCCATCGCCAATCTTTCTACCGTAATCCATGACGACCACGCGGTCACTCAAATCCATGACAACGCCCATATCATGTTCAATCAATGCTATTGTGGTACCAAACTCATCGTTTACATCAAGGATAAAGCGCGACATATCCTCCTTTTCCTCAACATTCATTCCGGCCATCGGCTCATCTAACAGCAAGAGAGTCGGCTCCGAGACCAATGCTCGAGCGAGTTCAACCCGCTTTTTCAATCCGTAAGGGAGGCGAGCCACTGGTGTTTTTCGAATGTGCTGAATTTCGAGAAAGTCGATCACTTGTTCTGCCCGTTCTCGATTTTGCATTTCTTCGCGCTCTGCCCGTCCCTGCCAGATCGCTTGCCAGAACATACTTGCGTTCATATGGGTCAGCCGACCTGTCATCACGTTATCCAAAACAGTCATCCCCTCGAACAAGGCGATATTTTGAAAGGTTCTTGCAATACCTTGACGAGCCACTTGATACGGCCGAAGCGCCCGGCGCTTTTGTCCGTTAAACCATATTTCCCCGTCTTGCGGGCGATAAAATCCGGAAATGACATTGAGCATTGACGATTTACCAGCACCGTTTGGCCCAATAATTGCGCGAATTTCACCAGCACGAATATCAAAGGAAATGTCTTTGATGGCGACGACTCCACCGAACCGAAGCGTGATGTGTTTCATCGCCATCACGACGTCGCCAATTTCGCGCTGGGCATTAGATGTGTGGACGACCTCTTGCATGAATAGTCACTTCCACTCGTCATTTCCGCAGACAAAATACGATTGTCTTCGGTCGCTCATCCCGCAAATGCGACCCATAGAGATGATCGTTTCAAAAAAGGTGGCCAACGGCTTCACTCTGCCGCAATCTTTGCTGCAACACTTTCAAGATGGGTAGAGCGAATTTCGAGGGTCGCACTAATCGTACCTTTGCGGCCATCTTCGTAAGTGACCTCAGTTTCGGCATGCACCGAGTTTGACCCATCATAGAGTGCGGTAATGATCTCGTTGTATTTTTGTTCAATGATACGCCGTCTTACTTTTCTCGTGCGTGTGAGTTCGCCGTCGTCGGCGTCGAGTTCCTTGTGCAGCACGACAAAACGAGCAATTTGACATCCTGATAGCATTTCATCGACTGCGAGGGATTGATTAACCTCCTCAACATGGCTTTGCACCGTATCCATGACCTTCGGATGCGCCGCAAGTTCTTGATAGGATGCGTAGGCGATATTGTTGCGTTCTGCCCAATTGCCAACTGCCGCAAGATCAATATTTATCAATGCTGTACACTCGAAGCGCCCATTTCCGAAAAGCACCGCTTCGAGAATGTTGGGATAGAACTTTAGTTTATTTTCAACAAACTTTGGTGCAAAAAGTTCGCCGCTGGCTAGTTTTCCGACGTCTTTTGCTCTGTCAATGATTCGCAAGTGACCGGTATTTTGCTCAATAAATCCCGCGTCTCCGGTCGCTACCCAACCCTCGGTATCCTTGGTACTTGAGGTCGAAGCTGGATTCTGGAAGTACTCAACGAACACGCCAGGTGAGCGAAAATGCACTTCGCCCTTATCATCAACCTTCAACTCGACGCCAGCGCACTTAATGCCGACGGTATCGGAGCGAACTTCGCCGTCTGGTTGAGCGGTAATGAATACCGTCGCTTCGGTTTGTCCGTATAGTTGTTTTAGATTGATCCCAAGAGATCGATAGAAGTCAAATATTTCGGGGCCTATTGCCTCACCGGCTGTGTATCCAACTCGTATTCGAGAAAACCCGAGGGAGTTCTTGAGTGGGCCGTAGATCAGCAGGTTTCCCAGCCCATACAAAAAGCGGTTGGAAAGTGATACGGTTTTGCCATCAAGTATCGCTGGTCCCCAGCGGCGTGCATGATCCATAAATTGGTCAAAGAGCCATTTTTTTGTTCTGCTGGCATCCTCCATCCGAATCATAACGTGAGTTAATTGCGTTTCGAAAATTCGCGGTGGCGCGAAGTAATAGGTGGGACCGATTTCGCGGAGATCCGTCATCATGGTATCGGTGCTTTCTGGACAATTGACGCAAAATCCTGTCCAGTAAGCTTGCCCAACTGAAAACACGAAATCGCCGACCCAAGCCATCGGCAAGTAAGCCAGCACATCTTCGCTTTGTTGAAGATTATCGAATTCAGATGACGTTTTTGCCGTTTCAATCACGTTTCGATTCGACAAGACCACGCCTTTGGGTGTTCCCGTTGTGCCTGAGGTGTAGAGCATAACGCAGGTACTATCGAAATTGAGTGCCTCGCGGCGTTCATTGAGCGTTATTAAATTTGTGTCTCGCGCTGCCCGTCCTTGATCTTGGATCTGCTGGAACGCGTGTAAGTGCGCGTGGTTGTATTTTCGCAGACCGCGAGGGTCAAGATAGATGATGTGCTGCAGGTCGTCGAGTTGATCTTGAACTTCGAGAACTTTGTCGACCTGTTCTTGATCCCCTGCAATGACGAAGCGAGCACGGCAATGCTTGAGTACGTAGGCCATTTCGTCTGCGACCGAGTCTTGATAGATGGGAACGGGGACGCTGCCCACCGATTGCACGGCGACCATTGACCAATACAGCGAAGGTCGATTGCGGCCGATGATCGCAACAAAGTCGTCTTGATTGACCCCCAGTTGCAAAAGACCGAGTGCGAGTGCCTCGACTTCGTCGCGGGTTTCCGCCCAACTCCAAGCCTGCCAGATGCCGAATTCTTTCTCTCGGTAAGCTGGTTTTGATCCGAACTGGTCGGCGTTGCGTTGCAGCAATGCAGGAATCGACGGGTATTGATTGACTGCTATTTCGGAATTCGGCAAAATCTTTTCCTCCCCGGCGTGTGGGTCCCTTTACCTTATTTCGTCCCGATGCGCCTACGGAGAATATAGTGCGCCAAATGTGGTGGGAAAGTCAACCATTGATCGATACTGGAAGATCAATCCTACCCTTCTTCTGCGCCCTTGTTGGCAAGAGGTATGAATCACGGACAGGCGAGCGCGTAAACGAAATTGTTGCCTTGAAGGAGTGCTGCAAACCCAATCCTTTGTCTTATAGAAGTGCGTATTGCAAGAAGCACAAAGTATCATACCAGTTGCGCGGTCCTGTTTATAGAAGAGGTCTAAAGACCAATTCTTAATTAATTGAACTAGGAGGTGGCTGCTCAGGAAATAAAAAAGAGGGCCTGGGTGCGAGCAACGCATTGATTGATCCCAAACAAGTGGAATTTGCGGAGCGTAACTCATGCGTTCAGTCGTTCGTGTTGTCGGTGTCAACCTAACCATCGCGAATGATCAAACTTGCGTATAGACACGTTGAGTGCGGTTGCTATCATCAGTGCAAGAGAAAATGGAAAACGATTGAGATTTGGTTGTCGAAAGTACCATTGTGACGAAATACTTAATGCAATTTGTGGCATTTATTCTCGCTTTCTCGCCGAGTTTGGCGCAAGCAGAACTATGCGATGAACTCTGGTTTACGCGCAATCTCGTCTTTGACCGTGCCAGGTATTGTTTTGGTACCACGCTCGGTCGGGCGACCTTTGACAATTCGGATTGCATGACAAGATCACCAGTGCTTTCGGAGGAAGACCAAAGGATTATTGCTGAAGTACAGGCCGTCGAGGAAGATTTCAGTTTTAGTGTCGACACCTCTCGCACCTAGCTTGGATTTGATTCGACTGGTATTAGACCTGACAGGCTGCGTCTCCTTGATACGCTACCGGTCCCAGACGGCTATGAGAGTTCTTGTATCGGATATTTTGGTCCGAACATCCCGCTTTATTCTGGTGCCGCCGACCGCTTCGCAATCATTGGGGTAATTGCGCCTAGCGGTTCGATCTTATATCATCACCAAGCGGCGGGATCATGGATATTCGTGATTGCAGACACTGGCCTTTCCGGCTAGATGGATACGACAATCGTGGAGCCGTTTAGAGACGGTCTTTGCCAATTTATGGCGGGGTAAATTTGTGCTCACGCTTAAGAAAGGAAAAATTTGTCAAACAGCAATCATGTTGCCATGACTTACCGAAAATCGAGCACTACAATTTAAACCACGCCGTCCACCAGTCCTCCAGAAATATTTTATAATCAAGAACGCGAGCAAAACGTATCGCCGACTGATCTCGATTCGGCGAAATCGTTTTCACCCCAACCATGTCTGCAGGTGGCGACGGCGGTTGATTGGCGTCCGTCGGTGTCACGTCGATCTGAATAAACTTCTGACCCAGATTCGGAGATCTTTTGGGGCAAGAGAATTATCTGAGCACCAAGAATGCGCGCCTAAGTCCGATGAGCGGCAAAAAGTACCATGATGCACCAATCAACTCACTTGGTGGTCTTCGATCAGTTCTCGCGGGACGAAAAAAAACGAAAATATAACCAGTCAGGCATAAGCTGACTGCCCCGAAAAACCCAAGAAAATACCCGTGGAAAACTGCGCTGGAAGGAATCACCGCGCATGTGTTGCAATACACTCTCAGCCGCTGCCTCTGGCGACATAATGAACGGCATACGAAACGCGTTCTTTTCCGTCAAACGCGTTCGAATAAAACCCGGGTTGACCAATTGCACAATAACATTCGTGTTCGCTAAATCAGCGTGCATCGTTTCAGCTAACGACATGAGCGCTGCTTTTGATGCGCCATAGCCAATAGCACCCGGCAATCCCCGAAATCCCGCCAGAGAACCACAAAGAACAATATGACCCGCATCTCGAGAAATCATTCGTGGAACAACCTTGCCCAACACCCGAAGACAGCCGACAAAGTTAACCTCAACCATGTCAACGGCCTTCTGATGGTGCCATTCAGTCGCAGACATCGGCCAATACTGGGCTGCCAAAAAAACCACCCCATCAACGTCCCCAGCCGCCGCCACAGCGCTATCTATGCTAGCATCATTGGTGACATCAATTGGTACCACGATCGCCGCTCTTGGCAGCGATTGTGCAACGGTCTCTAAACGGTCTTGAGATCGAGCTGAAATAACGAGCTGAGCACCCCGGGCACTCAGAGATTGCGCTAACGCGGCTCCAAGACCCTCACTCGCGCCAATCAACCAATAACGTTTACCCCGAAATGATCTCACTCGTCGCCTTTCTGCTGCAAAGTCAAAGGTTTCATGGTTGCAACTAATTCTGCGACCTTGATACCAAATTTGCGAAATTGACTGCGATTTATAATCGTTCCGTTCGGCAAGAGATACATCCAATCAATCGCGCTCAGGACAGGCGTACCAGCCGCTTCCAGCTTAATGCGATACTTCATCTTTAGAGTCGGACCAGATTGCTGCCCAATCGCTGTACCTATGATGTCGGCAGCAGTCGCACGAACTCTCCCGCCATCCTCGACGTGGAGTTGCCATTCGCGTGATAATTCCGACCCGTCGTCATACCGAAAATGCTCCTTCATAATTCCAACAGTACCGTCCCAATTGATATCAAAATTGCCGACAAATCTCCCAGAAACTCGGCCCAAGGGGCCAAATATAACCCCTTCACATAAAATAGGACCATTCAATTGCGTCTGAATATCAAAAATCGGCTGCCCACTATCGTAGTGCTCTGACTTCTGCGCAGCAAAGGAGGCAACAAAATGTCGTACGACACACAGTAACATAACGCTGCCAGCACCAATCAAAACTCCAAATAGGATGCTCATCTGTTATCACTCTCCAGGTCGCGCAATCAAAATGACCATAATGGCAAGCACTTTTAGGACACAAGGTAGCCCCGCATAAAGGAGACTCAAAACAAACAGGGCGTCCTGAGAATTCTCACTCCCGACACGAAAACCAAAAATCTCCAATATTGGTAACAATGTAACCGCCGCAAAGGCTAAGGCAAATTTTGATACAAACGACCATAACCCAAACCCCTCCGTACCAGAGGGCGCAATTTTTGCCATCCGCTTCGCAAACATTGCCGGCAATAATGTGAGATCAGCCCCAAGCGCAGCACCAGAAACAACGCAGATTATAGCAAAGATTAGAGTGTCACCCTCTCTCAAGGGAATAGCAAAAGCAAACGCGCCTAAACCTATGATCATCGCGAGAATGAGTACGCGAACCGTCCCCCATTTCTCGGCGCATAAGCTCCAAATAGGCGATGCGACAGCGGCAGAAAGAAAAAACAAGACAAGTAAAGGTCCCTCCCATCCCGTAGCTTGAAGACGACTCTCAACGAAAAATAGAAATAAGGTGGAGGTGACCGCTACCGGCGCTGCATTCAAAAGAGCAATGATCAACAGACTCCGCGCCTCGTAGTCCTTTAAGATTACCCCAAAGCCCGAAGAAGCTATCGCACTAACGGTACCCCATTCCTTGCGCATCGCGAGTACCGCCAGAAATGTCACAACAGCAAAGCCGGCTGCGAATCCTGCGAACGGATTATTCATGATTGGCGCTAACAATGCTGGAGAAATAGCCGCAAGGCAGATGCCTATCAACGCACCCGTTTCTCGCCACCGAGCCAATCGCAAATGACTACCAGTCTCCAAACGATCCGCTTTCTCTACGCCTTGGGCGTAAAAATTAATCGACAGCAGACTAAAAGCCGAGAAAACTCCCGTGAGCATCAAGGCAAACCAAAGCAACGGCGGCAACGGCGGCAATGCAACGAATAAACCAAACATAGATAGAGAAATGATGGCTGCACCAATAACAACCAAGAGAGAACGGCGATTCCGCAAACGTTCGGAAATCCACCCCAAGATCGGATCTTGCACGACATCCAACAAACGCAAGCCAAATAGCGTGGCACCGAGCGCAGCCAAGCTCACGCCATATTCATCAACATAGAATTTCGGCGCGTGAATGTAGATGGGCAGCCCAGCAGCCGCTAGCAAACCAGAAAAAAGCGCATAAGCTGATAACCGATCATGCGATCTTTGCACGACGCATGTACCGCTTAAGAAATGTCTTGGCCCGGCGGCGCTGGTCGCATCCGGTATTTCTGTCCTTTCCACCAGAGCTTCAGGGCCTGCCAAAAAATCAGCGCCTGAACACGCCTTGACCCGAGTGGTCGACGAACAATCGCCCTTAGGATACTCGCATTTGATAAGTCGATTAACTGACCCGTAAGAGTTGCCGTTACGCCACCATCTTTACCGTCAGAAAAATTTATCCAAATCCCAATGTAATCATCCCGAAAATCAAACTGAAACTCATAGTGACCAGCGATCTGCTGAAATGGCGAAACATAATGGACTTTCTTGGCGTACAACCGGTCTCCGGCCTTTATCGGACGATAATCGTCATGGGCGCATAGGTACGAATGACGCTCCCCAAAAGTATTTGTCACCTCGGCTATAACCATTACGACGTCACCAGAAGCGTTGAGACACAACCAAAAACTAACAGGATTATAAACGTGGTGCCAAAAACGTGGTTGTGCAAGCAACATAATACGTTCAGGGCTCGGCAACTTACGCTGATCAATTACGTCGCGGACCCAAAGCGGGCCTCTGCCGTTACGCGGATCGCCGCCATAATCACGATCGTACAATGCACATAAATCAAAGCGATTTCGACCAAACAACCATGGCGATTGTTGTTGAGCTTCTGCGTCTATCAGTACATAGTCAATTGAGTACCGAAAGCTATTCGCCACCTTGCCCTTGCGACCATGCCAAGTATGCCCCGCCAAATGACGTACTGTGTCGGTCATTGAGTTGCGCTCAGGCCTCCATCATGCCGACAATAACGCATTAGCAACAGCGGTTGCGCTCGACAAACCGTCTTCGTGAAACCCATTGAGCATCCAAGCTCCACAAAACCAAGTATGATTTTTCCCATTGATTCGTCTTAGTTGAGCCTGCGCCGCAATCGTGCCCTGATCATAGACCGGATGACGAAAGATCGTCTGTTCATAGATCAGATCCTCTCGAATGCTGTGACTAGGATTTAAGGTTACAAAATGAGGATCGTCAATAGGTATTGGCTGCAAAGAATTCATCCAATAGGTCATCGCGATGCCCGGGGGCGCTGCTGACAACGGTTCCGAATAAACCCAACTGGACCATGTTTTTCGCCGCCTCGGCATAACCCGGTCATCGGCATGCAAGATAACTTGATTGGGCTGATAGACAATAGAAGCTAACGCCGCCTTCTCGTCTGGTCGTGGGTCTGAAAGCATCCGCAAACTATCGTCCGAATGGGTCGCGAGAATGACCTCATCAAAAGCTTCCCAAGCCGCGCCCGTGCATTTGATATGAACAGCCGACGCTTCACGCTTAACGCCAAGAACCTTGGCGTTCGTTCTTAAGTCAACGCCGCGACCTCGCAAAGCTGACCCAAGGCGGCTGACATACTCAATTGACCCACCCTCTATCGTATACCATTGATGTTGTCCGGTGTAGTTCAGCAGTGCGTGATTCTTAAAAAACTGCACTAATGTCCGTGCTGGAAAGTCTAGAATTCGATGCTTTGGTGTCGACCAGATTGCTCCAGAAAGCGGTAGTAAGTAGTAGTCACGAAACCAAGAACCTGTTTTCAGCAATCGCAATAGCGTCTCAATCGTTTCCGCTGGGCGGACCTCAACAATATCAAGAGCCCGTCGATTAAACCGTTTGATATCAAAAACCATCTGCAAAAATTTGGGTCGAACAAGATTCTGACGCTGCGCAAGCAGGGCATCAAGTGATTGCAAGCTGTATTCCAATTTGATCGAATTAATCGATACACCAAAACTCATATTGCTCTTGCAAACCGGAACCCCCAATTGTTCAAATAGCGCCTTCAACAAAGGATAATTGGAAAAATTAAACACGATAAAGCCAATGTCGACAGGCTGGTCACCCCGCTTTCCGGCGATCACCGTGCGTGCATGACCGCCGAGGCTAGGCTCCGCTTCAAAAAGAGTTACCTGGTAATCTTGTGACAATAGGAACGCCGCGCCCATGCCCGAAATTCCACCACCGACAATTGCAACCGACTTGGTTCGCGACCCTTCTCGCTCAACTGGCATTGAACTTGTACTCTCCTCCACCTATTCCACCCTTGGAGAAAGGGTAATCTAATTTTCGAATCTCAAGTGAAAAGCTCATTGCCTCAATCTTGTGATCCAATACCATGTTGAAAACGTATGATGAAAAGATGAACCCGACTGCTATACTACTCTTCGGCCTTGATGCTTTTGAGAATCTTAGCCACGAAAGAGTGTACTGCAGACACGGTCATCATGAGGAATAGTATCGTGGGCGTGGATTGGACCGAGCATGTACAACGCATTAGCGAGTACGGTGACGAGGCGGCCTTTGCCGAACTCTTTCATTACTTTGGTCCGCGAATCAAGGCTTTCTTGATGCGTGGTGGTACCGATTCAACCCTCGCAGAAGAATGTGTTCAAGATGTAATGGCAACAGTATGGCATAAGGCAAAACAATTTGATCCCTCGCGGGCATCCGTCTCAACCTGGATTTATACAATCGCTCGAAACCGTCGGATCGACATTCAGAGAAAGCAACGTCGCCCTGAGCCAGAGGAACTCGACAGAAGATACAAAGAGGCGGCGAGTCAAGAAGAGTTAATTGAATTTCAACAAGACTGCGCTAAATTGGGAGAAGCCCTCAAGTCGCTTCCTAAAGCGCAGCTAGAGATGATTGAGCGCGCCTATTTCGGCGAGATGAGCCATAACGAAATTTCCGAAGTCACCGGATTGCCACTCGGAACCATCAAATCACGAATACGATTAGCCTTAGAACGATTGCGTCACCAAATCAAATGACAGTTATGCCAACAACTCACTGCTTACCCGACAAAGTAGCCATGGCCTACGCAGCGGGTACCCTCCCCGAAGCCTTAAGTATCGTGGTCGCCAGCCATTTGTCGATGTGTGATGAGAGTCGCGCATCTGTAGAGGGCTTTGATGCCGTTGGCGGTGCGCTTTTGAATTCAATTGAGCCCGTGCGCCTAGAGTCGGATGACAATCTATTAATCTCCACGTTGGCACTCATTCGCGGCGGTCCAATTCGCGAACAACCGGCCCCAAAGGAATCTGAAAGCCTATTACCGATCCCCCTTCAAGAGTATGTCGGTACTGATATTGCTGCGGTACCTTGGAAGTCAGTTGGTCTGGGAGTAGAGCAAGTTGTGGTGAAAACGTGCGGCCCTGCCACCGTCCGTCTTCTGAAGGTTCCCGCCGGGGTCGCAGTGCCAGAGCATGGTCACGAAGGTCTTGAGATGACTTTAGTTTTACAGGGGGCATTAATTGATCATCCGTCAACCTTGCAGCGCGGAGATATCTCAATAGTTGATCAACACTGCACGCACTTACCAATCGCAGACATTAGTTCAAATTGCATTTGCTTAACGGCAACCGAAGGCGCTTTGCGGTTCAAGTCACTGTCATCCAAATTAGCTCAGGTTTTCCGCCGCATTTAGATGGTAGGACGCAAATGCTCAGTTTTTCGGGAACAGCAGGCGATCACCTCGAAATTCATCGCCTTTAGCGGCAAGAATTGACGATCCCTCCAAGCAACCTGAGCAGTGAGGGACATGCTCAAACTCGCTAGGTAATAACCCTAAGCTCGAAAGCGGATCCTTCCTCGAATAGTCGGAACTCGGACGCGAGATGACAACCGCAGATCGGCACGGGAAAATCTTGGACGCGACTACAGTTCCCAATCGTGAAACTCAACTTAATCGGCACTAATTCTTGGCCGTTGCTTGCGCCCTACCCCGCTTGGTTCGACCCTTTTTTAGGGTGCGTATTGTGATGATCGTAATGTCATCAGCTTGTGGGGCTCCCGCCGAAAATTCATCAATTTCGTTAAACAGAGATAACGCAACTTTCTCACTCACAACCGAATTCTTGACACTCGCCTCACGGAACATTTCAAGCACACGATCGGTTCCGAGCATTTCCCCATCTTCCTTTTGCGCCTCGTCGAAACCATCACTGTATAGCAAACAGCTTTCACCCTCCTTCAGAATGAACTTGTGCTCCGACCACTCAAGATCAGGAATAATTCCTACGATTGGCTCTGGCTCCGTCTCCACCTGATGGATGGTCCCATCGGCACGAATGACAATAGGCGGACAGTGCCCGGCATTAACAAAAGAGACCTCTTGCGTATCGGGTGTGATCACCGCGAGAATACATGTCAAAAACATGTCCTCTGGATTTCGCTCACATAATGCCTTGTTGGCTACCCGAATCGCTTCGGCCGGATCATGGTACTGAGCAAATTGCGCCCGAAAAAGTGCGCTAGCCTGAGAAGCGAATAAAGCCGGCGCCAAACCTTTGCCAGATACATCGGCAATAACAACTGCCAGCTTGTCATCATTCAACCGAAAAATATCAAAAAAGTCACCAGCGACCTCAAGGGCTGGCCGCATACGCCCGAAAATATCTAGCCCCATATGTTGGTCAAAACTTTGGGGTAAGAGTGACTGTTGAATTCGTTTGGCGTTTTCCAACTGCTCGCGCACGACAAGCAATGACCGCTGAGCATCAAGGCCGCTCCTGAAGCTCTCGACGGCTCTCAAAAGAGAGCCAATTTCACGATGCGGAACCTCAACACCAAACGCTTTGTCGCGGCCTGAATTTGCATTCGCATTTACTAGCGCGGCGCGCCGAAAGCGCAGATTTCGGTTTCCTTCAGACATCGCCTCAAGAAGTTGAACCACGGCTTCTAAAGGTCGAAATCCCAGACGAAGCGACCGCGATAACAATCCAAGAGAAATAAGAATGAGAACGATCACAGCGACGAAGGTTAAACTCGACAAAAGCTCCTCTTGCTGAATGGCTTGGGTAACATCACGCAAGAAAATCAAATCGCCAATATATGGCATTTTTCCAAGTCGTATGGGAACAAATGCCGCTTCCAAGCGTTTATCCGATGCAATCGGAACAATCGTGATCGTATCCCGCGTGTTGGAATGCGAACTACTGATAGAAGCACCTTCTAGAGGTGTCAGCGCTCCACCAAAAGATCGAAACATCAATCCGGCAAGCCCTGGAAAATAGTCGTCAACGACATTTGCGATTGGTAATAGAATATGAATCATGCCAGCAACCTGCGTCCCGTGTCGAACCGGTGCGTGATGCATGAGTGCTGGTGCCCCACCGGGGCCGATCAGAAGATCTGTTCTTGCGAGTGCGTTCAGCGGCCGCTGAAAAAAAGACTCATCAACAAGGGCTGAAACATCACTTGACGCCGCCATAATCTGCCGTTGCTCATCAACCAAAACCACCGCCAGTGGCAGACCATCCCGTGAACTATCGAGTACTCGTTCAAGTTCTGTCTTATCTCCTTCGCCACGAAAGGCGGCAATCACCTGCCGATCTGCTTCAATTTGCCGCGCCAAGTCTTCTAGCTCGGTTCGCTGAAGATCAAGCATCGTTTGCAGCAAACCTTCGTGCAGCGACATCATAGCAACCCGATCTTGCTGGACGCGGGCTGTATTACGGATCTCACTTGAAACAATTAGAACAAGTGACACCGCCAGAATTGCAAGTCCGGCGGCAATACTAATGTCTTGATGAAGGCTCCTCTGCTGACGCCGAGAAAAAATCATTTTGGATCATCCTTGGGCTTAGAATAGGAAATCATCACCGGCTCGCTTCGGTGAATTTTGACCCCGCGATATCCTTGCTGCAAGAACGCGGCATGAGGTGCCAGATCCGAAGATAATTCTTGTCGTTGTTGCTGAAGATCAGCTGGAGGGCCGCGGTGTTGACCCCCGAAAAGATGCCGAACAATAAATCGCGGATGACCGTCAAGCAGGGACTTGAGCCCGATAATCTCAAACTCGGCTTCGATTAAATTAAACAACGACGGTACATTAAAGGGCGATACGGTGCATTGAACCTCATCAAAACCCAAAGCCTCAAATGCCCGCCGGCGTAAATTGACAAGCCATCTCTGCCAGCCTTTGTGCCACATACCTCGATCCAATGCTGTACCAAACAATAACCCAATCTTACTTCGATCGGTATCCCAAAAAACTGGATGCGACGCCCCAACCGGTACAGCAATACTATACCCTACAATTCGCCTCTCACGCTCCAATACAAATGATAACCGTGCCGGAATAACGTCCCTGAAAAAGGTTTCTGACATCGGCATAAATAACCCCTCACTGCCCAGTGCTTTAATCGCACGAGTATTTATTTCGACCAACGCCGGAATATCTGTAATTCTACCCATACGCACTTCGATGCCTTGCCGGCAAAAGACTCTGTCTTCTCGATCACCATGAAGCCACCGTCGCAAACTTTGAAACTCAGCTTCGTTCACTTGCAATACCGAAAGCAGAATATTGACATGATGAACACAATCTCGCTTGACCCAAAACGACCAGTTTAATGTCTAGCGGGCGAAGACCAAAGGTTCTAGTGGGGCCAACGTTACTGCCAAGGACGCAGTCGAAGTGTTGCTCTCGAACTCTTCTCACGGTTCAATGGTCTCAGCATAGTCCATGAGTGCTAAACTTGGATAAATGTTCAACTTACGCGCGACGTCAGACCTTATCAAATAAGAAAATTCGGGCAAGAGCTCTACCGGTATATTGGCCGGATCCTCATTGCCAAACAATATGCGTTCCGCTTTTGTTGCGGTAAATTGTCCAACTTTCTGATAACGAGCGACCAATCCATAGAGTGCGTCCGAGGCTGACAACATCCGTTCAACCGAGGCAAAAGACGGTAATTGCAGAGCGTTAGCCAAGTCAGTAACTCGCTGCGCATACTGACCAAGAAAGCTATCAGGCCCCAGATACAGAAACTGCGCTCCAGAGGCCGATGCCTCTGAAATCAAACTCGGCAATGCTTCAGGGTCGGGGCTACCGTCAGTCGTATTGGGTACCGGAAACTGGTCAACGCGCACATTCATCCGTTGACCAATCTCGACAAGCCGATCTGCCGCGATCATTGAGTTTGTCTCTGTCGGGGTGAATATGATTGAGATCCGATCTACGGGCATATAAGCCTGCATCGCTTCAAACTGGGTTTCTAGAGGGACCAAATGACTGACTCCCGTCACATTGCGTCCTGTTGGCCCGAACTCCTTTATTATTCTCGACTTGATTGGCTGCGAAACCATCGTAAAGAGAACGGGAATGTCAGTGATCTGTGGCGGATAATCATCGGGTCCCTCACTTAAGTCTGGATCTCGACCTGCAATTGCCAAAGTGACCGAAGTTCCCCACGAATATACGAGGTCCGGCCCCACACTCTTGATCTCTTCCACAATTTCTTTCACCTTGTCAGCGTCACGCTCAACCGAACGGACAATGATGTCGACGGGCTGATCCAGCTGTTCAAAGTGACCGCGAAAACCTTTCTCAACCTCTGTCTCGCCACGCCACAAGACCATGAATATCGTCTTTGATGTCGTGGCAGATACCCCGATTGGATTGAGGACTGTGGCTGCAACCAATCCCCCACACAGTTCACGTCTCGATAAGTAAAGCATTAATCTGGCTCTCCTCGTCTTGTTGACCAAATGCTAGGAACCAACTCAGTCCCAAAGCCGAGAGCAAAACAGCGCCCAAGGCCATCCATTTCAAAGCAATGTCTGGGGAATAGTGCAACAACAGCACCCCCGCAATCAATGGCCCTGCAAACGAACCCAATCGCTCCAGAAAGCGAAAAAGACCTAAAACGGGACCTGAGCCAAAGCGCATAGTCTGTCGATCAGTCGACTCGAGCAAAAAACTGATTTGCGTGGGGATCGATAGTGTCTGACCAATACCAAATAAGACCGTGGCAATAAACAAGAATAGTAATCCACCGTCACCCAACAATATCCAGCCGTTAGGAACAATGAAACCAACCGCTGCAACCATACTACCAGCCGCTACCCAGAGACTAAATCCTCGCCAGCGATCCGCAAGTGGAGCAACAAAGATCAACAACAGTAATATCGCGAGACCATACCCCATGAGAACTCGCGCACTCTCGGCCGCACCACCGCCACTCGCAAAGACGATCAGCGGTACTAACAAAAACAACCCACCGGTCAGAAGAGCCTTTGCTGGAATAGCAAAACATATAATCGCAACAGAGAAACGTTTGTTTGACAGGATTTCCCGGGCCATCTCTAATTGTGAACGCCAACCGGTCATCTGTAACGCTTGATTAGAAGCGGCCTCCGTTCGGCTCAACTCTGGCCTCATATTCGGATTAGTTATACTCGGCGAGATTCTTGGCAGTAATAACAAGCATAAGGCCCCAGACGAAACGATCAGAGCAAATGCTGTAGAAAATGCCGGGAAGAGGCCGAAACGGTCTGCGACTATCCCGCCGATCGCAGGACCACAAACCTCCGCCGCAACGATTACCGCCAAAAACGAAGAAAAGCCCGTTGTGCGTCGAATCGGATCAGTGTGTTTTGCCACGTGGACTTGAGCTGCTGCATAAACCAGTCCGTAACCGAGCCCTGCCAGCATGCGCGAACCCAATATGCTATAAAAGTCATTTGCGATGAGATGCCCAAACATGCCGAAGCCAGAGCAAACAGCGCCAACGAAGAATACGAGGCGCGGCCCACCGGTTCGCTCAGAAAGAAAGGAACCGACCAACACAGAAAAAAGAGAGGTCGCCATGAAACCAGCCATGATGATTCCAGTCCAGAAGTTGGAATCGCTCTCCGTTGGTGCAAACGTACCCAGAAATTGCGGCAATATTGGTCGCAGTAGAGCTTCTGCGAGAAAAAATAGAAATAACGGCAAGCGCACATGACTAAGGGCGGGTATGTGAACGGTATCAGGCCCTTTTGAACTCGGCAAAATTAAACAAAGCGTTGATCGGGCAGATGCGGCCGCCTGACTGATCGCCTCATTAATCCTTTGAATCACCCGCTTGGCGCTGCCACCGCCAAAAGCCGGCAGGGTAAAGCGCAAATCTCGGTGCCGCAAGCGCGCCATGAGAAAGTCAATCGCCCAAGCAGGCCGAATGAGAAGCACCGAGAAAACAAGGATCAAGAGCTCAGTTGCGATCAATATTACCGCGAATATCACAACCCCGGTGTCAATCCATATATCTCGCTTGACCGCATTTAACGTTTCAATGTCGACACCTGCATACAAGAGACCAATTGTATCACCGTTTTCTCCAGTGATAGGAAGATTAGTAATTAACAAGTCACTATCGCCATCTTCCGCCATTGCAACTGGCGAATTCAAAGCAATTCCCGTTAGATCAAAGAATGTCTGTTCGAAGGGTGTTACCGGTGCAGCCGTAGACGCAGCCGACAACATTGAAATTTGACTACGAACCTCAAGCGGAAAATCTGCAGAAAGATGCAGTATGTCACCATCTGGATCGGTTAGCGCAAAAAAACTCATACCAGGCGCCGACGATCGCGCACGATCTAAAACTCTCTCAACGTCCCGCAAGGTTGATAAACCACCAAAAGCTGAGACCGCATAATCAACTCGCCTCTGCACCCCGGTCACGGCGGTAATGGTCTGAGTTTCAAACTCGTTCAAGTATTTTGGCTCAAGAACCCGAACCGATAAAAAACCAAAAATTAAGAACGGGAAGGCGAGCAAACCCAGTAACAAAATTAAGAGAATAGGCCGAGACCCGGTCATTTCACGCGTCCAATCTTGCCCCTTTCGAACAATTCCTAGGAAGCGTTGAACGCGCCAAATCCCCTCAACAGGATTTTGCGCCGTCAACTTCTCGGACGCGCGTTCAACGGCCAACATTCCTGCGTGCAATCGACCCTCGATTCGACCAATCATCAATATGGTTAACACAAGCAAAAGGGGCAAAAATGGAACCAGTGAAATAATCGCCGCCGTTTCGAGTTCATCACTGACCTCTTCAATATCCCAAGAGGCTTCCGTTGTCGGATGAGAAAGCGTAATTGTGCCTACAATAACTCCATTCTGGGTAATTGCCGCGTGGCGCACATATTGATCCGGTTGCGAAGAACCACTCATAATCTCGCCAATCGCTGGCACGGGGTCGGGTGCTAGAACCGCCTCACCAGAATGAAACAAGGTAGCGCCGTCTAAATCGTGAACAGTGAGCGAGAAGTTTTGTCCGAACTGCTGCGTTGATCGCTCAAGAAAAGTTTGTGTCGTTTGAGTTGAGGATAGCGTTAACCCACGCAGAAGACTCTCGCCGATACTGCGATCGACCTCACGAAGAACCGGATCATACCGAGCGGCCGTCGCATTGGTTAGAATTCTCTCGAACTTAATATAATTCAAGACAGCCGTTGATGCGACGCTTGCCGTCACCAAAACTAGTAAGACCGCAAGAATTTGGAACGTGATACTTCTCGGACGACAACTCTCTGAAGGCGCAGCCGCTGCAGAAAGGTTCGTTTGGTCTTCGCTGTCGCCAACCGAAGAACTATGTTCATGATTATTCTCAGAACCAGACTGTTCCGATGTTTCCTTTCCGAATGACAAGATCAGCTGATTCTTGCCGCTAACTCGCTTGTAGCTCTGATCATCGGTAAGTTCTCGAACAATCACTATCCCGAGACCGCCGACCGTTCTTTCATCCACTGGGGAATCAAGGTCGGGTTCTGGCGCGTCGTCAAACGGATCAAATTCTGGTCCTGACGACACTATTGTCAACTCCGCCCCCTGCGGAGTTCTTTTCAATTGAAAAGTAACGGTGTCGTCTAAGCCTTCCTCATCCTCAACGTGGTGGATAAGGTTGAGAAAAAGCTCCTCAACAACGAGTTGAATTCTATATTCGTGAGCAGCAGCTTCCCAATGTTCTGCGCAAAATTCCTCTATCCATTCAACAAGAACCTCAAGATTCTTGGTCTCCGCCGTGAGTTCGAGATGTTCTACTTCTGACATAATCTTCCCTCTATGGCGATACGGAATAACGATTGCACGGCCTACCTTGTAGGACAAATTGATACTTCGGCGTAAAACGCAATCTTGTCCCGTTGCGCACGCTTTCCTTTATCGTCTTAGGCACTGCTGTAGTTCTGACTGTTTGTCGTTGCACCAACTGTAAGCTTCTCTGCAGCCTTCTCATTTCTCACACATTTTTCGACCGGTTCGCCCAATTCGGTACCGATCACGCTTTCATCCTTGCAGCGATTTTGACAAGAACCGTAAGATCGTTAAAACCGCATCTCGACTTGAACAGTACTGCTATCGGTACCATCAAGACTTCGTGACTAGAAAAGGAACCGAGGCCAATTTTCTCAATTGCCGGTTATTCTCCCTCATTAAATATCAGGGTCAATTGATTACCCCAATCGGTGCGATTGTAGGATAATTGACTAGGGATTTCGCGCACTAGCTTGAGCCCCAGCCCACCAATCTTTCGGTCTTCAATTGCCGCATCTGTATCTGGCTCCGGCGCCTCTGATAGGGGATCGAATGGTGAGCCATCGTCAGAAAATACCAACATGATTCCGTTCGGTTGTGGGCTAAAGGTAAGACTGACCCGACCGTCCGCACTGGCCGTTTCTGCTGAATGGTTCAGCACATTGAGAAAGAGCTCTTCCACGACAAGCTGCATGCCAAACATAAACTGTTTGGCCGGATCATATGCGGCACATGATGCCTCAATCCAGTCAAAAATTTTTTCTAAATTCTCGGCTTTAGCGGGGAGTTCTAATTGCCGCTTTTTTGCCATGTCCACCATGGAGCCAGCTCCAATTAGCCTTCGGCTTTTTCCACGGCGTCAGCGCGACTTTCGTGCATTGGGATGATTTTCTCGAATCCCGAGATTCGTAAAACTTCCGCTACTGGGCCGCTATGTCCGCACACAGAGAAAAAATTTCCATCTTTCGAGAATCGCTTGGCAATTACAAGAATAGCGCGCAATCCCGCGCTACTGACGTAGGATACGTGCGACAGGTCGCACACCATCGGCCCACCCCCTTCGGGTATCGCCTCTGCCATCTTTTCTTCAAATTCCTTGGCGGTCATGCCATCAATGCGACCGTCAACCTCAGCAATTGTTACGGCATTATGTTTCGAAACTCTCAATTCCATCGCGAGTCGTCTTTCCTAATGTTCATCCAATGGGTTACAGGGCTCACTTGAGCGATATCAGGCGTGGACAGGACACCCCTTGCTGCCCTCTGTTGCTCTATTCCGTCGTGACCGTCAACCGCAAAAACGCGTTTATCGGTCTCTGCGACTCGCTTGCAAAGCTTTCGAGATGCTCCTTTTGCAAGCGTAGAAACCGATTTGTTCCAATCATAAGCGAACTGCCTACGTTATTGCCGCTAGCTGCGACGCTACCGGCACTCAAGGGAAAAAAGCGGTACTACAGATCCCCGCAACTTTTGCTTGCACAGTTTTAAGGGTTTTGGAGAGCATGTCATAATCTTCTTCTCCCGTCGCCAACGCCATAACGCGACGCAGTCGCTCGTTACTGTTATTGTAATCGTTTTCGCGTGCGACGCAATCAATCTGTTGCAGACGTGTTTGAATCGCGATCGCCCGTTCTAAATGATCAATATCTTCTGAACTCAGCCGTTTTGTCCCGGCAATCTTTGGCAAAATTTCTCGGGCTGAACAGCCAAAACCCACTCCCCGATAGAGCCCGTTGGTCTGGGCGAGAAAATCAATCTCCCGCAGTCCGCCGGTGTTCGACATGAGCAACCACGGGTTCGGACTCGCCTCTTCATGGGTCGCAATTCTGAGTTCGCGCAGAGTGCGAGCTTCCGACATCACTTGCTCGTCTTGTTGTCGGCTTGACAAAGCCTGATCAATGATCTGTTCAATCTCCTGACGCAGTTCGCGCTCACCAAATACAACACGACCGCGCATCAATGCAAGATGCTCCCAAACTCCAGCTTGCTTTATTTGATGATCTTCAAATGTCGTTAATGAAACCGCGATCGGCCCACGATTCCCTGAAGGCCGCCGACGCAAGTCGACATTGTACAACCGCCCTTTTGCCGTATCTGCAGTAAAAGCTGTGATCAAATTCCGCGTCAGCCGCCCAAAATATCCCGCTGCAGAGCGCCGTTCTTCTTCATCAGCACAGTGACGATCATCATAAATCACAATTAGATCAAGATCCGAACGCGCCGTCATCTCGCGGGTACCGAGTTTACCCATGCCGACAATACCGATCCCTCGCCCTAGCGATTGACCGTAACGTTTGGTAAATTCTGTGATAACGATTGGGGTCAACGCCTCAAGAGTTGCTTCCGCAATTGCAGTAAAGGCCTGTCCCGCACTGACTTCATCAAGCAGGCCCTTCAGAACATGAACCGAGACACGAAATCGGAGTTCTCGGGCCCAAATTCTCACGATTTCTAAAATCCGTTCATAATGCCCAGTCTCACCGATTCGAATATGCAGATCTGCTGCGAGCCATTCCTGCGATGGAAATTGCTGAAAAAAGGCTTCGTCAAGATGAGCATCTAGAGTTTGCGGCCAGCGCCCCAAGAGATTGACGAGCCTCGGAGCCGTTACGAGGATTTCAATGACGTCGTCAATCAAGTGTCGGTTTGCCTTCAGTAACGAAAAGACATGTCGTCCGTTAGTTAAATCACTGAGAAATCGATCAAAGGCATCAACTGCGGCGTCTGCTGCGTCCGCCTTCGCCAACAATTTTATAATATCCGCCTCAATCGACTCGTAAAGTCGTTGCACATTTTCGGATGCCATGGCCGCGACGCTGCCGTCCCGCCAACGACGGATTATCTGCAGTACCGTCTCTGGATTTTCAAAGCCTAAGGCCGACAATGTCGGCTGATCAAGAACAAATTTCTCCCTTTCTGTCGGGACACGAGCGCTAGCATCAAAGAACTCCTGCGTATTTTGATTCACCGCCGCAAGTCGTTGCGCAATCTCATTTTCCCACACCTCTCGATCACCGTACCCGTCTAGGGCGGCAACACGGCTTCTCGCATTTTCGTCTTTGGGAATTGTTTGCGTTTGCTTATCATCAATCATTTGTAATCGATGCTCAATCGTTCGGTGGGCGACGTAAATCTCTGATAGCGATGAGCACATCGTTGTGGTGATGATTCCTTCATCTCGAAGCGCCGCGAGAGCACCAAGCGTTGTCGGCTCGCGAAGGCTCGGCAAGCGCCCCGCCGTTATGAGTTGACGGGTCTGCACAAAAAGTTCGATTTCTCGGATGCCACCGGGGTTGAGCTTGATGTCGCAGCCCGGAATAGCCGCCAACGAAAAATGTCCCTTCTTCACACGAATCTTTCGCAGTATCTCCTCAATATCTTCGATGGCCGGAAAGTCTAACGGTTCGCGCCAAATGAACGGCGCTAGGTTTTTCAAATACCGACGACCGGCCTGTAGGTCACCGGCGGCGGTTCGCGCCTTTATGTGCGCTGCTCGTTCCCACGTGCGGCCAATTGAGGCGTAATAATTTTCGGCCGCAGCCATAGCCATGCAGACCGGAGTCGTTGACGGGGTCGGACGCAAGCGCAAGTCGGTTCGAAATACATATCCATCCGCTGTCCAATCGGATAATGCCTTAACCAGTGTTCGAATGACATGAATGAACCGAGCGCGAGCGTCACCGCGAGCAGTGGCTTCAAATTTATCTTGGTCGAACAAACATATGAGATCAATGTCGGACGAATAATTGAGTTCCTGTGCTCCCATTTTGCCCATCGCGATGATAAACAGGCCTGCCGCCGTGTCGAGGTCTGACTCATCAACCCCAGGAAGTTTGCCGCGTCGAATTTCTTTAGCAACGATCCAGCGCAATGCTGCTGACGTCAATCCGTCAGCCAAGTCGGATAATCGACCTGTAATGTCAACGAACTCCCAAGCTCCGCCGAGATCGCAGAGTGCGATAAATAGGGCCGCTCGGGCTCTTGCCCGCCGCAAGTGCGATAGTAAGTCGGACCAGTCGGCGCCCTCAACATGCTGGTTAACGTCTGCAAGCAGATCATTAATGACAGCGTCAGAGGGGGTTTGACAGACTTTGATAAGCCACTCAGAGTGAGCCGATATCAACTTGGCAAGGAACGGGCTTGACCCTGCCGTTCCCCGCAAGAGATCGGCAATGGCGTCAGCTGCCAGTTCTGACGGCAGATCAGAGCAAGCATTGACCGCTTGATCAGAATCGAAGGGGATCGGATGGCGAGAAATACTGTTACATAAACTCCTTCCCATCGTCTACCCTCCGAAAGATTACGGTCCTCGTTTAGATGTCAATATCCTCTGGTACGGCGACAAACTCAGGATAAGCTTCGATCCCTAGCTCCGTGACATCTTGGCCCAGTGCCTCGGCTTGCGGCGAAACTCTTAGTCCGATGAGTTTGTCGATCACAAACCATAGGATGATTGATGTCCCGAATACGAATACCCCGATTGCAGCGATACCGATGGCTTGCACAATGATGTCGCCCCCTGCTGCGATGCAAACCGCTAGGGTACCCCAGACGCCGGCAAACAAGTGTGCCGGAATCGCTCCGACAACATCGTCGATTTTGCTGACTTCAAGGAGTTTGATTCCCAGAACTGAAATCAGCCCCCCTATTGCTCCGATGAAAATTGCCCACTGATGGTTAACAATATCGGGACCAGCGGTGATCGCAACCAATCCTGCAATTGCCCCGTTTAGGGTCGCCATCAAATCGATTCTTCCGAGCAAGGGGCGGGAGACAATCAGCGACATAATGACGCCCGCCGCCGCTGCGATGTTGGTATTGGCCAGAATGTTGCTGATCGCAACTAAATCAAGGGCTGAACTCAAAGCGAGTTGCGAGCCACCATTGAAGCCGAACCAACCCATCCATAGAATAAAGACACCAAGGGTAACGATTGGCACATTTGAGGGGGGCATTGACCTGACCGTTCCGTCGGCTTGGAAGCGTCCACCACGTGCACCAAGTAAGATTGCACCAGCGAGCGCTGCCCAGCCGCCAGTAGAGTGCACAATCGTTGATCCGGCAAAGTCTTGGAAGCCCATTTCAGCCAGCCAACCCCCGCCCCAGTGCCAAGCACCGACCGTCGGATAAATGAACGCTGTTAAGCCAGCGACAAACACAAAGAACGGCGCCAAGCGCACGCGCTCCGCGAGAGTGCCAGAAATAATTGAGGCCGTCGTTGCGACGAAAACCATTTGGAAAAACCAATCTGACATCGTCGAATAGCCACCCTCGACAACGGCAGCGGTGTCTTCCGTCAATCCCTCAATCAAGGCAAGTTCGGCTTCATTTGAACCATAGAACAATTTGAAGGAGCCAAAAAACCCGCCAGCCTCGACGTCAACGTACATAACATTGTAGCCAACGGTGTAATACGCCAAGCTCGCAATCGAAAACAGGCCGATATTCTTAAGGCAAATCACCGAGACATTTTTTGTTCGTACACAGCCCGATTCTAACATTGTGAACCCGGCGCACATCCACATGACGAGCACCCCCCATATGAGGAAGCTAAATGAGTTGAGAATGAATGACATCTCGTCGGGCTCAGTTGCGTGTGCTGGCGTTACGAACCCCAAAAAAAGTAGCGCGGCACTAATTGAAAGGATAGGAATGACTCTGCGAAATGATTTATTCTTATCGTTTGCTTTGATCATAGGTTCTTTCTTCTCATAAAATTGACGTAAGTTTGTTGTGTCTGATGTCATTGCATTGCTATTCTCATCAAACTTAATGCGCTTATGAATCGGGAGGGATGTGATCAGGCTTACATCGGACCGATTGCGGTCGCCTGCCCAAGTTGAAACTCGATTTCGCGAACAACCTTGGAGATTGTCTGGCCGATCAGTTCTAATCTTCCGATTTCTTCAATGCGACCTCGAACACGCTCGTACTCACTGCGAGAAAACATCCTCTCAAACAAGCGGCAAGACTCCGCAAGACCAATAATGGCAATGTCGCGCGGGTCAGGAATATCATCGCTAAAGAGCAGCGCCATAATGCGCTGTTTTACCTCTTTTTCTGCCAAATCGTTTCGGATTGGGTATCGACGACTTTTAAAAACCCACAGAAAAGACTTATCTTCGGCTCTGAGGATACCAGCGTCACAGAGCCGCTGAAGTGCCACTTGTTGAATCCGGTAGGCTTCACGACCAAAATACTGAATCCAGTAACTACAATCGTGTCGTTCTTCTTCTTTCGCTATTTGTTTCAAAATAGAGTCCAGCATCCCATCGTTGGTGGACGTGGTGTCAAGAATAAAGAGGCTATCGGGATCGGCGTCAATCTTACCTCGAAAGGCGAGTTCCATCAAAACCGCACCTGAAAGCGCATAACGCATTGAATGCTCTGGTACGTACAGGAATTTTCCGCCTTCATCATCAAGCGTTAGCAGAACAATCTCTTCAGCAAGTGTTAGCACACCCAGCCCTCCTATCAAAAGCAAACTCAGGCATTCACGCTAGCGCCCTATCATCTCTCTTACCGTGGTCGCATACGCTAGGATTATCCGAACCAATCAAACAAACCCTGTTTGCGGGTTTTGCCACGACCGTTGTTTGACTCTCGCATACCACACTTTCACAAGGATGTGAACAATTAGCGTTCAATAAAACCAAAAATTCCTCATTTTCGTCAGCCCCGACGCATCTAACGCCCGTCGATCGACTTTTTATCGTGAGCAAGATCCAATTTTCGACCAGTCGACATCGAATAGCTCGACTTAAAATCCCTGACCTTGCGCAAGAAACACATAACCGTAAGCCGCAAAATCCGTTATCGTTTTTCAAGTCTTTTCTGACAGCGCAAGAGAGTTGCCACAACCCTTGGTTATCCCGTTGAATACACTTGTTGGTGACAGGAACGGAGCACGTGGGGGGTTCTACTGGGCGTTCAATGCTCGCCTTGGCGTGATAAAGTACGCGTAGGCGGATAGACACCTCAATGGCCTTCGGTATATCTGGTATGATTGACGGCGTTGTATGATTGGGGAATATCCCTTGATGCGGGCTATCAATCAAAATCAGAGGGACGCGGATGCTATCCACTATGTCCTGCCAAACAATCTCTCAATGTCGGATAATTTGAGTTCAATATAGGTTGGTCGCCCATGATTACATTGTCCCGAGTGCGGCGTGTTTTCCATTTCTCGCAATAATGCATTCATCTCTTCACCTTGCATTCGTCGACCGCTGCGAATTGAACCGTGGCAAGCCACCTTACTAAGAATGGCATCAATCCGCTCGGCAACCGTCAAACTGTCGCCCTGTTCGTTCAATTCGTCGACAATATCTTTTAGCATTGCTTGCGAGTTTACCTCGCCCAAAATTAATGGTGTCTCCCTTACCGCGATAGCACTGCCGCCAAAGTCTTCGATTGTCAGTCCGAATTTCCGTAGGTCATCTGCATTCGCTAGCAATTGTGCGCAATCATTCTCACTCATTTCAACGATATCGGGAATCAACAAGGCTTGTGCGGACGCGCCAGTCTCAGCCATTTGTCGCTTTAGCCTTTCATACAGTAATCGTTCATGGGCAGCGTGCTGATCAACAATCACCATACCGTCCTGTGTTTGCGCAATGATATAGTTTTCGTGAATCTGACCTCTTGCTGCTCCGAGTGGGCTTGTCTCGGCGGGCGACACATACTCGGCCTCGCTTAGTGTTTGACCGGATAACGCGCCGCTCAAGCCAGAAAATCCATCAGCGGCGGTCATTGGCTGTGCGCAATTTCCTAGGTCATCCGTTGCCCCGATTGCAGTGGTTTTTGCGCCCACCGGCGGCGTTCGCATCGCGCCTAGTACGGCATCGGCACAGGTTGATGACGAGCGATGTCCCGACTTTGCGAGCGTATCTCGGATGGCTGAAACCAAAAGGCTCCGAGCCGCCGCCGCATCCCGAAACCGAACCTCTGACTTTGTCGGATGCACGTTAACATCGACTTGGCCAGGCTCGCAGTCATAAAATAGCACGACCGATGGGTGCCGTCCTTGCTTGATGAGATCGCGGTAGGCGCCACGAAGCGCGCCGCTCAAGGTTCGATCACGGACAGACCGGCCATTCACATACAGATACTGTGCAATCGAGGTCGCTCGAGTATAGGTCGGAAGGGCCGCAAGGCCAAATAAGCGATATCCGCCTCGCTGGCCTTCCACTGTCAATGCATTTGCAACGAAGTCCGATCCAATAACATGCAGCAGTCGATCCCGTATCGCCTCGGCAAATTCTGCCCTCTCGGGTGCCACGTTCAGCAATAGGCGTCGTCTATACGGGAGCGTTGTATCGTTCAGCGTAAAGCCGACTGCAGGTTCTGACATTGCAATCCGCTTGACGATATCAATAATCGCTTGCGACTCGGCGCGATCTGTCCGCAGAAATTTTAGTCGCGCTGGCGTAACATAGAATAAATCGCGCAACTCCACCACGGTTCCATTTCGCAAAGCGGCTGGCTTGATGGGTTCAAGTTGCCCACCCGACACCCGCAGAGTCGCCGCTTCAAAACCAGCAACCCGACTGATTATGGTCAATCGCCCTGCCGAAGCTAGCGCGGCAAGTGCCTCACCGCGGAAACCAAAGGTCGGAATATGTCGCAGGTCTGATCCATCCGTCTTGGAGGTGGCATGGCGAGCAACAGCGAGCGTTAAGTCATGGCGTTCAATGCCGATGCCATCATCCGACACCCGAATGAGAGATTTGCCGCCATTAGCAAAATCAATCGTTATCTGTTTTGCGCCGGCATCAAGAGAATTCTCAACCAGTTCTTTAACGGCCGAAGCCGGCGTTTCGACGACCTCGCCGGCGGCAATCCGACTAACGACCACATCGTCCAGTTGCCGAATAACGGGACGTTTACCCACAATATCTGAAGTGCTCTGGTTCATTGCTGTCCGCCAAGTGCTTCTGATATCGAAGAGGATTTCATGGTTTTTTTCATGCAAAACTCAAAACATTCAACAGTGCGCAAAGATGGCACACAGTGTCCGCTGTTCTTATTGACTGCGAACTGATTGATACCAGGCAGCGATCTGCACGCGCTCTTGATCCTCCATATAACTCACATTCGCAGGTGGCATCGCAATACTTGCGGCCGACTGTAGATAGATCGCATGAGCATGACGAGCGATTTGCACCGGCGTCTCAAGTACCACCCCCTGCGGCGCCCAACCAAGCCCTTCCCACGCCGGCTCCTCGGCGTGGCACATTGAGCAGCGACTAAGCACCACAGAGTAGACCTCTTCAAAACCCTCTGCGTCGATAAAGACGCGTTCTGAACTCGTTGCCTCTTCGCGGGCGTCGAGTGGCATACTTTGTACTGATAAGAACACAATTACCGCAAATAGTGCCGCGCTAACGCCCCATGTCCACCAGCGGTGACCACCGCGCTGATGCATGGTGTTGAAGAAATGTCGAATGAGAACGCCGATCAGAAAAACAAGTGAGGCAATCAACCAATTCCACTCCGAAGCAAAAGCTAACGGGTAGTGGATTGATAACATCAGGAATATCACGGGTAGAGTTAGGTAATTATTGTGAGTCGAGCGTTGCTTTGCGATTTTGCCGTAGATTGCCGCTGGCTGGCGTCCCGCCTTCATGTCTGCGACCACAATTTTCTGATTGGGAATGATAATGAAGAAGACGTTGCCAGACATAATTGTTGCGGTGAACGCACCGAGATGCAGCAAGGCCGCACGGCCAGAAAAAACTTGGGTATATATCCAAGACACGCCGACCAGAATAACAAACAATGCGATCATCAATGCTGTCTGGTCGGCATTTACAAACAGTTTACAGGTTAGATTGTAAGCGATCCACCCGAACCCCAATGATGCTAAAGAGACGACGATAGCCTGCCAAATTGGTGCATCCCAAACTGTCGGATCGACCAGATAGAGTTCAGCGCCATAGTAGTAGACGATGATTAGCAGAGCAAAACCTGACAACCAGGTGGAGTAACTTTCCCACTTGAACCAGACCAAATCTGTCGGCAAATTTTCAGGGGCGACCAAGTATTTTTGCAGATGGTAAAATCCGCCGCCGTGCACTTGCCACTGTTCGCCATCGGCACCAGAGGACAACGCGCGGTCGCGGTGCAGGCCGAGATCCAAAGCGATGAAGTAAAAGCTTGATCCGATCCAAGCAATCGCGGTGATCACATGCACCCAGCGCACGGCAAATTCGAGCCACGCCATTAGTATAATCGGCTCCATTACATCTGCTCCTATTCGGCGTTGTTTGGAATCATATTCTCTTCAAAACCCGCGCTGAACTAAGCCCTGCGGTCTCTGGAAACAGTTCAAAGAGAGCACGCTGGTTCACGAGCGTTGACGATACTTAACTCTATAGCGATAGTGCAAGCGAGATTAAATGACGCATCGACCGTCATAGCAAAGTCTATGCCGGTAGCCAACTCCGAGACAGATTCAATGATCTTCAAACTGGACGAATACGGCGCAACGTGCAACAAGTCCTTGCGATCCCATTGGCAAACGGAATGACGCGACCTCTCACCGGCTCGGGTTAGCGTCGTTTCGATGCGACTTTGGTTATCAATATGCTTCTCTGAGGTCGAACTGAACGATATCAGCGTCGGCGCAAAAAGTTCCGATTGTCATATGGTCAAGAGAACCGTAGCTGGTCAATCAAGGGCGAGTTTCATAGAATATGACCGCGACGGTCGCAATCAAAACGAGGCGTTTCACCCCGCAAGAGACTTGCCCGCCCATGACCAATATCCGCAACGCAATGACCTCCCAAGCAACGACATGAGCATGCAACGGGTCCAAAGTTATATCGCCGGGCAGTGGCACCCTCCCGATGACGGTTATCAGGAAATCGCCGACGCAACGACGGGCAAAATAATTGCCGAGGCGGGAAGCGATAAGCTTGACGCCGACGCAATGCTCGCTTTCGCATGCAAGGCGGGCGGACCCGCATTGCGCCGCATGACCTTCCATGAGCGAGCACAGTGTCTCAAGCAACTCGCACTCACCCTCAACGAAAAGAAGCAAGCGCTCTATGACATCAGTTTTTCCACTGGTGCGACGTCAGCAGATCAAAAGCTTGACATTGACGGTGGGATTTCGACGCTCTTTGTCTACGCCTCAAAAGGTCGGCGCGAGTTACCAGACGACCATATCTACCGCGAGGGCCGCGTTGAGCAGATCTCAAAAACTGGCACCTTCGTCGGACAGCACATATACACGCCGCGACATGGGGTCGCTGTGCATATCAACGCCTTCAACTTTCCCATCTGGGGAATGCTCGAAAAACTCGCACCTGCATTCCTTGCGGGTCTGCCCGTCATCGTCAAACCCGCAACCGTAACTTGCCATGTTGCCGAACTCGCTGCCAAATTTATGGTTGCGAGTGGGCATCTTCCGACGGGAGCCTTCCAATTTGTTACTGGCAGATTAAGCAATACCTTCGAGCAGCTTACTGGCCAAGATGTGGTAAGCTTTACGGGATCGGCTGACACCGCTTTGACACTGCGCTCGTCGCCGACACTGCTCGCGAACTCCGTTCGATTTATCGCCGAGCAGGATAGTTTGAATGCATTAATTATGGGCCCCGATGTTGGTCTTCGCCCGCCTGACTTCAACCGTTTTTTGTCAGAAGTTCGTGATGAAATTTCAAGCAAGACGGGTCAGAAATGCACAGCTATTCGTCGTATCCTCGTGCCCAATCAACAGGTCGAACAAACAATTGACGAGTTGCGCCGCCGGCTCGCGGTGCTGAGACTCGGCAATCCGCGAAACCAAAAGACACAAATGGGACCGTTAGTCTCGGTGCACCATCGGCAGGCAGTTTTGCAAAATGTGGCGCAAATTGCTCAAGAGGCCGATTGCGTTTTTGGGACACAGGAGGAGGTCTCGCTGCTTGACGCCGACGCAGCGGTAGGGGCGTTCTTGCTGCCCAGACTGTTTTATTGCGAGCATCCTGATACCGCCGATATTATTCATCGAACCGAAGCTTTTGGTCCCGTTGCGACGGTGATCGGCTATCGCGATCTTGACCACGCGCTCGAATTGGCGAACCGAGGGGGTGGATCGCTGGTCACATCAGTTTTTACGAATGATCCAGAAGTTGCCCGGCATACGGTTCAAATCGCAGGTGCCTATAATGGCCGGTTGTACTTTCGTGATCAACTGGTCGCCGAGGAAGCGACGGGTCACGGGTCACCGCTCCCCCACCTCGTGCACGGCGGTCCCGGTCGGGCTGGCGGTGGCGAAGAGCTCGGCGGTATACGTGGCGTCCTGAATTATATGCAAAGAACTGCGGTCCAAGGCAGTCCAACCATGCTGACTGCGATTGCCAACAGCTGGGTATCAGGGGCTCACGAGCGAGAGTCGGCAACTCATCCATTTACACAAACATACGATGAACTCGCCGTCGCCGATACCCTCTACACGCCGTCGCGCCTGATCAGCATTGCGGACATTGAACACTTTGCCGAGTTTACTGGTGATCGGTTTTACGCCCATATGGATGACGCGGCGGCTGAGCGTAATCCGTTTTTCTCAGGACGCGTTGCCCACGGATACTTATTGTTGAGTTTTGCGGCGGGATTGTTTGTCCAGCCCGATGAAGGACCGGTGTTAGCGAATACTGGGCTTGATAAGCTGAACTTCCTTGAGCCTGTATATCCCGGTGATCACATTAAGGTTCGCCTAACAGTCAAAGAAAAAACCCCAAGAAATCCAGACTACGGTGAGATTCGCTGGCATGTAACCGTCATGAATCAACACAATCGCCCTGTCGCGGAGTACGAACTTCTTACGATGAATGCTCATACTCCGAACATCGGCAAGTAACGACGTGTCCTCTTGGCACTCGTCAAGTTCAACAGAAGACTCTCTAAAACGACGGTTGGTTGGTCTTGAGTTCTCAGCCCTTGGTCACGAGCCGATACCCCGGCGTATGGGTCGCCGTAACATGCGTGATCGGATTATCATCAATCCAAGTTGTACGCTCCAAAACTAGGGTCGCTGCCCCTTCGGCGGCTTCAAGAAATTTTCCCGCTTCACCAGTAATTGTATGCGCCGAGATTTGAACGTCACATCGACTATACGGCCGATTGCAAACGAGCCATTCGTTCGCACTGATTTGTGTAAGATCAACATCAACAAATTCAGGCACTGTATCAAGCGAAATCCAACGATCTTCCATAACATAAGGACGATTATCGGCAAGGTGCAACGCCTGGATTTGTAACAGGCGGCTGGCCTTATCGGCACCAAACCGCGTCGCGATTGCTGGCGTTGCCTTTGTTGCCTTTGCCGAAACCAGGAAGTGTCGGTACTCGTAGCCGCGATCTTCGATTTCAACCCGCGTAATTGGTATGCTCAGAGTTGTGCGGGTAACCGGTTCGGGCTTCAGAAAGGTGCCACCCTTTCGCCTTCTCTCAACGATACCGGCGTCCGCAAGACTCCGCATCGCACGATGCACCGTCGACCTTGCGCAATTCAACTCAAGTGCGATGTCCTTGTCCCGAGGAAACTTATCGCCAGGCTTATAAGTCGAATTTAGAATCTGCCGTTTGATGTGATCGCGGACATCTTTCCAACCACGGCTCATTGAAGTCCTCAACAATCCAATTCCAACTCGTTCAAAACTGATATAAAGTTTGCCGTAACTTGCTCTCGCTTTACGTGACGGCCATTTTTTACGATGTGCCGTCCCGCACTCCACACATCTCGAATGCTAGCGTTGCCGCCGCCAGAAAAAATCAGACTATCAAGAAGTGCATCGCCCTGCCGATTACAAAGGAATTCATTCGCAATTGAGAGACCAATTAAGTCAGCCCATTGTCCTACCCCTAGACCATCGCTGGAACGACCGGCGGCTTGCGCACCAGCGACAATAGCCGACTCAAATAAAGCGCGACCAGTCGAATACGAGTCTCTCGCGGATAGCGCTCGATAGCCGTCGCGCAACCGTTGCGAATATTCTAGCATACGAAGTTCATCCCACAGACTAATCTGTATGTTGCTGTCGGTTCCCACGCCATAGGCACCGCTAGCATTGGTGTAGTTGAACAACTCAAATATTCCATCGCCAAGATTAGCCTCGGTAATGGGACAAATTCCAACCACCGCACCGGTTTTTGCCAGTCTGATGGTTTCACTCGGTGTCATCTGGGTACAATGGATGAAGCAACACGAGGAGTCGGGTTCAAGATTGTCGAGCACCCACTCGACTGGGCGCACCTGCCAGTGCGCGATAACTTCGCCAACTTCTTTGGTTTGTTCCGCCAGATGCATATGAAAGGGGCCCAAGCCCTCCAAGTCTCTTGCCAGATTTAGTCCTCTCTGATCAACAGCGCGTAAGCTGTGGGGTGCGACCCCAATCGCCCAATCTGCGGGACCGTCAGCAATCGTTGTGCGAGCCGCTTCATGAAGTCGCAAATAGCGATCCATTGAATTGCCAAACCGCATCTGCGCACCAGACAGTTCGCGTCGGTCACAACCACCAAATTGGTATAAAACGGGCAGATGGGTTAGACCGATACCGATAAGTTCAGCGGCGGCGGCGATCCGATCCGTCAACTCCACAAGATTGGCGTAAGGCTTGCCGTCGCAATCGTGATGCAAGTAATGAAATTCCACCACAGCGCCATATCCGACCTCCGCCATCTCCATGAAGGCTTGCTGCGCGATCACCTCAAGCTGCTGAGGATTGAATTGCTGCAGGAATTTATAAGCCAGCCGTCGCCACGACCAAAAGCTGTTCCTGCTATCGCCGCTCTGCGCCTCAGTTAGGCCAGCGAACGCTCGCTGAAAACTATGACTGTGTAGGTTGACCGGTGCGGTCAACAGTAACCCAACGTGGTGATCGACAGCACCGTTTGCCGGTTCAATCCTACCAATCCGTCCATTATCTTGGATTTCGACATCAATATCTGCTCGCCATCCGTCCACCGTCAGGGCGTGCTCGGCTCGAATTTTTTGCATAGTTACGATCAAAGATTCATGTTGACATTATTATGTAGGTGCTTTTTATAGATAATTGTCTACAAAATAAAGGGTGCCGTCGATTGAAACTGCTCGAAGCCGCCAAAATTGCCACCATGAGCACCGAACAGGGATACGGACTGTTGGACGACGGTGCGATTGTGATCGACGGTGCTCACATCGCTTGGGTTGGACCTCGTGACCACATACCAAGCAAGTTCGAGGCAGTTGAACGTATTTCGTTTGATGGTCAACTTATTACGCCAGCACTAATTGATTGCCATACCCATTTGATCTTCGGCGGACATCGTGCCCAAGAATTTGAAATGCGACTTGAAGGGGCGAGCTATGAAGAAATTGCCCGAGCAGGCGGCGGTATAAACGCGACGGTTCAGGCAACCCGCCTTACGCCAAAATCGACCCTTCTTGCCGAATCCCTTGTGCGAGTCGATAACCTCATTGCGGAAGGCGCCTGTGTCGTTGAAATCAAGTCCGGTTATGGCCTTGATACCGACACGGAACTCAAAATCCTGCAAGTCGCACGAGAAGTCGAAAAGGCCCGACCAATTCGCGTACGGACAAGCTTTCTTGGTGCCCACGCCGTGCCATCCGACATTGATCCTGAAGCCTATATCCACGAAATTTGTATCCCAACCCTGAAACAGGCGCACGCCCAACACCTCGTCAATGCGGTTGATGGCTTCTGCGAAAAGATCGCCTTCTCGCCAGTCCAACTCGAGCCACTTTTTCAAGTAGCGCGTGATCTTGATCTCTCAATTAAATTGCATGCCGAACAACTAAGCCATTCCGGTGGCATCCAACTAGCCACGCGCTACAACGCGATATCCGTTGATCATGTCGAATATGCTGACGATGCCGATATCGTTGCTCTGGCACACGCAGGGTCGGTTCCGGTCTTATTGCCTGGAGCCTTCTATACGCTCGGCGAAAAACGGCGGCCGCCCATCGCCTCGTTTCGGCGCCATAAGGTTCCGATGGCGGTCGCGACTGACTGGAATCCAGGCACCTCACCACTGGGGTCATTGCTATTAGCAATGAACATGGTCTGTACATTGTTTGGTTTGACGCCCTATGAAGCCCTCGCTGGCACGACCCGTAATGCCGCCAGAGCACTTGGTCTCAACGACTGCGGTCAATTGGCAACAGGCTTTCGAGCCGATCTGTGCGTATGGGATGTGAGTTCACCAGCAGAGCTGAGTTACCGAATCGCACAAAACACGCTCTCGCACCGAATCTTCGGGGGTGCGGTATGACGTTCTTGCACATGGTTCATGGCGACAGCCCTCTCATTCTGGGCTTTCCGCACACGGGTACTGATCTGCCAGATCATATCACGCCGAAACTCAATTCGATCGGCCGGGGTTTAGCAGACACCGATTGGCATATCGACCAACTCTATGAAAATCTTGTCGCCGATGTGAGTAGCGTCAAGACGACAATTCATCGTTACGCAGTCGACGTGAATCGCGATCCAAATGGAATTGATCTGTATTCTGAACACAACAGCACGAGCCTATGCCCAACGACAGACTTTGACGGTAATCGAATCTATCACGACGATGAAGAGCCCGACGAAATCGAAATTGAATGGCGACAACAAGCCTATCACGCCCCCTACCATGCCGCGATCACAAAACAAATCCAAAGGGTTCGTGCGATCCACGGTTTTGCAATCCTCTATGACTGTCATTCAATACGATCACGCCTCCCCTTCCTGTTCGAGGGTGAGCTACCCGACTTCAATATCGGTACGAATTTTGGCCACACCTGTGCGCCCGATCTTGAAGCAGTCGTTTTCCAGCTATGCAAGAGTACGGAAGGCTACACGACTACATTGAATGGCCGTTTCGTTGGTGGCTGGACAACCCGTCACTACGGTGATCCCGCAAACGGGGTCCATGCGATACAAATGGAACTTGCGCAATCAACCTATTTGCGGGCTGAGGCACCCCCGTGGGATTATGACGAACGGAAGGTGTCCCAACTCCGTTCGTATCTTTCGGCAATTCTAGAGAAACTTAAGGGTTGGAGGCCCCGTTGAGACAAGCACTCAGAAACGCTCGTCAAATATTGCCTCCAACCGGCAACACCCTGACGGCAAAAAGTTGGCAAACCGAGGCCCCGCTCCGGATGTTGATGAATAATTTGCATCCAGATGTCGCCGAAAATCCCAACGAGTTGGTCGTTTACGGCGGCATCGGACGGGCCGCTCGAACGTGGCAAGACTTCGACCGGATCTGTACGACGTTAAAGGTACTCGAATCCGACGAAACGCTCATCGTACAATCCGGCAAGCCTGTAGCCGTCATCACCACCCATGTAGATGCCCCGCGGGTACTGATCGCGAATTCCAACATTGTGCCGCATTGGGCGAACTGGGATCACTTTAATGAACTCGAACAAAAAGGCTTGATGATGTATGGTCAAATGACCGCAGGGTCATGGATTTACATCGGCAGTCAGGGAATTGTTCAAGGAACCTACGAAACTTTTGCTGAGGCTGGTCGACAGCACTATGATGGTAGCTTGACTGGCAAGTGGATTCTGACGGCTGGGCTTGGCGGCATGGGTGGCGCGCAACCGCTCGCCGCCGTCTTTGCGGGTGCGTGCTGCTTGGCGGTTGAATGTAATTCTGAAAGCATCGATTTTCGAATTCGCACCAAATATCTTGATGAACGGGCGGCTACACTTGACGACGCCTTAACCATGATTGCCCGCTGGACCAAAGCGAAAGAAGCGAAGTCCGTCGGATTGCTTGGGAATGCCGCCGAAATCTTTGCTGAAATTTATCGTCGCGGAGTTCGTCCCGATATTGTTACCGATCAAACCAGCGCTCACGATCCGACGAATGGATACCTTCCGATTGGTTGGACGATTTCAGACTGGAAGGAACAGTGCGAAGCCAACCCGAAGGCGGTTGCGACGGCAGCCCGAGCGTCAATTCGGATCCAAGTTGCCGCAATGCTTGATTTCTGGAATGCCGGAATCCCAGTATTAGATTACGGCAATAACATTCGCCAAGTTGCCTTGGAGGAGGGCTTGCAAGATGCCTTTGCCTTCCCCGGATTTGTACCGGCCTACATTCGGCCGCTATTTTGTCGCGGTATTGGTCCGTTTCGGTGGTGCGCTCTGTCGGGCAATCCCGATGACATCTACAAAACTGATCAGGCACTGAAGGCGTTATTTCCAAACAACTCACATCTCCACAAATGGCTTGACATGGCCAATGAACGGATTGCGTTTCAGGGGCTGCCGGCACGAATTTGTTGGTTGGGTCTTGGGGATCGTCATCGGGCTGGGTTGCGGTTTAATGAAATGGTGGCAAGCGGCGAGTTAGAAGCGCCGATTGTGATTGGCCGTGATCATCTTGATAGCGGCTCGGTCGCCTCACCAAATCGTGAGACTGAAGCCATGCGCGATGGCTCCGATACGGTCTCAGACTGGCCACTTCTCAATGCGTTAGTCAATACGGCATCAGGGGCGACTTGGGTGAGTCTTCACCATGGTGGCGGCGTGGGAATGGGCTTTAGCCAGCACGCCGGTGTTGTCATCTGCGCCGATGGCTCCCCGGAAGCGGCGCAGAAACTCAATCGTGTTCTTTGGAACGATCCAGCGTCTGGCGTCTGGCGTCATGCTGACGCCGGTTACGAAGAGGCAATTGAATGTGCCAAGGAACACGGATTGAGATTACCTTCGATTTTTGGCGGGTGATTGCAGGCGTAAAAATTAACCAATTGTAGAGCAGTGGTTCTAATTTCCGTAACTCAAGGAGGAAAGATTATGAAACGACGGACATTTGTTACAGCTGGCGGGCTTGGACTCGCAGGTTCTCTGGCGGCTCCAGCGCTCGCGCAAGAGAAACGTCAGTGGACTATGGTTACTGCTTGGCCCAAAAATCTACCCGGTCCGGGCGTTGCCGCACAAATGCTGGCGGATCGCATTACCGCTTTGTCGGGCGGGCGAATTGAAGTTGCCCTATATGCCGCTGGCGAACTCGTTCCTGGTCGCGGAGTCTTCGACGCCGTAAGCGAGGGTACTGCTGATCTATATCACGCAGTTCCGGCCTATTGGGGCTCAAAGTCGAAGGGTATCTTGCTCTTCGGTTCGCAGCCATTTGGCTTGCGAGCTGACGAACAGTTCGGTTGGCTCTTTCACGGTGGTGGGCAATCACTCTATGATGAGATGTATGCCCGTTTTGATCTCAAGCCGTTCCTTTGCGGGAACTCTGGGCCGCAGTGGGGCGGTTGGTTCCGCAGCGAAATCAATTCGGTTGATGACCTCAAGGGGCTGAAGTACCGAACGACTGGCCTCGCCTCCGAAATGGCCTCAAAAATCGGCATGGCAGCAGAGGCTATGTCTGGGCCAGCGATGTTTCAAGCGCTGCAAACCGGCGCCCTCGACGCGGGCGAATTTATCGGCCCTTGGACCGACAGTGCTCTCGGCTACTTTCAAGTTGCCAAAAACTATTATTGGCCGGGAGTTGGCGAACCTTCTTCGGCCGAAGAGTGCGCTATTAATCTGTCAACGTACAATGCGCTTCCTGATGATCTCCAACAGGCGGTCAGCTTTGCCTGCGAAAGCTTGTACAATCCGGTTTGGACGGAATACACCACCAAGCATGCTACCGCCCTTAGGAAACTGACTGACGAAGAAGGCGTTCAACTTCATCGCTTTCCAGACAGCGTCATCAGCGCTATGGGAGACGCTACTGCGGAAGTAATTGACGAATTACGGCAAGATGACGATGACCTTGTTCGTCGAATTACCGAAAGCTTTATCAGCTACAGAGATAGTGTCGGTCGCTACATGACCTTTGCCGATAACGGTCAGATGAATGCGAGAGCCGCAATACTCGGATATTAGACTGAAGGCCTGACACTTCTCGCGAGTGTCAGGTTCCTCAATCGAGAGGCAACATGTTCAAAATTGCTGATCGATTAGATGAAGTAAATAAGTCGGTCGCTCGACCTGTCCGCTGGCTGATCGTGATTATGGTGTTGGTTCAGTTTGGCGCTGTGTTGGGACGGTACGTCTTCGGCGTGAACTCAATCGTCGTGCAAGAAAGCGTTCTGTATATGCACGCAACGCTGTTTATGTTGGGGGCTGGATATACGCTGCTGGTAGACGGTCATGTTCGCGTCGATGTATTTTACAGCCGCATTTCACCTTCAAAGCAGCGCTTGATTGACATCCTCGGTCATTTATTCTTGCTCATTCCCGGGATGTTAGCCCTACTGTACTGGTCATGGCCATCCGTGATTAATTCCTGGGCTATTCTTGAGGGCCCGATCTCGGTCGGCGGCATTGAAGCCGTATTTCTCCTTAAATCTCTCATCCCAGCTTTCTGTGTCCTAATCATGGTACAGTCGATTTCGATTTTGATTCGTCTCGGTTGCCTCGTCCGCAAATGAGCGCGTACCTTGATGTAGTTCTGTTTGTGGCGCTATTGGCGGCCATCTTATCTGGTTTCCCCGTTGCCTTCGCGATTGCAGGCACTGCGGTACTCTTTGCCTACATCGGTTGGCTAACCCAAGCCATGGATATCGCACTTCTCGGTGCCCTCGGTCAAAGGGCGTTCGGCTTGATTACGAATCAAGTTCTGATTGCAATCCCGGTTTTTATCTTCATGGGCGCACTCCTCGAACGAAGCCGGGTTGCGGAAAATTTGCTCCAGATGATGGGGCGGGTGTTCGGCAATCTGCGGGGTGGGCTCGGCATCTCCGTCGTTTTTGTCGGCACTTTACTTGCCGCATCAACGGGCATCGTTGGTGCGACCGTTGTGACGATGGGATTAATCGCGCTACCGGCGATGCTGCAGGCCGGTTATTCCAAGTCATTTGCTGCTGGAATTGTTTGCACTGCCGGGACGCTCGGACAAATCATCCCGCCTTCAACGCTGCTGATTATTTTATCGGAAGTAATGTCTAATTCCTTTCAACAAGCGCAGTATGAACAAGGAAAATTTAATGTTGAGGCCTTATCTGTAGGGCAATTTTTTGCGGCCGCACTTGTCCCTGGCCTGTTCCTGGTGGGGCTCTATCTAATTTATATCATCTTGCGCGGGCTGGTAACGCCGGCTGCTGCCCCACCCGTCATAACCGGACTCAAACCCTCTTTTCGAGAAATGTCTGCGGCTATTGTGCCACCGATTTTTCTAATCCTCGCCGTTCTTGGGTCCATACTCGGAGGCGTTGCGACCCCCACAGAAGCTGCCTCTGTCGGAGCCATTGGGGCGCTGCTTATGGCTGGCGCACAGGCGGGATTACGCCGATATATTCCTATCATCGGCGCACTTTCGTTAGGACTGGTGCTTGTATTGTCGGGCATTTTTCCCGTCCGACTGCAGCGCGACACGCTAGCAACGACGGATTACCTGTTCGGGTCACTTTACATCGTACTGGTTGTCGCGACCGCGGTTTCGGTAGTTGCCGCAATTGGCTCATGCTTAAGGACTCGAACGCTTCATGATGCCGCTGGCGCAACGATGCAAATGACGGCCATGATCTTTGCGACGATACTTGCTGCTAGTTTCTTTTCTTTGATCTTCATTGGACTTGGCGGCGAAGCACGGGTGGATTCGATTCTATCGCAACTCCCAGGCGGCGCGGACGGCGCTTTGCTCTTTACTATGGTATTCTTGTTTTTCCTCGGCTTTGTGCTGGACTTTGTCGAGATCGCTATCATTGTATTGCCACTTGTAATCCCCCAACTCATTCTCATGGGGCATGAACCCATTTGGCTGGGAATTTTGATCGCCATTAATCTCCAAACGAGTTTTTTAACCCCGCCATTTGGATTCTCCCTATTTTATTTGCGCGGCGCAGCACCCAAAGAAGTCCGAACAACTGACATTTACCGGGGCGTAATTCCCTTTATCGGCTTGCAAATCTTGGGCATGTTGGTGGTGTGGTGGTTGCCAACGCTTTCAACTTGGCTTCCAAGCATGATGTTCTAGCATTCTCGACGACTATTGCTGTTGGGTCGACAGGCTACAAACGCACTCAAAATTCGACCCGCGCACATCTGATCACGGTTAGAGATTGGACAATATCTGTTGCATTGTCGGGGTTCCGTCAAACAAATCGCGGGCACGCGCCAATGCGGCCTCTGCATCATCAACGCGTCCCATCGTGCGATAAGAGCGAATTAACATCGTCCAGCCGTCGGGATCGTTCGGAAACTCGCTCAAGCGCACTGCCAATCCATCAACCATGCCTTCAATCATTGCCGTCCGATCTGCCGCCGACATCTTCGCCGCAGCTGCGACATCGGCAGCACTTGGACCCCTTACATCGGGTGCCGTTAGATCCAATCCGAGTTCACGTTCGGCTTCGGCAAACTTTTGCAGAACAAACGGCGCGGCGCTGAAGTGACGCCGTCCCTCTTGTAAGGCCTCGGCCGCCGCCGCGTAGTCGCCATTGGCAACCTCTGCTTCTGCCAACGCAATCCAGTCAGCAAAAGATCCGGGGTTCGCAGCAAGATTCTCTCTTAAATCATCGCGTTGTTGTGTTGGTGCGAGGGCTTCGCCGGAAGCCAACGCGATTTCGGCCGCCGTTGCGTCTGGTAAATACGCCGTAATTTCTCGCTTTAAGAACCGCGCCATATTGGCAATATCGCGGCGCACCAACGCCATCCAAGGCGCGTCAGCGTTCGAGCTCTTTGCCAATTCTGCCCAATCAAGCAAAGCCCCCTCAAAATCTTGTCGCTGCGCCCGCGCTAGCGCCAAATAATAGAGAGCACGAGGATCGGCATGGTTGCGAGCCAACTGCGAAAAAATAATCTCAGCCGTTTTCGGTACCTTGTTGCCATTCGCGAGCGTCACAGCCTCAGCGTACGCCGACTGCACCCCCGGGTTGTCTGGAGCAAGGTCCAGAGCCCGTCGATAGGCCTCGGCCGAACTTGCATAGTCACCCACGGCGGCATGAGAGCGCGCAAGAACCCACCAGCTCTCAAAGTCGTCCGGCTCTTCACGCGTTTGTTCAATCAATAATTGTATGCGACTCGTCATATCGCCGGCAGCAGCACGAGCGGCGAGCAACTCTTGCTTTCGCTCTGCCAGCGGCATGTCCGGTTTGGCGGGATTACCAATTCCGATATATCCCCCCATCGCTACGGCAGCTAAGACCAATGCACTCGCAACAGCAGCAACGGGTGCCCGGTGCGCGATCCGAAATCCTCCAACCATCTCACCGATAGCTTTAGATCGACGCCGCTCAATCTCGGTGCACGCAGCCTTCGCTTCTGTAGGGCTTATCAGTCCCCGCTTTTGGTCTAGAGCTACTTCTTCAATTTGATCGGCATAGATTGAAATAATCGCATCGCTGTCACCGTTGGCCGTCACTTTCGCTCGCAAGAACGGCCAAATTATCCAACCCGCAGTAATCAGCAACAAGAAAATTACGGCAACCCAAATCACGAGATGAACTCCGACTTATCGTCCAATTCCGAGCGGGGGCGACCGCGCATATACCCAACAACAACAAAACCGCCTATCAGCAAAAGAACAACTGGCGAGAACCAAAGGACAATGGTATACCAACTTAAGGGCGGATTGAGTAAAACATAGTCACCGAAGCGATCCTTCAAGTAGTCCAAGACCTCTGCATCACTATCACCTGCCGTCATTCGCTCGCGAACCGCCACTCTCATATCATACGCCAAACCGGCATTTGAATCAAAAATTGACTGATTGCGACAAACCAAACATCGCAATTGCTGCCCGATCTCTCTTGCTCGCGCTTCCTGCGCGGGGTCCTCAAACATTTCTGAAGGCTCAATCGCAACAACCGCCGTTGCCAAAACCATCAGCAGAATGCAAGGAAGGTAACGCATGAGCAAGCCTATGTGCCGATATGACTGCCGTTACTCCGCTGGAAAACTCTCGGCGCGAGCGCGTAGGTTTGAGGGAACGCCAATTCGAAATCGCCGATCTGTGAGCGAAAGCAACCCAGCAAAAACAATGAGCATCGCTCCAAGCCACATCCAGGGTACGCCGGGATTGTAATAGAACCGCATAACAAAACGACCGGTACCGTCAGGATCGCCTAGCACCGCGTATAAATCGCCGTGCCATAACGTCCGAATGCCAGCTTCGGTCGTGGGTTGACGCTCAACCGGATACCAGCGCCGTTCGGGAAACAACATCGTGACAAGTTCGTCATCATTCGTAACGCGCACAGCCGCCACCGATGTCTGATAATTTGGCCCTGACAGATTTTCAATGTCGATCAAGGTAAACTCATACGCCCCCACTGCCAATCCGTCCCCTTTGTTCACAACGCGAATCTCCTCCTCGCTCCACACCGACACGGCGACCACGCCCGCAGCGGCAACTGCAAGACCGAGATGACCGAGATACAGACCAAAAGCCGAACGCGGCAAGCCAATAAACCGGCGGACGGCGACAAGAAGATTCACCCGCGGCAAACCAACACGTGAGGCAAGATCAACAAGTGTGGCCGTACCGAGCCACATCGCAATGAATGCTCCAAACAAACCGACGGGTTCATGCAACTGGAAGCTGACGGCGACCACCGCAACGCCGGCAACGGCAATCGCTGTTACGATCCCAGTCCGTCGCAGTACATCGTGCAAGCGTCCTCGTTTCCAAGCAAGAAACGGTCCGACGCCAGCGGCGAACATCACTATCGCAAAAATTGGCAGAAACGTTTGATTGAAATAAGGCGCACCAACCGAAATCTTATCGCCAGTCAGTAACTCAAGAGCCAACGGATACAAGGTTCCGACGAATACAACACCGGTAGCCGTCACCAAAAACAAGTTATTGGCCAATAGCCCCGTCTCTCGCGAAACAGTGGCAAAAACGCCGGTATCACGAATGGTGGAAGCCCGCACAATAAACAGGGTCAACGCGGCGCCGATCAAGATGACAAGAATTAATAGAATAAAAACACCGCGTTCGGGATCGGTGGCAAACGCATGAACCGAGGTCAAAATGCCTGACCGGACCAAAAAAGTACCGATAAGTGACAACGAAAATGTCAGAATTGCAAGCAGCACGGTCCACTGCAACAAACTCGCACGCTTCTCAACAACGAGCGATGAGTGAAGCAAGGCCGTACCGATTAACCACGGCATGAACGACGCATTCTCGACCGGGTCCCAGAACCAAAAGCCGCCCCAGCCCAATTCATAGTAGGCCCACCAAGATCCAAGAGCAATTCCTGCCGTAAGCCCCGACCAAGCGAGCAGAACCCATGGGCGCATCCAACGCGCCCAAGCTGGGTCAATTCGACCCAAGATTAAGGCGGCAACCGCAAAAGCAAATGCCGTCGAAAATCCGACATACCCGAGATAGAGAAGCGGCGGATGAAAGGCCACGCCGGGGTCTTGCAGCAATGGATTCATGCCCTCGCCATCAAGTGGAGGATTGGTCAAGCGGTGGAATGGATTCGACGTCAGCAAAATAAATAGCAAGAAGGCAACACCGATCATCGCCTGCACCGATAGCACGGTTGATCGCATGATCAGCGGTATCGTCCGACCAAAACGCGCAATCATTGCGCCGAACAGGCTTAACATCAGCACCCACAAAAGCATCGACCCTTCATGATTGGCCCAAACACCCGTGACCTTGTAGAGCATTGGCTTCATTGAGTGCGAATTCAACGCCACAAGCAACACTGAAAAATCAGATACGACAAACGCGTAGGTCAAGGCGCCAAAAGACAACGCGATTGCGACAAGCTGAACATCAGCAGCAGTATCGCCGATACTCATGGCCGCTGGATTTTCCTTGAGTGCGCCCCATAGCGGTATAGTCGATTGAATAATAGCGGCAGCAAGCGCTAACCAAAGAGCAAAATGTCCCAGTTCGACAAACATTCTAGGCCACCGTCACAAGAAATGCTGCTCGACCGCCTCGACGGATATTGGCAACCGCCGCTTGATCGAAGACCAGTCGCTTAAACTGTATTCGGTCGGCGAATGGAAGCGAACCAAACCGGTTTTTCGTAAGTGGGTGAGGATTCGGCTCACGGAGTCAGTGTTCAAGCCAAGATAGTCCGCAATATCCTCACGCGACATTGGTAGCGAAACCAACTGCCCGCTTCGACCAGCCTTCGCCGCCATTGACGCCAGAAAGAAAATCACGCGCTCATGGCTATCTAAGCGACCGAGTACAGAGAGATGAACGGCACTTCGCTGCACGCGCTTTTCTATCAAGTCACCCCGGAGTCGGACAAATTGTGGATCTTCATGCAATTCTCTTGCCGTTGGAGAGAAGTGGATATCGCAAATTTCGCAATCGGTTAGTGCCTCCAACGAACTTTCATTGTCATCAGTCGCCATCGTGCCCGAGACCACGCTTCCGGTTGTCTCAATTGAAACCAATTGGCGCCGCCCATCCCGTAGAACTCTACTGATCGCGCCCGTGCCGCGTTTCACCGTCCAAAATCGGCAGCCATTTGTTGAGCGGTCAGTCAAATAATCGCCGCGACCGAGTTCACGACGTGCCATTGTACCCGATTGCCGCGCAAATTCCCGCAGGCGGCATTCTCCTAAAGGACAGCAGTCACAAGGCTTTGAGGGCGCATCTAGGCGTTGTCGCGGGGGTCTGCGTAATTCAACAACCGACATTCTCAATTCTCACGATTAGTCGACTTATCTTACGAACAGTTGGAGCGTTCGTCGCATCCAATCGAACATTTGACATTGATTCAGATCAAGCACCGCCGCCGTCAACAGATCACGAGAGACAGACCAACTCTCGCTGAACTTGGTTCAATTTCCCATCAAAAATTTATTTTTCGAAAACTGATAAATATCAGAGCGAACCCGTCTGACAGAATACATAGTTCCATCTATCGGCAAGAATCTGGCAGGAGGACTTACTGTGCGCACGTTCATTTCAATCTGCGTGGCTTTGGGACTCGGTTGCTCAGCTTGGGCACAAACAAACGAGTCTGCGAGTTCTGACGAAGAAGTCATCACGGTGTCACCTGAACGTGCGGCCGAAATGGGTTGTTTATCCTGTCACGAAGGAATTGAAGATTTTACCCAAGGCCCGATGATGGACACCATTCACGCCATAGGCCCTGATTTTGGCGACCCGGGTGGCTGTGTTGTTTGTCATGGCGGCACGCCGAATGCCACAACGGTGGAAGCAGCCCATGCCGGCTCGCCCGCAGATCTCGCAGAGTATGGCCCCCACACCTTCTATCCTGATCCGGGCGCATTATGGGTTGCCGATCGTGCGTGCGGCCAATGTCATGAAGGTTATTCGGAGCGTCTTATGAAGTCGTTGATGAATACTGAGGCCGGCAAGTTGCAAGGTAATCTTTGGTCCTGGGGGGTCATTGATACCCATCGGTCGGTTTATGGCAATTATTCACTGGTGGACGAAGACGGTTTTGAACCAACGATTGGAACCGAGACTTACCGCGAATATATGATCGCTTACGCCGAGGCTCATCCTGACCAGTTAGTCGACTCGATGGAACAAGTTCCCGCAGTCAATGTTGACGATATTTCCGAACACCCCAATCTTGCCGGAATTACCTATTCAAGACAGCAGTGCCAGCGGTGCCACGTTGGGGTCTCGGGACGCGAAAAGCGTGGGGATTTTCGCGGTACGGGTTGCTCATCTTGTCACGTTCCGTACTCGAATGAGGGCCTGTATGAAGGCAACGACCCGATGATTTCGCGTGATCAACCGGGTAAGCTGTTGGTCCATCAAATGCAGGGTTCGCGCAAATCCAAAGTGACCCATGGTGATCTGACCTATTCGGGGATCCCGTCAGAAACCTGCAACTCCTGTCACAACCGCGGCAAACGGATCGGTGTTAGTTATCAAGGAATTATGGAGTTTCCTTATGGCTCACCCTACACGGCAACGGGTGGCAAACAACCGAAACTTCACACCAAAAACTATCTGTTTATTAAAGATGACTTACATCATCAGGTAGAATCTCGCCCCGGCAACCCAGAAGGCGGCATGCTTTGTCAAGATTGCCACACGACGGTGGATATGCATGGCGATGGCAATCTTCCCGGCACGACTCTAGCGCAAGTCGAAATTGAATGTGAAGATTGCCACGGTACCGTGAGCAAATTTCCGTGGGAACTTCCCATCGGACACGGGGAGGAATTTCAGCAAGACATCTCTCAAACACCGCGTGGACTTGCGGATGATATCTTGCCCGAACAATATTCGGCCCAAGTATACGAACCTCAAGATGGCTATTTGCTGACAGCACGCGGCAATCCGTTCGGCAACGTTGTCAAGAGCGGCGAAAAAGTTGTTTTACATTCAGCCTCCGGTTTGGATTTTGAGGTCCCCGTGTTGAAGCAGATCGCCCTCAGCGGTGACTGGAAATCACCGAATGCCGAGGTTGCTATGATGAGTGTTGGTCAGCACATGGAGTCGATGGAGTGTTATGCGTGCCATGCCGATTGGGCACCACAATGCTACGGCTGCCACATTACTGTTGATTATTCTGAAGGCAAAACAGACATCGACTGGATTAACAATGCGAATGCCCGCGGTGAAGATGGCCTGACCGCAGATTATGCGCTTGGTACCAATGGCTTAACATCACCCGGCAAAGTATCAGAGACGCGATCTTACCTTCGCTGGGAGGAGCCGACTCTTGGTATTAACGGCGAGGGTCGCGTATCGCCACTGATGCCAGGGTGCCAAGTAATCACGACGGTCATTGACAAGGATGGAAATACCGTCGCGCATAACGAAACTTGGATGACACCTGACGCGGGCGGGACGAAAGGTTTAGATCACGCAGCGGTGCAACCGCACACTGCTGGTCGCGAAGCTCGTACCTGCGAAAGCTGCCACAACAATCCCAAGGCTCTCGGATACGGGATTTCTGGCGGGCGCTTCTTAAAAGGCTACGAGGACGGCTTTACCGTTGATCTTGAAACGGCACTGGGCGAAATCATTCCGCAGCAAACCCAGCTACAATCGCAGCCAGTTCCATCACTGGATCATGACCTGAGTCGGATTGTAACCGAGGACGGCGAGCAACTCGTTACAGTGGGCTCGCATTGGCCTCTCACCGGTCCGCTGCCACAGGATATGCGAGAAAAAATGGAGCGCACAGGCCTGTGCATGGGATGTCACCAGAACATGACTGATGCGGAGGTATGGGACGCTGTCAATTCGGAGAAATTCGTTAATAACCAAGAGCATCAGGCCGTCATGGACGAGGCAATCCATGCCTTGGCAGACAGGCGAAAGGCGTCAAAATAGCCAAAATAGTAAGCTATGATTTGTCGTCGCCGTTTGATGTTGCGCGATCATAAGGGAGCATTATCATGCGAATAACATTGCTTTTGTGTGCAGCCGCCGCAATTGCCTTGGTAAGTTCAGTTCATGCGGGCTCACGATCAGTGCTAAAGATTCATTCGAACTATACGACCGAAGAATTGCTTTCGCCCTGTCAAGAAGCCGACAATGATGCTCGATGGGGTCAAGTGGCAGAGATCGAATGTGAGCAATATATCATCGGATATGTCGACGCTTTGGAGGCAACAGGTTCGGTTGGCCCGGATAGCGGCATCTGCTTACCTGCACAAAACGCGCCCGATGAAATCCGTTGGGCATTTATGCGCTGGGTACACGGGAATTACACGCGGCGTACAAAGATGCCCGCAGCCGAGTCGATCCTCGCCACTCTTCAAGACGCCTTTCCCTGCGGGTAACTGGTTCACCCTCCGCTCAACCCTCACCGAAACTCTGGTGTATCGGCGCGGGTAGACGCAAACCGCGCTGACAAAAGTTGGCTTCGTTTCAGTTTTCAGCGCGAGTTCAATTTTGGAGAGCTTAGTCTCCCTTATCCAGATAGGCTTTCAAGTGCTTGTGCGGTCGCGCAAAGAGTTCATCGGTGCCGATTGCTGACCAGACCCGTCCCCCTTCCAAAAAAAGAGTCTGCTGTGATACCTGTAGCGCGTCCTCAGGGTTGTGCGTGACCAACAATACAGTTCGTTCTGCCAATACTGACTTCAGGAGGTTGAGCATCTCTGTCCGCAAGGCAGGACCCAAGGCAGAAAAGGCTTCATCAAGTAAGATGAGCGGCTTTTTTGTTACCAAAGCGCGAGCCAATGCCACACGACTTTGCTGGCCACCAGAGAGTTCACCCGGCAATGACGCGCCTAACTTTTCCAATCCAACAATGGACAACGCTGAGCGCGCCGCTTCTCTTGAAGTGTCATTGGGATTTGCGCACGGAGACAAACCAAGTGCAACATTTGTGACGGCATTGAGGTGCGGAAACAAATTATGATCTTGAAAAATTACCGATACCGGTCGCTGGTCCGGGGGCATCATTGTGATCGGCGATTCGCCCCAGTAAATTTGGCCGGCTGTCGGCACTTCGAAACCGGCGATGAGCGAAATTAGTGTCGATTTGCCGGCACCAGATGGACCAATGACCGCGGTTATACCTGGTCCCAAGATGGACCCGTCGATAGACAACGAAAACTCTGCTCGCCGAAACCAAACCTGCTCAAATCTCAACACGGCGCGCCCCTTGATCCAACAGCCAAAACAAGCCGAAGCTGCACAGCAAAAGCAACACTGATGCGCCCGCCGCCTCCTGCATACGATAGGCACCCATGAGACGATATATTTGTAAGGGTAGTGTTGGCGTATCGGGCAAGGCAAACAGCGTGATGACACCCAGATCCCCCATTGATAATGCCGCAGCCAATCCGGCAATAAATCCAATCTCTCTCTTGCTACGCTGTAGGAAGATAAATTTAAGCCGTGCCCATGGTGTTAGTCCGATCGAGTCGGCTAGACGACCGTAATCAGCTTCGGCCTGACAAAATGCGGGGAGGACAGACCGCAACGCAAATGGCAGCGTTGCAAGCGCATTTACCAAAGCCGTAATCGGCAGAGCCAGCATGTCAGGGCGCATGATCGGATTGATTACAACAAATAGTCCGGTACCCAGAACCAAAGAAGATACCGCAAAAGACATCAGCCCCGCCGATTCGATCCAAACACTTTGGCGTGGACGACGGGCGGCGGCATAGGACATCGGGATCAAAATACCCAATACGATTATGGTCGAAGATACCGCAACAATGAGCGACCGAAAAAGAGACTCCCAGACAACCGCGGGTAAGCTCAGAATTTTCGGCAAGCCCTGTATCATAACCATAGTAATCGGCATCAAAAGAAATCCTATAGCGCCCACAATGACACCGTAATCAATCATCCGTATCGCAAAACCCCGTCCGTCCCATCGAATAACGGGTCGGTCCATGCGGTGCGATAAGAGCGCTGGAGCCAAAATTCGATGAGCGATAAACGCAAGCAAGACCATTATTCCGATTTGCATGAGAGCTAGAAAAGCCGCACGGCGGAGATCAAATTCGAATCGCAACGATTGATAGATTGCCAATTCGACCGTCGTGGCACGCGGTCCCCCGCCAAGAATGAGGGCAACGGCAAAGGTGGTTGTGCACACCGCGAAAATGACGACAAAGGCGCAGGGCAGCACTTTCTTCAGCATCGGCCATTCAAGGTGCCGATTGATCGCTTGCGTATCCATCCCGAGGCTGGCAGCAAGCCGAAAGCGCTCCGCAGGAATCTCCTGCCATCCTTGCAAGATAAAACGTGTTGCTAGCGGCAGGTTAAAAAAAACGTGCGCTAATACAACGCCGTGCAATCCAAAAATCGAAATCGGTTCAAAAGCAAAGGTCTCAAGAACCGCGTTCAGCACACCGTTACGACCGAATACTGCCAACAACCCAAATACCGCAACAATGACAGGCAGAAGAAATGGCGCACCAAGCAGCGTTATGACGACACCCCGCCCGACAAAATTTCGTCGGGCTAAGGCGCGGGCCAGTGGCACCGCAAGTAAGACGCTGATCACAGCCGACAGTGTCGCCTGCCAAATGGTAAAGCGTAGCGCTGCCCAATCACCTGACGTCAGTCCGCTACCCGCCTCAGCAACAGAGATTATTGCGGCAACGGATAGCAGGATGATTGTCGGGACACTAACCGCAAAAGCAATTCCGGTCCGGCCAATCCACCCTAACGACTGAGGGCCGCTCGCCATTCAACTAGCGCCCGTAAGCGGAGGTCACGAGCCTCGTTCGGTGACAATAGGAGCGACGTTTCCGGTTGAATTAGGGTCTCAAAACCGTCTGGTAAGCCGGCGGTCGGAATAGCCGCAGGATACATCCAGTTCGTCGTTGGAATCACACCCTGAAATCCCTCCGTCAGCATAAATTCAAAGAACTGATCCGCTAACTCCGAATTATCTGTCGATGTCAGCTTTGCCGCCACCTCAATTTGCAGGTAATGCCCCTCCGAAAATAAAGCCGCTGCTTTACTCGGATCCTCCTCGGCAATCAGATGATAGGCTGGTGAGGTCGTATAAGACAAAACCATGTCAGATTCGCCTTCTAGAAACAAACCATAGGCTTCTGACCAACCAGGGGTTACCGTGACTACGTTATCCGCCAAATCTGCCCAAATCTTATCGGCTCGTTCCCCGTATGCTGCTTTTACCCAGAGCAATAGCCCTAGGCCGGGAGTTGATGAACGTGGATCTTGGATAATAATCGATAGATCGCTCGCAGCAAGTTCTTCGAAATTACTGGGAACATTGGACAACGCCGTGTCGTGCACGAATGCGAAATACCCCCAATCAAACGGCAAAAAGATCTCATCTATCCAATCAATTGGCAAATCTAAATCAAGGTCAGAAACGCCGTGCGGAGCAAACAAGTTGGAATCTAACGCGTCAGCCATTAGATTCGTATCAAGGCCCAACACCACATCGGCGTCACTCCTTTCACCTTCCAGTTTCAAGCGTGCCAATAATGAAGCACCATCTCCTGCAGCAACAAAATTTAGGTCGCAGTCGCAGAATTGTTCGAATTCTGCTTTTACAGCAGGGCCGGGACCCCACTCCGAAACAAAACTGTCGTAGGTATAGACTGTCAGTTGTGGTCGATCATCCGCCCACGCGATGCCGGTTGACAATAATACAAGGGCAATTGCAGGAATAAGGCTAAGCATCTTTCTCTCCTTTCATGATTTCGGGGAAAGGATGAGAACGCTCGACCTTCCCTCCGCCGGTATTATCCGGTTCAGGTTCAACGGGTTCGCTAAATTGCGTCTCAGCCGCACACGGCACCCCGAGGTAGGGAAAGTGCTATCAGTGTTGGAAGGCGGCGTCAATCCTATTGCTTCAACTACGGCACTCGATTTGAGACCGCGAAACGAAGGCTTATCCCGATCAAATTTGATCGCCATTGATTACCGTTGATCGCAGGGTCTTAAATGTCGCGCCTTATAAATCGAATATTGATCGTCGGCGTAAGTCTTGTGCGAACCAGTAGCCTATGGCTATACTTTTTCCGTGTACACTAGAGCCTGCAAAGTTCTCTTTATGGCGGCTGCAAAGATGAACGCATAAATGCTAAAGCATACAGGGTGGCGGTGTACCAACTTCGGCAGCGAACGACACCCAGACGATCAAGCGCTAGTCCGCCGACGAGGGGCTCTTACCAGCGTTTATTTGATACCGGCAACTAATCAGATCTGAATACCCAATATCCGTGTCAAATCACCTATCCGATAGCTTGTTCTCGCATCACAGGAACAATTCTGATGTCTTTGTAGAGCAAGCTCCACGGAAAACGACCTCTTATGCTGACTTTGTTCGACTTTCGAGCAAGATGGCAAATGTGCTGGTTAAGAATGGCTTAAAGCCCAATGATCGGGTTTCGGTTCAAGCAGAAAAATCCCTCGAAGTTCTAACCCTCTATGCCGCAACTATTTAAGCAGGCGGTGTGTTCTTGCCGCTCAATACAGCCTATACTGTCGACGAAATTTCTTTCATCTTACAAGACGCCAGTCCGAGCATTTTTGTTTGTAGCACGAAGGCATATGATCAGGTTTCGGCCTTCGCTGTTAGTTGCGGAGCAAGAGTTTTGACCCTCGACTCTGACGGCAGAGGAAGCCTAACGCAGCAAGTGCACCGAGAAAATATCGGGTTCGATCCTATGCCGTAAGGATCGCAAGCTCTTGCTGCCCTGATGTACACCTCGGGGACAACTGGTCGTCCGAAGGGGGTGATGTTGACTCACGGCAACCTCCTATCGAATGCACTCGCTTTGGTTGATTGTTGGCGAATCTGTAAGTCAGATATTCTTATTCACGCGTTGCCCATCTTTCATACACACGGGCTTTTTGTCGCTGTGAACATCTGTCTGTTGGCAGGCGCGAAAATACTCTTTATGCCGAAGTTTGATGAAGAGGCAATCATCAAGAACCTTTCGGCGGCGACCTTGTTGATGGGGGTGCCGACCTTTTACACGCGGCTATTGGCGCATCCCGACCTTAACCAACGCCGAGCGGCGAAGATGCGCTTGTTTATTTCGGGAAGTGCGCCCCTTCGACCCGAAACCCTCTCTGATTTCGCTAAACGCACCGGGTATACCATCCTTGAGCGCTACGGCATGACTGAAACGGGAATGATTACCTCAAATCCTGTCGGCGGAGAGCGTCGTGCCAACAGTGTTGGCACAAAACTTCCCGATATTGCGGTGCGAATCACCGATATCGACAGTGGTGCTGAACTGCCTATAAATTCTCTAGGGATGATCGAAGTTCGAGGACCAAACGTCTGCGCTGGATATTGGAATAAGCCAGGAAAATCTGCGTCTGAGTTTGGTGAAGATGGCTTTTTTGTTATGGGAGATTTGGGGGAACTTAGCGAAGATGGTTATTTGTCAATCGTCGGACGCGCAAGAGATTTAATTATTACTAGCGGTTACAACGTCTATCCCGAAGAGATTGAAGACACTGTTTATGCGCTGACTGGCGTCAAAGAAGCCGCTGTATTCGGCATTCTCGACGAAGAGTATGGCGAAATCGTTGTTGTGGCTTTGGTTGCAGAGGACAATTAAACAATAGATCTGGAAGCGGTCAAGGCTCAAGTGACGGGTTCATTGGCTCGCTTCAAGCACCCGCGTTACTATCAAATCCTCGACTCGTTGCCACGAAATGCGAGGGGCAAAATACAAAAGAATGCGTTGCGGAGCAAATTCCCCGCTACGTTGTCGCAGGGCTAGTGTATAAAGGCTTAGCGGTCTGCCTACCATTAGTAGGAAAACCGACCCGAACTCGATTTCTTTGCGAGCTTTGAACTATCCAATGCCACAACAACCGCCGTGTTTAGAGTTGTGATATAAATCATTGCATTTTACGTTGTGTGTGGTAAGGTAAGGCTATGGCGATAACGAAGCCGTCCACGGCAGGACGCCAATTTCTGCTTCAAGAAGCATGCAAAAAGCGGACTTACACTGGTGGGTTACGGCAGCTCAAGAAGTAAGAAACCCCGTTATCTACAACGGGAGTCTCATTGCGAATATACAGCAAATGCGACAGTACTGTTGACATAATTGTGTATTTGCGTAACAAGAAAAACAGAGCCTTTATCTGTTCTTGAAGTTGCCTGCAAGCAGGCCGTTAGGTCAGTATAGAGGATGTTGTTTCGAGAGATGATTACATTTGAGATCATCCGAACCTTCGGATACTGAAAGCATTTTTGGAGAACATGATGAACAAGCAATTGAAATATTATGCCCAACGCGCAGCAATAGGCCTAATGAGCCGGCGCGAGTTTGTTGGTCGAGCAATGGCGCTGGGGGTTGCGGCGACAACGGCCAATGCGATGTTAGCGAACGCCGTACGCGCGGCCGGCCCACAAACTGGCGGCACCATTCGGCTCGGCATTCAGGGTGGTGCAACCACCGACAGTCTTGATCCCGCGCTTGCCGCAAACTCCGTGGCGAGTCAAGTCAATCTTCTTTGGGGAGAAACGCTCCTGCAACTCGTAAAGGGCGGCGGCCTTGAGGGTCGCGTCGCTGAAAGCTTCGAAGGTTCAGATGACGCAAAAACTTGGCGATTTAGAATTCGCGACGGTATCACCTTTTCGAACGGTCGCTCGGTTACCGCGCAGGATGTGATCGCTACTATTGATCGGCACGTCGGAGAAGATACAAAATCGGGTGCGCTCGGTTTGCTACGGGACATTGATTCGGTCTCGGCTGATGGCAATACCGTTGTGATCGGCCTTAAGAACGCCAACGCTGACCTGCCCTATTACATGCAGGACTATCACCTCGTTATTCAACCGGAGGGCGGCAAGAATGACCCACTGGCAGCCGTTGGCACTGGGCCCTATGTGCTGAAGGATCACGAAATGGGCGTCAGGTTCCTATTCGAAAAAAATCCCAACTATTGGGGTGACTATGGGTACGCGTCCGAAATTGAGCTCATCGTGATTAATGACAATACGGCAAGGGTGGCGGCCCTCCAGTCGGGACAAGTTGACCTCATTGACCGCGTACCTCCCCGCACCGCTGGTCTAGTTGGCCGCGCACCGAATATCAATGTCCATTCGGTTCCAAGTGCTGGGCATTACGTCTTTATCATGCACTGTAATTCCGCGCCATTTGATAACAATGACTTACGGACAGCACTAAAGTATGGAATCAACCGTCAAGAATTGGTTGACAAGATTCTCTTTGGGTACGGATCAGTCGGTAATGATACCCCGATCAACGAATCCTACCCTCTCTTCGACGATATTGAGCAACGGGAATATGATCCCGATAAGGCAAAATTCCACTTCGATAAGTCTGGTTTCGACGGCACTATTTTGCTTCGTACTTCGGACAATTCTTTCCCCGGCGCTCCCGACGCAGCGGCTCTTTTCCAACAGTCTCTAGCAGCGGCAGGAATACCGCTCGAAATTAAGCGTGAGCCAAATGATGGCTACTGGTCAGAGGTTTGGAACAAACAACCGTTCTGCACTTCTTACTGGGGCGGCCGCCCGAGCCAAGACCAGATGTTCTCTACGGCGTATCTCTCAACTGCCGATTGGAACGATACCCGCTTCTTTAACGATCAATTTGACCAACTCCTCCTGACCGCTCGTGCGGAACTTGATCAAACCAAGCGTCAACAGATGTATACCGATATGAGCAACTTGATTAGAGACGAAGGCGGACTGATTTGCCCGATGTTCAACGACTTTATTGACGCGCAGTCTGATCGAATAGAGGGTTGGGAAGATATCCCGATTGGGTTTGCCTTTATGAACTACACCGCGCCAATGAGGATGTGGGTGAAGGCTTAAATGGGGTCAATAGCCAGTGTCTTGGCCCAGCGCATTGCGCTGGGCTTGCTGTTGCTTTTTCTGGTTTCGTTACTGATATTTGTGGGAACGATTCTCCTGCCTGGCGATGTCGCCCAACAAATCTTAGGACAATCAGCAACGCCTGAAGCGCTCGCCAATCTCAGAGAAGAGTTGGGCGTCAATAGACCTCCCGTCGAACGCTATCTTGATTGGCTCGGCGGCCTGCTGACTGGCGATCTTGGTACTGCCCTGACCTCGGGTCAAGATATCAACGAGGCAATTGGTCGTCGATTAGCCAACACCCTGTTTCTTGCCTTTTGGGCAGCAATTATAGCCGTGCCGCTCGCGATTTTTCTTGGATTGCTCGCGGTACGCTACCGCGACCGATGGCCCGACAAGTCAATTTCTGCTACGACGTTAACCACCATCTCAATGCCAGAGTTTGTCATTGGCTATATCTTGATGTTTATTCTTGGCGTAAAACTGAATTGGTTTTCGCCGACAGCGGTCGGATATCGCCCAGACGCCGATTTGCTCACTCGTCTCGACTCGATTGCGATACCGATCTTGGTGCTCACACTCGTTGTACTTGCACACATGATGCGCATGACCCGTGCAGCGATCCTCAACGTGATGCAATCTGCCTATATTGAAACCGCTGAACTTAAGGGCCTAACACGCTTTGCCGTGATCAGCCGTCATGCGTTTCCGAACTCAATCTCGCCAGTCATTAACGTAATCATGTTGAATTTAGCCTACCTAGTCGTCGGTGTGGTCGTTGTTGAGGTTGTTTTTGTTTACCCCGGCATGGGTCAGTATCTGGTTGACCATGTCACCAAACGCGACATTCCGGTTGTGCAAGCGTGCGGCATGATATTTGCGACCATCTATATTGGTCTTAACTTGATCGCTGACTTGGTCTCGATTCTGGCGAATCCGCGATTACGGCATCCTAGATAAGAGAATTGAGCGTGTTTGTTCGCATCCCTTTTGCCGCAATCATCGGTATTTGCTTTACCCTATCGTTCTTTTTGATCGCGCTTTTTGCACCGCTCATCGCGCCGTATGGGTACGATGAAGTTGTGTCGAACGGTTTTTGGGAACCGGCGACCTCCGAGTTCCTGCTCGGCACCGATGGTATCGGTCGTGATCTGCTCAGCCGCATGATTTATGGTCTGCGTACGACCATATGGATTGCAACACTGGCAACAATTCTAAGTTTTACCACTGGCTCAGTATTGGGGTTTTTGGCAGCCGTTATGGGTGGTTGGATTGATCAAGCTCTTTCACGCTTCGTCGACCTCTTGATGTCAATCCCGTCGCTGATCTTTGCGCTGGTTATTCTCTCAATCACCCCCATCACCATCTTGATACTCATTCTTGTGATGGGGTTACTTGACGCAACCCGAGTGTACCGCTTGGCGCGTGCGGTAGCCGTCGACATTAACGTTATGGATTATGTGGAAGCAGCAAAACTTCGCGGTGAGAACCGGTGGTGGATAATTTTCCGAGAAATTCTTCCCAATGCGCTTTCACCTCTCGTCGCAGAAATGGGGCTGCGGTTTATTTTTGCGGTGTTGTTCATTTCTACCCTATCGTTTCTTGGACTTGGCATACAGCCGCCGCAAGCCGATCTCGGAGGAATCGTGAAAGAAAACGCGGAGGGGTTAACGTACGGTATCGGCGCGGCACTATACCCGGCGATTACGATCGCGATCTTGGCGATTTCCGTAAATCTCGTAGCTGATTGGATCTTGAGCCGGACGACATCGCTCAAGGGAGGACGCGGATGATGCGATGGGATCTGTGTGACCTTACCGGCGGATTAGTGTGCGGCAAAGCCTGCCGATCATCTTTCTTGACGCCCCATAACTTTTCCGCTCCTCGGCGCCATTGTGCCACGATAGCGGTAATCCAACCCTCAAGTCAAACTGTGAGATTGCGCCATGACTGAACCCTTAGTTCGTGTGCGTGATTTGAGGATCGGTGCAACCGTCTACCCCCCGAATGAAAAACCGCATGATATCGAAATTGTTCACGGCGTTGATTTTGATTTGGAGTCGGGAAGGGTTTTGGGGTTGATTGGCGAGTCGGGCGCTGGAAAATCGACGATAGGTCTTGCCACTCTCGCCTTTGGTCGTGGCGGTATTAAAATTACAGGGGGTGAGGTCTGGGTCAATGGCCGCGATATTCTACAGACGTCGCGCACCGATGTTCGCTCGTTGCGCGGGGGCGAGGTGAGTTATGTTTCACAATCAGCCGCAGCTAGCTTCAATCCAGCAAAGAAAATCTTAGATCAAGTCGTTGAGGCATCGGTGCGGTATGGAAAATTCTCGCGTTCGGAGGCGGAAAGCCGAGCCGTCGATCTGTTTGAACAACTAGGCCTCCCAGAGCCAGAGACCATCGGCAATCGCTATCCACATCAGGTTTCTGGCGGCCAACTTCAGCGCTGTATGACGGCCTTGGCCCTGTGCCCGCAGCCTCAACTTGTGATCTTTGATGAACCAACAACGGCACTCGACGTCACCACTCAAATTGACGTTCTAGCAGCAATCAAAAAGGCGATTCACGAGACTGGCGTTGCTGCAGTCTATATTACCCACGATTTGGCGGTGGTTGCACAAGTATCCGATGCGATCATGGTTCTTCGTCTCGGAGACATGGTTGAGTATGGAACAACCCAGCAAATCATAAATTCTCCGAAACAGGAGTATACGAAAGCGTTGGTTTCGGTACGTTCGATTGAACATCCTGAAAATACGCCCACTGATGAACCAATTTTGCGTTGTATCGACATTACGGCCAGTTATCCGCGTACAAAATTAGATGTGCTCACCGATGTAAACGTTGAAATTCACGCGGGCCAAACCCTCGCAGTTGTGGGCGAATCAGGCTCCGGAAAATCAACTTTAGCGCGGGTGATCACTGGTCTATTGCCACCGAGAATCGGGCGGCTGGTCTTTGATGGTCAAGAACTTACGCCCGACTTAGCTTCTCGTTCGCGCGAAGATCTCCGGCAACTCCAGATGATCTATCAGATGGCCGACGTCGCCATGAACCCTCGACACACTGTAGGCACCATCATCGGCCGGCCAGTCGAGTTTTACTTTGGTCTAAAGGGAGAGGAGAAGCGACAGCGTGTGATTGATCTTCTTGATGAGATTGAGATGGGAATTGATTTCATTGATCGCTATCCGGCCGAACTGTCAGGGGGACAAAAGCAGCGGGTTTGTATCGCTCGTGCGCTTGCTGCAAAGCCCAAATTGATCATCTGCGATGAGGTAACCTCGGCCCTAGATCCATTGGTTGCGGATGGCATTTTGCGGCTATTATTAGATTTGCAACGTATTGAAAATGTTGCCTATCTTTTTATTACGCACGACATCGCAACGGTGCGGGCCATCGCTGATAGTATAGCGGTGATGTACCAAGGCAGAGTTCAGCGTTATGGCGGCAAATCCAAAGTCTTGAGCCCGCCTTACGATGACTATACAGATTTGCTCTTGAGTTCGGTTCCAGAAATGCGTCTCGGCTGGCTAGAAGATGTTTTGGAGAATCGGCAAATGGAAAGTGCCGGCAACTGATTGCGAAGTGTTTGCGAGTCCCGCATTAACTTTCAAGATCCGACCTATGAAAGCTGGTTGACCTCCATGATTAAACAATGGTCGACATATGCGACGAAAAAAATAGACATCACGCAAGATTTATCGGCCTTTCTCAACTCTGAGAAACGCAGCTGCATCTGCAAGGCTCTTGTGACTCGATTCAGGAGCAAGCGGCGGAAGTTGAGAAATATCTCGGCAGGCCACGTCCCTATGCCTTTTGGGTTGTGGCTATGAAAACGGGGTTGCCAAGGAAATATAAAGCGGATGAATTCGACATGGATTTTTTGGTAAATGTCTCTATTGCTCCAATTGAGGACGCGAAAGAACTGCGCCGCCTTCTGTTGGAATTTGAAAAAGGTTCTCCGCAAACTCCAAAGAATTAGTTGCACAACACTGATTTATAAAACCCCGAAATCTTAGACCGAGTGAATTATTTGGGTAAAGTAATGAAATTTGTCTTTTAGGCATGGATACTTATTTTGCTTGATCGGCGCAGATTGTGTCGCGGTGCTGAAGTTCGTAGGATAGGACTAGAATAGCGGCATTATTCCTATAGGGGCGATAGTTTGTTTTGCCGTCGGATCGAAAACCGCCTTCTTCCGTAATGTGTGTCGACCCAAGGAAGCTAGAATGCAGTGGCGAAGGAGCGGGTTTTCTTGAGGTTTAGGCTCATAAACGACATTCGCAATCCTATCGCGAGGTCAATGCGATCGGCGACTGCGGCCATGGGCTGAGGGAAGGCATAGCCCGACCGAAGCAGCTTGGTTGGCCGAGTGAACAGAGCCCATCTGCGGCATTCGGCAATTTTTTCGGGCGGGTGCAGACTGGCGGCATCTGGAATCTGCTTTCGCAGATTTGCCGAATAGTTCCGAATTTGAATTCGGGACTGTCGCTGGATTTACGATGCCTCGCCAGGGAGCATCGCTGAATCATCCAAGACGCGATTTTGTGCCGTAATCCTCAAATGCATTCCCAAGGCTCGAGTGATCCGCATAACTGTCGCAAAACTGGGATTACCATTCTCGGATAAGGCCTTATATAGACCCTCACGGGTCATCCCTGCTTCATGTGCCAGTCGACTCATGTTTCTGGAGCGTGCGATGTCGTTGAGTGCTGCACGGATCAAATTGCCGTCGCCCGGATCCTCCGCCGCACAGGCTTCCAAATGGAGTCGCGCATCTACCGGCGTTTTCAGGTGTTCTGCAGGATCCCATTTAGTGAAAGTCTTGTTCATCTTTGTCTCCAGTTCCGGGCTAGTTTTTCGGCACGTTTAATATCACGTTGCTGGCTGTTCTTGTCGCCGCCGCACAACACAACGACTGTCCCTGAATCGCGGATAAAATACACACGGTAACCAGGCCCATGATGAATACGTATTTCGTTCACGCCATTTCCCACCGCCTTGACATCGCTACGGTGATCCAGTGATAGACTCCTTATCCGTGCATTGATCCGGGCAATCGCCCCGATCGCGCAAGGTGCGGATCCAAGATTTGAATGCAGAACTCTCAACAACGTCAGGCATTTGATAATTGTAAACCATGGTTCACAATTTATCAAGGGTAGATGTGACCACTTGCAGGATGATCCCACGCTAATTTTTGAAATTCCTCTTAGCACGATTCGCCGTTTCGTTGCCCGTATGTTGTCACAAATTCACAGTTTTACGACATCGGGTGCTAAGTCATATGATTCTCGCGGTCATAAGAAATATTTTTTACGGGGGATCCGCCTGAATCTCCGTTTGTATTGCTGTCTTTTGCCTCGTACAAACGAACCATATTCCATTCTCCCTTACTTGTTTGTTCGCACAGTGGCGCCCTGCCCTTCCGTTAAGAAACCTCTTTTTTGCTGTGGTGAGCGAATCCTGTCCAGTTGTTGTTTCGCACCAGAATGAATTGTCATTGCTTGATAAAGACGAATTATCGGCCATCATTCTTGTTTGCAAGATCGAAAGATATCCAAGACGCTCTCCTCGTTCCAAAAGGAACAATTCATGAATTTGGATTTGGAGCAGAAAATGCTCGGTCTCAATGCGTTGGGAACGCTAAAGACTCAGGCCGACACAAGTCTCGAAAAAGCACTCAAATTCTTGCAAGTTTAGACAAGACCAACGCGAGCGATTAGTTTGCTTCGCATCATATTTTTAAGAGAAACCGCACTTGAAGATTAGGTCTTTCAAGGATTAACGCTCAGCATTCCCGCAGTGGTAAAGGACTTGGTAAAGTCATTCTCAAAGACTTACTTCAGCTTCCAATACGGGGGGCGCTTTTCAAAAAAGGCACTAATCCCCTCCGCAGCTTCCTCTGTCTCCCATCTTTCCTTTAGTGCTGCGATTGTCATCGCTATTGTATCTTGATCAATGGATACCCCAAAAGATCGAGCAAGTTTCTTTGCAGCGGCCACGGCACCCGGAGCGCAGCTCAGAAAGCTGTAAGCTTCGTCCTCCACTTCTTCCCAAAGTTCAGAAGAATGCGTAACTCTTGACAACAACCCACAATTCAGAGCCTCGTCTGACTCAAAAGTCCGTCCACTTAGGAACAGCCGACGACATTCAGCTTCGCCGATCCGAGCATACACATACGGCCCAATTGTGGCCGGTATGATTCCGAGTTTAACCTCGGTCAAGGCCATCTTGATATGTGAAGCGCCAAACACGACATCACAAACACTCGCTAAACCAACGCCGCCACCAAACGCATTGCCTTGCAAAGCACCAATTAACGGTTTCGACAAGGTATTGAGCGCAAACAATGTTTCGGCTAGGCGCGTCGCCTCGCGGGCGCGGGTATCGACGTCGGCGGCCATTTGCTCTCTCATCCAAGCGAGATCAGCGCCAGCACAAAATGTTTCACCAGCGCCGGTCAAAATGACCACCCGAATATCATCCGATTGATCAATTTTCTTGGCAGCAGCCGCAAGTTCAGTCAACATCAATGCTGACAGCGCGTTGCGTTTGTCTTCTCGATCAAGGGTCAAATACGCTATGCCGTTCTGATCCGCATTCAAATCAATCGTTTCAAAATTCTCCATCGCCCCACTCAATCCAATAAAATTGTTACAAACATCAATTTGCTTGCCAATGCCTCACTGTTCCGTCTTAGTGACACCCAAATTTCCACCCGCTATTGCAATCGTTATTCCAAAGAAACGGGGCTGCCGTTGGGTTTGCCACATAGCTTTCGCGCAAAATCTGCACTCTGATCAAGCACTTCAAGATCCAAGTCGGACTCAAAACCGGCCGCGAGCAAATGCCGCACCGCCGCCTCCGTTGCAACATTCCCCTTGGCGCCGGGAGCAAAGGGACACCCCCCTAATCCACCAACAGAGGCATCGAAAACCCGCATTCCCAAAGCAACTGAGGCACTGATATTTGCCAACGCCTGCCCATCAGTGTCATGATAGTGACCCGCAAGTTTTTCGATTGGAACCTGTTTGGCAACGGTCGCAATCATGCGTGAAATCCGTTCTGGCGTACCCTTGCCGATTGTATCGCCCAACGAGATCTCATAGCAACCCATACTGTACAGTCGCGCTGCAACTTTGGCTGCTTGTTCGGGGTCAATGCAACCGTCATACGGGCAATCCGTGACACAAGAGACATAACCTCGAACCACAATTCCATAACGCTTTGCCGCCTCTATAACGGGCTTGAATCGCTCAAAGCTTTCCTCAATCGTCGCATTGATATTCTTTTGCGAAAAACCCTCGCTCGCCGAGGCAAAGATTGCGACTTCATCGACCCTCGCCGCAACTGCTGCCTTAAATCCCTGCATATTCGGCGTGAGAGCCGCGTATGAAATTGCAGGGCGACGACTAATCGCAGCAAAAACAGCAGCGCTATCGGCCATTTGCGGCACGAGAGTCGGATTGACAAAGCTGCCACACTCGATCCGCCGAAAACCAGCCGCGCTCAAATAATCAATGAAACGAACTTTATCCGCTAGAGCAATCGAAGTAGTTTCGTTTTGCAGCCCATCGCGTGGGCCAACTTCAAAAATTTCAAACGTATCCATCACGAGGTTGGGACGGGATAGAAGTCACGATCATAGAACTTTTGTTCGCCATCCTTAGCGCGGGCTCGACGAAATGCAGCTCGTTCTTCCAATTGCTCACGATACCGATTGATATTGGGTAGTTCACTCATTTCAAGAAAGTAGGGGGCAACCAAAATATTGAAGCTCATCATTATATCAGCCGCCGAAAAACCACTCTCGCACAACCAATCTTGGTTTGCCAAAATAGCGTCAATTGCTCTTAACCCCGCTCGAAAGCGCAGCGTATTGAGTTTAATGACTGTCGCTGATGCGTCTTTTGGCTCGCGCAGAAAAAGATGCTGCATATTCAACATTTCGAGTTCGCACGAAATTGTTTCTGACAAGGAGAGCATTTCAAGAAAACGCGCCCGTTCACTATGATCAACCGGCCGACCCAAGTTCGCCTCAGGATGAGTTTCAGCCAAAAACTGCAAGATTGGCCCGCTCTCAAACATCACCCGACCATCATCAAACTCAAGCGCTGGTACCCGTCCCGCTGGTGAAATCTGTAAGAACTCAGGAGATCGCAAAGAACCGTCTAAGACTGAATAATACTTCAAATCAGCCTCTAGACCCAACTCTTCGAGCGTAAAAAGGACCCGAAACGATCGCGAAAGGGCAATATGATGGAGTATCATGCGCTCGCTTCCTCCGCTTTCAGGTCAATCAATGAGTCCCCAAGCTCGACCTGCTGCCCGACGGTAACATAGATTTCTGCGATACGACCATCGTGCGCGGCCAACAGGCTATGTTCCATTTTCATCGCTCCTAGAATCGCTAACCGTTGCCCCTTGGTTGCCGCTTGACCTATGGTAACACAAATCTCTTGAATTTGACCTGGCATCGGGGCTGTTAAAATACCCTCATTTGCCACTAGGTCAGTAGCTTGCGCGAGCGGGTCAATAACAGAAAAAATGACTCCATATTGAGACGCGACATAAACCTCAGAATCATGCCGGACGGCGTCGGGTGCAGTCTTGTCATTGAGTCTCCAGATGCCCGCCAACCGTTCGGCGAATACCTGATGACCATTAATATTGAGCCTCACTTGATCGCGACCTTCGAACTCTACTGACACCGAAAAGAAATCGTCGGCATGTTGGAGTTGCACCGTTTGCTCAAGACCTTTCCATAAAGTGAAACCAGCCTTATTCGAATTCTCTTGGATCCCCAAGGCAACCATTGCTGCCCACGCAACTGTTTCCGGTGCGGGAGTGGTTTTGACAACGAGTCCATCAAGGTTTTCTTCAATCAAGCCAGTATGAACGTTTCCGGTGATGAAATCTTGATGATCAACGAGGGCCGCGAGGAACCCTAGGTTGGTGACGCAACCGTACACTTGGGTTTGCGTTAGTGCTTGCTTTAGGCGTTCGCGAGCAATTTTGCGAGTCGCGCCGTGACAAATTATTTTGGCGATCATCGGATCATACCAAGAGCTAACCGTGTCACCGTTTTGTAGCCCGCTATCCGACCTTGCCTCTGACGGGAAAGATAGCCGTCGGATCTTACCAGTGGCGGGAAGAAATCCGGTTTCAGGATTCTCCGCATAAAGCCGCGCTTCAATTGCATGCCCGTATATTCCGATATCCGCTTGGCTCAGGGGGAGTTTTTCGCCGGCAGCTACCCGCAATTGCCACTCGACTAGATCAATCCCAGTGATCTCCTCCGTGACTGGATGCTCGACCTGCAATCGCGTATTCATTTCCATAAACCAGAACCCGTCAGGCCGCAGCCTTTTACTCGCGTCAGCGATAAACTCTACCGTTCCTGCACCCTTGTATTTTATGGCCTGCGCCGCCTGCACGGCGGCATCACTCATGGCTTTTCGGACTTCGCTTGGCATGTCCGGTGCCGGCGCTTCCTCAATAACTTTTTGATGCCGGCGCTGGAGCGAACAATCGCGCTCAAATAAATGCACGACCTGTTCATCATCACCAAATATCTGCAGTTCAATGTGCCGCGGCTTTTGGATTAATTTCTCAATGATTACATCACCAACGCCAAATGCGGCTATGGCTTCGTTTTTTGAGCTCTTTAACGCGTCGATAAAGTCTTCAGGTGCTTCTACTTTTCGTAGTCCCCGACCGCCGCCGCCAGCAACCGCCTTGATCAAAACCGGAAATCCCAACCGCTTTGCCTCTTGGTACAAGCAGTCAGGATCTTGCTCACTGCCGTGATAGCCTGGCACGACCGGAACCCCAGCCTGCGACATTAGTCGCTTGGCGGCGTCTTTTTTTCCCATGACATGTAGGGCTTCGGCCGGCGGGCCAATGAAGGTCAGTCCGGCGGCTTCAACCGCTTCGGCAAATTCAGGATTCTCGCTCAGAAAGCCGTAGCCCGGATGAATCGCCTCAGCGCCGTTCGCAAGAGCCGCCGAAACAATGCGGTCAGCTTGCAAATAACTCTCTCTTGCCGCTTTCCCGCCAATCGGTACCGCAATATCCGACATTGCCACATGCAGAGCATTACGATCGACCTCCGAATAAACCGCAATGCAACGCACGCCCATACTTTGAGCAGTGTGCATGACGCGGCACGCAATCTCACCGCGATTGGCAATCAAGATTGAGTTGAACAAAGCAATAATCTCCGTTTAGGTGCCTGACATGTCGAGCCCATCCCACGATCAATCGAAGCCCTAGAAAGTCCGATTACATCACCGTTAGACTCGCGCCTTTCGACGCTCAGATTGTCTTGATCAATTGCGACTATCGAACCTCAAGACCGCTAAAACTTCTCTCAACGCTTGGCGAAAAACGCCCCCGCTTGCTACCGTTACCCATTACAACACGCGATAAAGTAATTGAATTACATACGAAATACGCCGAAGCGGGTTTCTTCGATTGGCGCATTTAAGGCGGCTTTGAGCGACAACGCCAAGACCTCGCGGCTTTTTCGCGGATCAATAATGCCGTCATCCCAAATCCTCGCGGAGGCATAGAGAGGATGTGACTGTCGAGTAAACACTTCTATCGTCGGACGCTTGAATTCGGCCTCCTCTTGTTCCGACCAAGACTTGCCTTTTCGCTCAATTGCGGCGCGGCGCACAGAGGCAAGAACCCCGGCTGCCTGCTCGCCGCCCATAACGGCAATGCGTGAATTTGGCCAGGTCCATAAAAAGCGCGGTTGGTAAGCACGACCCGCCATGCCATAATTTCCAGCACCAAACGATGCGCCGACGATCATCGTGATCTTTGGGACTGATGTCGTTGCTACCGCGTTCACCATTTTGGCGCCGTGGCGAGCGATTCCCTCACTTTCATACTTTCGCCCGACCATGAAGCCAGTAATGTTCTGTAGGAAAATCAGAGGAATCCGCCGCTGTGAGCAAATCTGCACAAAGTGAGTTCCCTTTTGCGCCGCTTCGCTGAAAATTATGCCGTTATTGGCGACGAAGCCAACTTGGTACCCCTTTATCCGTGCGAAACCGCAAAACAACGTTTCTCCAAATCTTGCTTTGAACTCGTCAAAGCGTGAGCCGTCGACAAGTCGAGAAATAACTTCGCGAATATCATAGGGCGTTCGCAAGTCAGCCGGAACTATCCCGAGAATGTCTTCTGGGTCGTAGATCGGTTCCTCATACGAAGGGTCAGGGCTATAGTTTGCCGTCTTATTGCGGAGGCCGCTTACCGCCTGTCGTGCAAGCGCTAACGCGTGCGTATCGTCTGCGGCTAGATAGTCGGCCACACCGGATAGACGGGTATGGACATCACCACCGCCTAAATCCTCAGCGCTCACAATCTCTCCGGTTGCGGCCTTAACGAGCGGCGGGCCGGCCAAGAAAATGGTTCCCTGCCCTTGTACAATAATGGTTATATCGGACATGGCTGGAACGTAGGCACCCCCTGCCGTGCATGACCCCATGACCACAGCAATTTGCGCGATTCCTTTGGAACTCATTCTCGCTTGGTTATAAAAAATGCGGCCAAAGTGGTCCCGATCCGGAAATACCTCATCTTGGTTCGGGAGATTAGCTCCGCCTGAATCAACCAAGTAAATGCAAGGCAGATGGTTTTCTTCAGCAATCTCTTGTGCACGAAGATGTTTTTTTACAGTGATTGGGAAATAGGTCCCCCCTTTGACAGTGGCGTCGTTGCAAACGACCATGACGTCGTGACCGTGCACCTGTCCAATGCCGGCGATCAGACCAGCGCACGGTGCTTCATTGGCATACATATCATGAGCTGCGGTCGCCCCGATCTCTAGAAACGGTGCCCCGGCATCAAGCAGATTTGCAATACGGTTTCGTGGCAACAGTTTGCCCCGTTCTTCATGCCGCTGTCGCGCACCCTTGCCGCCGCCTTCGCTAGCGCATTCGGCGGCGGTTCTCACCGCTGCCAAGGCGTTGAGATTCGCCTCACGATTCGCGGCATACTCCGCCGAGCGCGTTTCGATTTTCGACTGGAACTTCATTCGCCGCACTCAGCCTCTGAAATAGCCCGATCTTTGAGAACTTTTCTCACCACTTTACCGGTGACAGTCATTGGTAGTTCGTTAATGAACTCTATCTCTCGTGGATAGGAGTAGCTCGCAAGCCGCTGTTTGACCCAATCTTGCAATTCATCAGCCAACGGCTGACGCCCAGCCTTGCACACAACGTAAGCTTTTACGATTTCCGTTCGGGTCGGGTCTGGTTTTCCGACCACGCCGACATTTTGGACGTCAGGATGGGTCAACAAACAGTCTTCGATCTCAGCGGGACCAATGCGATAGCCCCCTGATGTAATCACATCATCTTCGCGACCGAGGAAGCGAAGAAACTCGCCGTCCCAAATACCTCTATCGCCGGTCACCAACCATTCGTTTCGATATTTTGCCTCGGTTTCTTTGGGGCGACCCCAGTAAGATAGCATCATGGCCGCAGCGCCTTTTCGCACGGCGATATCACCTTCAGCCGTCGTTGGGTTACCGTTCGCGTCAATGACGTCGACCGTGAAACCCGGCACTACCTTGCCGATACAACCAGCCTTCGGTGAAAATTCCTCTGCGCAAGATGAGACGAACATGTTGCATTCGGTTTGACCGTAGAATTCGTTGATATTCAATCCAAAAGCTTCCTGTCCCCACTGTAACATCTCTTTGCCGAGCGGTTCACCACCTGCCGCCACCGATCGTAACCCCGATATTTTTTGATTGGCAGCCTTCAATATCTTGAGTGCTGTTGGAGGAAAGAATATATTTCGAATCCCTGCTGATCCTATCAGTTCGACGCAGAGTTCGGGGGTGAACTTATCAAACCGCGCTGCGATCACTGGTACGCCCAGAGCGAGGCCAACCATTAACACGTCAAACAAACCTCCAATCCATGCCCAGTCTGCGGGGGTCCAAAGCATATCGTCCGCTATTCCGAGATGATTATGACTGAGATAAACCCCCGGTATATGACCTGTGAGGACACGATGACCATGCAGCGCCCCCTTAGCCTGCCCGGTCGTGCCCGACGTATAAATCAATATAGCGGGAGAGTCAGGACTTGTTTCAGCGTAAGCTATGGGCTCTCCTGATTGCCCAACTTGGTTAATCAACCATGATTGCGCTAATCCTTTAAGGAGCAATTCCCCCTCTGAATCAGTCAATACAATTTGACAACCAGCGTTATCAATGCGGCTGCGTAGCGCTTCAGATCGAAAGAGCTTGAATAACGGGACCGAGATGGCGCCGATCTTCCAAATTGCCAGATGCGCAGCAGCACACCAAGCTGATTGACTCAATAAAACTCCGACCCGATCTCCCGCTCGTATGCTTGTTAGTAAAGCTCTCGCGACATCGTCGACCATGGCGCCAAGCTCGCCGTAAGTAACCTCGTGGCGATCACGACGATTGATTTCGACGATTGCAATCTTATCCTTTGGGTGCTCTAAACATTGCGCTGCCATATTGAGGCGCTTTGGCAGGTGCCAACGCCCATCGTCTGAAAGTCCCGGTAAACTCATGTCGCCATAGCGCGTGTTAGTTCTCGGCCAACCAGCAACCGGCGAATCTCTGAAGTGCCTGCCCCTATTTCCATGAGCTTGGCATCGCGAAAAAGCCGACTTACAGGACTATCAGCCAAAAATCCCGCACCGCCAAGCGCTTGAACGGCTTGATGCGCCTGAGTCATTGCGGCTTCGGAAGCATACAGGCAACAGGCTGCGGCATCTTGTCGGGTGATCTCGCCACGGTCACACGCTTTTGCACATTCGTAAACGTAGGCGCGAGCTGAGTTCATTGCGGTATACATGTCGGCGAGTTTACCCTGTATTAGTTGGAAATTACCAATCGGTTCCCCAAACTGTTCGCGTTGCGTTACATACGGGAGTACTTCGTCAAGGCAAGCTGCCATAATGCCGGTCCCAATCCCTGCTAAAACCACGCGTTCATAGTCAAGTCCTGACATAAGCACCGCGACGCCTTCGCCCTCTTGACCAAGAACGTTTTCGAAGGGTACTTCGACATCCGCAAAAATTAGCTCGGCTGTGTTTGACCCCCGCATTCCAAGCTTATCGAAATGGCAAGAGGTGGAGAAGCCAGGCATTTCTTTTTCGACAATAAATGTCGTTATTCCTTTCGCGTCGGCGCTGGGGTCGGATTTGGCGTAGACAACGAGTGTGTCGGCATCGGGCCCATTGGTAATCCAATATTTGTGGCCATTCAGCCGATAATGATCATTGCGTTTTTCAGCGTGCAATTTCATTGACACTACGTCGGAGCCCGCCCCGCTTTCTGACATCGCAAGTGCGCCGACATGCTCTCCAGAAATCAGACCCGGCAGGTACTTTGCCCTTTGCTCTTCGGTTCCGTTCAGGCGAATCTGATTGACGCAAAGGTTGGAATGAGCACCATATGAAAGTGAGACGCTTGCGGAGGCCCGTGCAATTTCCTCGACGACGATCACATGGGCAAGATAACCGAGTGCGGTACCACCGTAGTCTTCTTCGACAGTAATTCCGAGTAGGCCGAGTTCGCCCATTTCTTGCCATAAGTCGTGGGGAAAGGCGTTATCTGTATCAATCCGCGCTGCCATTGGTTTAACGCGATCTTGCGCCCAGCGATGCACCAAATCACGAATGGCAACGATATCGTCATTCAAATCAAATCGCATATTCGCGTTGAACATCAGAACTGTCCTATGTGCACCAATCTAGCCGGGCGTCCTAACCAAAGTTTAACTCGGGATTATCCTCCACCCCTAAGCTGATCATCTTACCGGTTTGAAAAGCAACGTGAAGGCTGGCGAATTTGCTTTGTTGTCAAATTCTGATGCCTAGCGATGAGCATATGAGGCAATTCCCGAAACAAATATTGTCATTCGATTACGAGCAATGTGAATTCTGAATCTCTCACAGTAGTTGAAGACATCAGAACGCAATAAAGTCATGGGAATCTGCAGCGATCATTATGCTTCGCGTTGAATATGGTTTTCCAATTTCAATTCCTTGATCACGGCCTCTCTCATTTTATACTTTTGCGCTTTGCCAATAACCGTCATTAGCAAACTGCCACAGATTCGTACGTAGCGAGGAATCTTGTAGCGAGCAATTTGGCCTTTACAGAAATTGTTGACGTCTTTCTCGCTAAATCTTTATCCTTCGGGGTTATTAGGAACTACCCAAGCACATATTTGTTCACCAAGTTGGCGGTCTGGAACACCGAACACCTGAACATCCTGAATTCTGGGATGTCGATGGAGGTAATCTTCTATTTCCTTAGGGTAAATATTTTCCCCGCCGCGAATAATCATGTCCTTGACCCGGCCAACAATATTGCAAAATCCCCGTTCATCAAAAACTGCTAGATCACCAGAGTGCATCCAGCCATCCGAATCGATGACCATCGCGGTTTGCTCCAGATCGTTCCAGTATCCCTTCGTCACAGAATAGCCGTGTGCATAACCCCCCGCATCCATGAGGCGCTCAACGCCCAGCAGATCACCCTGCTCTACGAAGCCAACGGGTCGCGCAGGTTCGGCCTGCCCAGCCGCGCCACCCAGGACGCACACACGATCTATCGGACATGGGTCTCACCTGGAATCCCGCACCCTTTCTCTACACACCACCTCGGAAACCGCATCGCCCCCATACAACACGGAGCACGGCACCAACTACACCGTAATGTCGCCATCCTCTTTACCTGCTCATGACCCCGTCATGAGGGGAAATGTAGTGTGCTTTCAAAAATACAAAGTCAACAAAATCAACCAGTTAAGGGAATTTATGTCTGAACTCAAGATTCAAACTTAAAATTAGCAATTAGCCTCTCAAACTTGCAACCTCCACAACTTACGCTATAACTTATGATGATCTAGAGAAATGATCCAATGGCATATTTCAAACTCTCAGAATTACAGCACTTTGTAGATGATGGCGAGAAAGACCATCCCCCGGTCTTTATCGGTCGACAGGATATCCTGCAACATATTCTCACAAAGGTCACCCGCACATCTGTCCGAAAAAGCGGCATCCCCGGCAACACCACTGTTATCACGGGCGCACCCGGCGCGGGGAAAAGTTCGGTTCTAGGTGAGATAAATAAACGTTCATCTTACGAGAATAATGTTCGCGTTGTCCAGGCTTCAGAAGCAGATGTAACCAAGCATATTCCTAAGGTCTTGCAAGCAATTGCATATGCCGGCATGGCAACATCGGCTGGCTGGAGCAAAGCTCTATTAAAGTTTGGTAATAAGTGGTCATCACACCTTCCGACAGTCAGTGGATTTGGTATGAGCCTTGATCTAAAGACTTTATTCACATCAAACG
>JAPORY010000105.1 GCA_026709985.1 Aestuariivita sp. | reverse complement strand
TTCTGTCGCAATTTTTTTCCCATGACTCCAATACCATTGTTTTTGCAAGCGGCTCGGAAAGGCAGTAATTTCACCCCACTTGCGCTCTGACCGAGGCTGATCTAAACTACTCGTAAGAGACTGCGACGCTGTTGACCTCTTAACAACATGCCCAACAGTCCTCTTTTGCCGCAACGTCAACCCACCAGTTAGGTAAAACATTGAGGTCTTGTTAGAAAACGCCCATTGGATATTAGATCAACTCACTGTTGAACTGATGCGGTGATTTTCGCTTTTTCATGCACTATAGATAAATTGAGGGGCTTGATAATGAATGGCTTGATTGCACGAATTAGGGAATGCGGCTAACTTTTAGCCGCTTCACGGCTAATTCAGCTATAAAATTCAGAACAAATTAACAATTTGCGAACAACCTAGACCGCAAATAGCCTGTCAAAAACAGAAGGTTGCGCTCCTTTCGATTGGGCACAAATCCCGTGGGATGAGGTCATTGAAACGCCATTGATATGCTCCGAAAAGGGTGTTTGTTAAAAAAGTTTGGTTAAATGGCGAAGGACACTTTGCGCTTTCGAATTTTCAAGAATATCATTGCAAATACTGATGTCAGTGGAATTGCTGCCCCCAGCCGACCAGGCAAAGCGACTCAAACCCCTCTGAAAACACTTTGCATTAAATTCACCGGCCCCAAAGCTGAAGGCTTTTCCGAAGATGAGATACAGACCACTTAAGAGTAAAAATGCCTTACAGGCCGTGATTTTCAGTATTCAATTTTCCAAGAAATTCACCGAAAACGAACTTATGGAGTTTGACAGTACTTCAAATCCATGGCGACAAGAATTTCCCCGGCGATCGGTTATGAACGCTGTGCTTCTAAACCCAAAGAGGTATCAACCTCTAGAAAGTGACGATAAGGTTATCGGTATATCGTACGAAAAAATCAAGGTTGACGGTTCGGTTGGGTTAGGTTTGAAGTTTGAGGAAGATCGCATTCTTTTTGTTGTTGGCGAATATACTAATTGGCAGAAAATTTGGCCTAAAGTATCCAAACATCTATCATTGGTGCTAGAATTGGTATCGGAACGTAATCCCATTGTTGCATATGCTGTCGAATATAATGATATTTTTCGTGCTGAAGGAGATTATGCTGAATTTGACGCGAGTTTTCTCCTTCAACCCGACAGCAAATATATACCCCCGCATATATTCGAAAGAGATCAGAACTTCCACTTCCATACCGGCTACTTTGATGTCCGTTCAGAACCGGTAGAGCATCAAGTTCTTACTCGGGTTAATTCTGACTTAAGAGATGGTTTGGAGAAAGACGTTCGTGAATTATCAATAGTGTTGTTCCATCAAATCTCGTCGTATCTTGACCCGCATACAGTAGGCCCCTGGAAACCAATGCCGCCGCTACCCGAAAAAATTGCTCGACGCGGCCTTGGAAATTTTGTTGACTTACATGACTTGGATAAAGATATATTAAGGAATATCTTAAGTGATGATATGTCAGCCCAAATCGGACTATAAAGATATGTTGGATGTACTCGAAACGGCTAGCAGGCTGCGAATTACGCAATCAATCAACTATCTTGGCGTCTTGGAAATTTCACAATACGTGGCAAACTTGGCAGATGTTCGTACCAATAGCAGTGGGCCCCAGAATCGGTATCCTATTTTGCGCAGATCAATAGAACCTGACCATGTGCAATTTAGCAGAACGTCAACGCGAGATTCTCAACTCGGGTTGAACTATGGTTATAGGGGGAAATCTAAACTTGAGGAACGAATCCGAAATTTTTTCTCCTGTGGAAAAGATTGGGATGGGGATGGCGCAATGGAAATTCCGCACTCGGCAATTTATCAAGCATTAAATTTCCTTGATCAATGGCGAAGCCGATTTTACTGGAAAGAACCGCTTAGCGCGGCACCTAGCCCTGATGGAGAAATTGTATTGTATTGGTGCAATCTTTCTGAATATGCTGAAATTAATTTCGGTGGAAATGGGAAATTATCAATGTGCTGGAGTTCTGATAACGGTGAGATTCAGATGGTCGAAGAGGAGTTCGACTGCATGACCAACATTGATGGGAGCCGAATTTGGAAGGAACTATCGAATTTTCTGGCACCAAATGACCGGGAACACGAAATCAGAATGTAAAGCATTTTTTCAAAGTCGGGATCAGTTGGGGAAAAACTTTTGGAATGATTTAGGAAAAACCATCCAAACTGTGAATGTGAACTGGTTTCAATAAGCGATCATTCGCCCGGCCCAGTGTGTGACGATGAGACACTTCTTTCAGTGGTTACTTCTGACTATTATATTTCAGCTGATGGCCAAATAGAGCCGACTTTTTTTGATAAACGAATTAGCGACGGTATGTCTGTTGATCGAAAACGGTACACGTCGTTACCCGTTTATGACTTGCGAGCTTCCAGATTAGTAGAGGCGAATGAAAAAAAGACAAACTGCGGATCAGTTGAGATTGCAGTTAGTATCATCCGAAAAATCAAGCATCGCGGAGTGCGTGCGATTGCCGTTTACGATACAGCATTTTCTGACAACATTGCCCATGCAGAAATTGCCTGTACTGAAGTGCCTCCTAAAGGGACCGAGGATCGAAAACGACTTAGGGCTAAATTACGCATGAGTGTGCTGCAGGCTACTCTGCATAATCGACGAGTGCTTACGGCTTCCGAGTTATTTGACCAACTGGTACCCATTTCTCGAAACCGAGGATCATAGGTTTGCGACATATTGGATATCTATTCCTACCCTGTCCATTACAGGTCCGAACTATCGGCTTTTTGTAACCACCGACCCAAGTACTTCTATATCGGTTTTTTGAAGTTTATAATGTTACCATGATGGAAACGGGGGAAATTTAAGCCGGCATTGATAGATACACATTTATTGCCCAGGCGATTAACAGTATCATTGATAGGACGACAAGAGTAAAGCAAACGCGGTTGGCGATCAACGCTGCTGATTTCTGTCGAAGTTGTCTCGGCGGCTCTTGCCACAAAGACAGTGGTTCAAGGTCACGGAAAACACGAGGATTTTTGCGTCGTCTAGAAGATGTTGAAAACGCATAAAGTACCAATAACCATGATAGATGACGAGCATAAGACAGACAACGATCGCAGCCTGAGGTTCACGGGTTTTCGTGCCCAACACCTCCAAATCCTGCGGCCCAGTACCCGCCAGCCCCGAAGCAACGACAATACTGGCTAGAGCCAGGTTGTTTCGATGTGCGACCCGCGCACCTTCACCTTCTAGAATGCAGTCATCTGGATGTCCCGAACCGTTGTCTGGATCATAGTTTTTCCAAAGGCCGAAGAGTAAAAACAACCACCTGATTGACGTGCAGTGAAAAAATTCATTGAACGAAGGCCGCTTCTCGGCACCTTTTATTGACCACTGAGACAGTAAATTGACTTTTGCGAAGAAGTCAAATTGCGGTTTCAAACAGTTCATTACTTTCTAGCGGAGAACAGCGTCTGAGACAGACCTTCACTAGAAGGACCATGAACCATTTCACGTACCTTTCATAACCGTATTTCGCCACTTCGTTGATATGATTGAGGGTATGATCGTAAAGGGTCTGTCGACGGGCTCTCAAGACTTTTACATCGCGAAGATCTACCAACTTGTTAGTGGCTCTAGCGATATCCCGCTGGACAGTCTCACGGCCGGCGACATAAAACATAGCGTCGTGGATTTTGCGAGCAATTGCAGATGGAATGAAGCTGCGGACAACGAATGCTCGGATTGCTGCTATGATAACTGGATCCGGCTTTGACCCCTGAATGGTCCCGCACTACCACATGGTCGACAAACGCAACGATATGGCAACGGACCTCGCGACAAAAACATGAAAAACGATGTTTTCGCCAAGACGAAAGACCTCCTAGCCGATGATGCCTGACTTGTGGGCAGAGTGGACAATCGCAGATTTACCTTGTCGACGACCATTGATACGCTCTATAGCCTTTGGCCATCACACCATCTCTTCGGCCGAGCCAGCCGGTCGAACAAACCAACGCAGACCTCGCTTTTCGGGGATAAAACAATCAAGCCGGGTGACATCGACATTATTGTGCTTTCAAAAGTGGATTAAGTCGTTAATTACGCGAAACAAATTTCCGATAATCTAGCGTCAGTTTATTCATGTTCAATTTCCTTTTTTCTAGTTGCATGTTGTAGATTCACTTGACGCGCAAGTGCTGCTCATCAAACTGCAATCGACCTCTAGCGGCAAGCTCCCCGCCGGGACGCCCAATTCACTTCTTCTTATTCCGCCGGCATCGCGCACCATTTTCGCTATTTGCGTTTGCCCGGTGCATTCCGCCATGTCCAGAGGCGTCAAGCCGGTGGAACTCATGTAACTCGGGTATTCGCCCGTATCAAGCAGCGCGCGCACAATGTCCGCATGCCCCCTTTTTACCGCGCGGTGAATGGTGTAGCCGCAAACGTCGCCCACGCCGGCCAGCCTGGGGGCCCTGGAAAGCAGTATTTGCACAATGTCAAGGTGCCCATTGTACGCGGCGTAAGAAAGCGGCCAGTAAGCGGCTCCATTCGCGTTTAAACCCACGTCGGCCCCGGCATCCATTAAAATGCTGAAAACCTGCGTATAGCCCCTTTGCGCCGCATAGTCAATTAGGTCGCAGCCGTTTCCAAGGCTGACATTCGCCGGCGCGCCATCCTGCACCGCCTTGTTAACCGCGGCGACATCGTTTGCCCTTACGGCCTCCTTCAATTTTTTTGCCAGTGCCATTTCCAACTCCCGCGCTTCGTTCTCGGCTTGGCCTTCCGGCGTTGCCCACCAGGGCAGGGGTTCGTCCCCGTTATTTTCCGCCCACCATTGCGCAAAAAACTCGTTCCAGCTTTGCCCCGCTTGCGCACTGCCGCACATGGCAAGAAACATCACCAGCAGCGCGGCAACAGTTGCTATCGTTATCCGTCTCATTGTCTACCCTCCACCAGAAATGAAGGGGGGGGGGGGGGGTAAAGAGATACATAGTAGGTTCCTTTCGGTTTTAGTGAAATACGGAGATTTTGTAAGGTGAGAAAAATTTGTTGTCAATAGAGCCACTTGCAAAATTCATCAGGCGAGCGATTTTTTCCTGAAAACAGGCGATTTTTTTTGAAAATGGTGAACCTGAAACAACCCGATGTATATTAGATTGTAGGCAACACAAAATACAGCGGCGGTTGTCCCATGCCCTTATCGAACACCATAGCCGATATCTGGAAGCGATTTCAAGGGGAATTATTTCCCAACTTAACGCAAGATCTCGGTCCGCTGACGCCGAACCACCAGCGTTTTGTCACGGTTCTGGATCTGAAGCCGGTCGAGACTTTTATTCAGACGCATTCGTCCGGTCGTGGTCGGCCACTGGAGGACCGCCGGGCCTTGGCGCGGGCCTTCATCGCCAAGGCGGTTTGGAACCTGCCAACGACGCGGGCGTTGCTCGACCATCTCCCGTGTGACCCCAAAATGCGGCGTCTATGCGGTTGGAAGCGTGTCGGTGACATTCCGAGTGAGGCCACCTTTTCCCGCGCCTTTGCCGAGTTTGCCGACATGGCGCTGCCGGAACAGATGCCTGCGGTGCTGATTGCAAGCGCATTTGCGGACA
>JAPORY010000010.1 GCA_026709985.1 Aestuariivita sp. | reverse complement strand
GGATAACCGCTGAAGGCATCTAAGCGGGAAGCCCCCCTCGAAACAAGGTATCCCTAAGGGCCGTGGAAGACCACCACGTCGATAGGCCGGAGATGTAAGCATGGTAACATGTTCAGTTGACCGGTACTAATTGCCCGATCGGCTTGATTTGATTCAGTAGAAGTCAGGAGACTTCTGCGACTCGAAGCATGTGTTCCCCTTTTTGATGTGAATTTGAATGGCAGAACTCTTTCTTGGTTTGGTGGTCATAGCGCAAGCAAAACACCCGGATCCATCCCGAACCCGGCCGTTAAGTGCTGTTGCGCCGATGGTACTGCGTCTTAAGGCGTGGGAGAGTAGGTCGCTGCCAAACCTAGAAAGAGTTCTTTTGTATCTCTCTTGCGATGTTAGAATCTGGTGTCGTTTATGGGGCAAACGGACACCTCTTTTGGAGCGGGGTGGAGCAGTCCGGTAGCTCGTCAGGCTCATAACCTGAAGGTCGTAGGTTCAAATCCTACCCCCGCAACCAATTAAGCCCGTAACTTCAAAAAGTTACGGTTTTTTGATTTTGGCGATAATCCTGCTATCGCCCTCATGGAAGTACTGTGGAAGCAAGAGGGCGCGTAAATCTGCGCGAAAGCAGGGCAGGCAATCACCCTTCAACCATCGTCACCAAACAGCGACGCTTGCTGTCGTACGCTTGCAGTTGACTGGTATCTTACGGGTCTCGTCAACTTCTTAATCTTTCCGTCCGCCACACCCCGTTTCAGCCAAGTGTTGACCTGTGACTTTTCGAGTTCCAATTGCACGGCGATTTCTTCGACCTTCCCCGGATCGTTTCCTGTGATATCGAGCATTTGGTTCAGGAACAAAGTGTAGAAATCCACATCGACCAGATCTGGTTTGGTTTCGGCAACAGGCTCAACAGCGTCAGCCTTTTCCTGTTGTACCTCTGGCGACCCACTGTTCAGTTCCAGAGGCTCGGAGATCTCGACCGCTGATTCTGTCGTTGCTGAGGGAGGTGCTTCAGTTTCAAATAAGGGGAGGTCAACGCTCCTGTCTTCAGCAGTCCGGTCAGATGAACCATTCAGCAAGCACGCGAGCGAACTTAGGTCGTCGGGAAACCAATGAGCCCCCTTTTGGACAAGTTCGAAGTTCCCTGATTTTGCGTTCGTGGTGGGTTTGACCCAGAGGGGCACCCAAGCGGCTTTGAGATCCTCAATGGCCCCATTCCAAGTGCCTCCCTTATTGGGAGTGCTGCTTACCACTACGGCTGCATCTGCGAGGCAATAGATATATCGATTCCGAGACATTGCGTTACCGACATTGAATCCTGCTTCAGGGTTGAAAGGGGTTATCAACACCAGATCACCCGCAAGAATATACTTACGGAATTTGGCGGCCGTCGCCGTGCGCAGTAAGCTATCTGCCATTACGCCGATTGCAGTTCCCTCGTTCTTCAGAGCCCCGAACATTCCACTCTCATCAACTCCGCGTGCGGCGCCCGAGACGACCGAATATCCCTGCTTCGTGGCGGAGTTCCCGAGATTCTCGGCAAAAGCAATGTCATCCTGATCTGCATCTCGAGAGCCAACAACGGCGATCCCGCCGCGCCCGAGCAGCTTTTTGTTGCCACAGCCAAACATAACAGGAGGGGATTCTAACCGCAGTCGACGTTTCAGTCGCTCCGGATACTCTGGATCTGACCGAATGATGATCCAAAGACCTGCTCGCTGCCATTTCTCAAGCGCCAGGCCAAGTGCTCCCCCGCGATCCAAAAGGCTCGATAACCTCGATAGTGTTATTGCTCGATCCATCCAGCCAGTAAGCAGCGTCTGCACATCGCCCTTCAAAAGGGCTGATGGATCAAGATCATGGTCCCTCAACCAGACCGCAAAACGCGCCCATTCTTTCGTAGAAAGCGGCTTTGCTCCGGATTTGTCAGATTTTCCAAACGACACCGTGAGGAGCATTACCGCTTGAGCTTGGGAGCCTAAATGCATTTCACGCCCCCATGCTTGAGGTTGTTAGAGCCAAAGGCCAAACCGGGCCACAGCCAGATTGCCGAAGCAGCGCAGCTATAACGGTCAGTGTCCAACTAGAGTCGACGACGTCGTCGACCAAAAGAACCGATCCCTCGGGAATAGGGCCTTCGATTGCGAATACGCCATCAAGGTTTCTGCACTGATGGAATCTGTTCTGCTGCGCTTTCTGCGGATCATTGTCCTTCATCTTTGCTACAATCGGTTCGAACGGTAATCCTAATGCGTCTGCCAACCGTCTGGCGAAGTTAGGAACGAGGTCCGGTTGGTTTCTGGAAGGGACGCACGTTACCCATTCTGGTGGCGGTGTTGGTTGCCACCGGTCGTTCAACATTTCCATGACGGCATCAACGAGTTCATCGCGAAAGCGTCCTGCAAGCTTGTCGTCGGTGACTAACTGTCCCCAGCCGGCATCGCCCCAGCGAGAAAGAATTCGCCCTGTTTCAGCGCGGAGTTCATCAGGCATATTCCCGCGAAAATCATACTCGGCGAAGGCATCTCTTGCGACCTGCTTCTTGCATTCAAGTGGGAGTTCTGAATGGCGAAGAAATCGAGCTGCGGTTATCGCTGTTGCAAGTGTGAAGGATGGCTCTACGATTGGCCTGCCAAGGCAGGAAGCACACTTTCCACAAGGTCGGGGGTCGACGTCATCAAGAGCCTCGGCGAGGAATTCCATCAGGCATCCCTCTTCGTCGATATAGTCATGGACCTCCTCCCATTCGGTTTGGCGTTTTTCAGTCAGTCGCCGGACACGTTCGTGATCCATTCGGTACGACACAGGCGTGCGTTGCCATCTAGAGCCCGATTTGATGGTAGGTGCGGGGAGTTCAACAGACAAGAATTTGAGCACTTGCTCAATTTGACCACGCCTCAGGTTAACTTCCTCCTCAAGTTGGGGAACACTTAAGCCATCGCTCTCTTCCAGAGCTTCGAGTATCGCAATCACCCATTGCTCTTTCGGAAAAGCGCTTCTTCGAAAGTACTCGTGGATGTTGCCGTCCTCATCCCCGGACATCAGAATGCCGGCGGCGTACTCAATGCCGCGACCAGCGCGACCGACTTGCTGGTAATACGCTACAATAGAGCTCGGTGCCTGGTAATGGACAACGAAACCTAGATCGGGTTTGTCGTATCCCATGCCTAGGGCTGTCGTTGCGACCAGTGCTTTTATTTCATTTTTGAGCAGTTGCCCTTCGAGGTGCTGACGATAAGCATCGGAGTCTTTGAAATCATTGCTAGTCACGCCGCTATAGTATGCGCGGGCCGAGACGCCGTGTTCTTGGAGCCAGTGTGCAACCTGGTCCGCGTCACGCTTGGTGAGCGTGTAGATGATCCCAGTCCTAGGGAGGGAGCCGACGTGTTCTGCTAGCCATGCCAATCGCGCTGCCTGCGACGGCAAGCGCAAGGTCTGCAGGGCGAGGGTTTGGCGCATCAAGGTACCACGTTGGATACCAATATCGCCAAGCTGAGCTTGAACATCCGCTACCACGCGATTGTTCGCTGTCGCTGTCGTGCCGAGGATTGGCACGTTTTCAGGTATTCGCTGCAAGACGTTTACGAGGCGCCTGTAGTCAGGACGGAAATCATGGCCCCAATCCGAAATGCAATGCGCCTCGTCGACCACTAGCAGGCCAACTCGTTTGGCGATCGGCAACAACACGTTTTCGACGAAGTCGTCGTTTGCCAACCGCTCGGGCGAAATCAGAAGAGCGTCTGCCACATCATCGCGTATGGCACGTTGCTGTTCTGGCCAGATTTCTCGATTGGTCGAATTTATCGTCAGTGCGCGGATCCCCAGCCGATCGGCGGCCTCAACCTGGTTTCGCATCAGCGCAAGGAGCGGTGAAACGATAAGGGTCGGACCGCGCCCGCCATCTCGGAGAATACGGGTGGCGATAAAGTAGACGGAACTCTTGCCCCATCCGGTTCGCTGCACGACAAGTAGGCGTTCCCGTCTGTTTACCAAGGCGTCAATGGCTTCCCACTGGCCTTCCCGAAAGTCGACAGCTTCGTCATCCATGGCTACTCTAAGAAGCCCAAGCGCATCCGATCGATTAGTCATGCTTGCTCACCCTCCTTTTGTATCGTTGGATGACTGCTGTCACTGCCGCTTTCCTTCGTCCGACTTGTTTGGTGCACTGGTCGCACGTGCCTTCGTATTCGACTTCGGCGAGGTCGACAGAGCCCTCGAATTGAAGAATTATCAGGGACATATCAAGGAATTCGGACACCATTGCTAACTCTCGCATCGGCTCGGATCCGTGGCCGAAGCGCCAGACGCCTGCCGACCGTGAAAGTGGCCTATCCGACACGAAACCTCTCTTGTCAAGGCAAATGGCTTTAGTGCGTCGTCAGTGATTGGCATCCCCGACTGAACGAAGATCCCGCTCCTGAGGGCAGATTTTCTCGCACGTTCCCACTTCACATAGCCGTCGCGCACGATGATCATAACCGCACGCCTGTCCGTGAAGTCGATCCACCTCTGGCAGGCGGCGATGAGCGCCAGCTCTTCTGTCGAGGGGTGGGCGACGTCCTTGTTTTCGATCTCCCACAGGTAGCTCTTGTTGGAGCCCACTCGCTCCGCAAGCTCCTCCAGAGTTAAGCCGCGTTTCCGTCGCTGTTATCGCTTGCCCAAGCGTACTGGCACTGGTTTTCCTCCACGTATCAAAGTTCGCTTTTACAATACATCTAGTCTTTGATACGCCATATGTGCAATCCCTATCTTGCGCAGAAGGTCGTGATAACGAACCTTGGTTAGCGCAAACACGATATAGGAGGCCTATATGGCGCAGCGCAAAGGGTCCGGTACCCATCATGTCGTTCCCAATCCTGATGGTGGTTAGGATGTCCGCCGTGGCACCACTGATTGCAGCAGTGCTCACTTCGACACCAAGCGGGAGGCGGTCGACGAGGGATGGAAGATCAGCCGCAAAACTGGCACGGAGTTCAAGATCTACAACTTGGATGGTCGGATCAGCCCGTCCGATTCGCACGGCAACGACCCGTGCGACATCTAGGGTTAAGGAGAACTGAATATGATGGCCTTAGAGACGAGTTTCATCCGCAAAATGCCTGCTTCGTCGCTGCAGGCCTACTTCGACCACACTGGAATCGAGGTGCGGTCGCCGGCGGATGGATTGCGACGCAGACGAAGCTCACCGTCAAGTTTCATCCCAAAAGCGAAACCAGACGGGGCAGGATCCTGCCACTGACGATTACGATGCCCCATGGCTGGAATCTCAAGGATCAGACCGAGGAAGAGCAGCTGATCGGCGAGAAGTATCTGCGGCGCTGGGGTATCCTGCGGGGTGACATACAGCACACTGCCTCTAGATCGCCATGCGGTCGGTTTCTTGTTGTTGGCGGTCGAGACGCTGGACGCGGCCGTCTCTGCTGCGGTCCTTGATCAAGCCTACGTAACGCTGGCCTCGGCGTTAAAGGCCAAAGATCTGCTTCAACCGACCGATCGTCAGCGGGCGGCCGTATCGCTCACGGCCCATTAAGACGAATCCGTCAACTTAATATGTTCGCTCAAGCATCGCAGCTATGGCCATTTCGGCCCAACGGCCGGCTGGGTGGCCGTCCGAGTGACCAGATTGCGCTGTTTGGCGTCGACTTCGATAGATTATTCGATCGTCTATTGGAGAATTTGGATCTGCAGCAGCGGGCTCACCGTTCCATCCTCATGCCCGATCTCTTTTCAGAGGTCGGGGAGGTACAACTGCCGGGCTACGGCAAACGCGTGTCGTTTTGGATCGACCGACGACTTGGCAATCCGGCCGTCTCGAAGCGGTTCGGCGACGCCGTTCGGGAACGATCGGCCGTCGGGCTCCAGATCCTTCTCAGTCTGACGCCGTTGGACCGTATTCCAGAGGATGTCTTCCAACTGCATTCGCTTATCGCCGTCCGAGATGTCGCCGACCAAATTGGTCTCACGGCCGATCTTGAGCTTTAGGCCGCGAGGATCGCATCGGGATCGCGAGCGGGCAACGCTCCGATCACCATGGCGGCAAACGCTATTCGTTCTCTGGTTCAAAGCAGCGGGCCGTCATTTGCCAGCAGTTCGAGGCGTGGTAATCCCGTCAGCCCGAGCGGTTGACTGCGGAGGTGCTGGAGATCGCCGGTATAGTGACAGCGTCAAGACGCTCGCCAAGGCGTTCTCAAAGCGTAGTAATTGGTGTGACTTCATTGAGGAGCAACTTGGCCGCTGCTAGTTTTTGCTCTGCGGGCATCTACCCCCTAATCTGGGCACTAGCTTTCTGATTCTAAAGGCTCTTTCAAACCGTAGCGGCAGGTTTGCAATTCTCCATATTTGGATTTACATTACCTCCATTAATGGAGGACGCTATGCCGGTTACTCAAACCTATCCAGCCAGCCGCTATGAGGTCGTGCCCCTGATCAATCTGTCCGATCGGGACGGAGCGGGAACGGCTCAGTTCGGATGCTGTGCGCGCCTTCTTCAATATTATGGCGCACTGGAAAGTTCGTGACGACGATTCTCGGCGGCTGCTCGGGGGAATGTCGAACGGCACCTATTACGCTCTGAAGAAGGGGGGCGATCAAGCACTCGACGAGAACAAGCTTCGCCGGATAGCCTATCTCATCGGAATTTTCAAGGCGCTGAACATTCTCTACAGCGAGGAGTTGGCAAACCGCTGGATGCAACTGCCAAACAAGAACAGGATCTTTGGCGGGATGGCGCCGCATAAGTATCTCATGCAGGGCGGTTTGCCGGCATTCGCGACGGTACGCAGACTTCTGGATGCGCGGCGGGGCGGTCATTGAGTAGTCCCGCGGTAGCACGCATCCGGCAGCTCGATACGCGCTGGCTCATTCCCTCAAAGTATGGTGACGGCGGGGAAAGCGTTCTGGTCCGGATCGCCGACGATGATGACCACCTTCGTGGCATTTTCGATCTCGACCACGCGACCAATGACCGACTGCTGGCCGAAAATGATCGACTACCGGGTATCGGCGTTAATGAGCTGGTGTTTGGCGTTCTCTACTACCGTATCATCAACGCGGCCTTTTCACATGCTCACCCGCTTGGCAATCGATTCAATGGCCCGGATCATGGGGCCTGGCATGCCGGGTTTGGGCTCGAAACATCGCAAGCTGAGGTCGCCTGGGACAAGTCGGTTGAACTTCCTGAAATCGACTGGATGGAGGAAAGCATCACCTGCGATGACTATCTCGCGGATTTCGGCGGGGAGTACCACGACATTCGGGGAGATGCGACCCACAAGAAGTGCCTTGATCCGAACAGCTATGTCGAATCCCAGATGCTCGCGGAGACTCTTCTCGGAGAGGGGGCGTCCGGGATCATCTATCCCAGCGTGCGCCACAAAGATGGGGTCTGTCTCGCATGCTTCCGCCCCGCGCTCGTTGGCAACGTTCGCAAGAGTGCGCGCTATCGTTTCACCTGGATGGGATCGCCCGAGCCAGAGATCGAGTTCGAAGAAGCCTGCATCTGATGGGGTCGTAGCACTTCGGTGATCAGCATCACTGCATGAATGTCGTCACTATGGGGCGGCTTTTTTCGTTTCTGGTGCTCAAAAGTCCGATTCCTACCCTCTCTCCTCCTCGTTTCCTACCCGCCCGATTGCCATCCTCCCCGCAGGTTTTCGACCAAGACCAAAGGAGAAGAAGATGACGGTTAGACATTTAAACCAGATTGAGTTCGCCGCTCACTGGAACACCAGCCACTGCACGCTCAAGCGCTGGCACTGGTCGGGGGAAAGCTCCCGTTGAATTGGGCTGGTAACTGCCTGAGACTATAGATGAGTCAGATTCCGCCGCCCCTACTTTGTAAGTTCGACCGTAACGATTTCTCCCCTTCTCTAACATTTTGTTTGACGTATTCGACGGCTTTACCTTAGGGGCTATTTTCGTTCAAGCTGACATTCAGTGCCCGGCGCATCAATCGGAATGAAGCATTTTTCGCGCTGCTGCGCTGACCACCAAAGTCGATAATTTGCAAAGAACTTTATTGGGGTAATTCAGAAGGTTCGATATAATCAGCGTGCCAGCGGCTTGGTTCCGGTGTTGAGGATATCAAGATAGGCGTGATAGGCGAACACCTTGTTTCGGTCCTTGCCCGTTATTTCACGCACGATGCCAAGACTCTCAAGAAGAGTCAGATTGCGAAGCGCCGTCGGGAGCGACATACCCGTCTCTTCGGTAATCATGTTTGTTGTGAGGATCGGGCGGCGCTGCATAAACGTATGAATCGACAAGGCAGACGCTGTTGACCGTCCGCTTTGTTCAATAGCAATGCGATCTTGGGCGAAGAGCTGGACAATCGCTTGGGCTGCTTCGGCAGCCTGCAATGATGTTTCGATGACCCCGCGCAGGAAGAATTCAATCCAGTCTTCCCAGTTTCCGGATTCGCGCACCGACTGCAACAAGTGATAGTAGCGGTTACGATGCGTTTTCAGATAAAGACTGAGATACAGGACAGGATCGCGCAAAATACCCTCGACACAGAGGATCATCGTGATGAGAAGACGGCCTAATCGTCCATTACCATCCAGAAACGGATGGGTCGTCTCGAATTGCAGATGGGCCAGCGCCGCTTTTACAAGCGCAGGCAGCTGAATGGTTTCGTCATGCAGGAATTTCTCAAACTGGTCGAGGCACGCCATCAATTTGTCCGGTGGCGGTGGCACAAACTGTGCGTTTTCAGGCCGCGTGCCACCAATCCAGTTCTGTGAAGCTCGAAATTCTCCCGGCTGCTTATTCCCGCCGCGCGCATTGTTCATCAGATGCGCATGCATTTCCTTGATCAGACGAAGCGATAAGGGTAGCTCTTTGAGCCGTTCCATGCCGTAGTTCAGGGCCGCAACATAGCACGATACTTCGGTGACATCATTGATGGAGGCACCAGGTGCTACATCCGACTCGAAGAGCAATAAGTCCGACAAGGAAGATTGTATCCCTTCAATCTGAGAGGATAGAACCGCCTCTTTGCGCACATACATATAAATGAACAAGGCCGCATCAGGTAGCATTATACTCATGCCGTCCAGGCGTCCGAGCGCAGAATTGGCTTGATCAAGAAGCGGGTACAGACGCCCCATATTGAGCGGCGGATCTGGTGGCAACGGTGCGGGAATATAGGCATAATAGCTTTCCCCGCCAGTGACGTTTCCTCTTAGGTATTGGCCAAGGCGATTGTGGGTCACCACATTCCTATACTAACAAAAGGCGAAGGATTCGTTATTTGCGGATTGTTAAATTTCATATCTGTGAGCAGAAGTCGATCTACTAACGAAAAACCACCTTTTTGTTAGTTAGCACATTGGTGCTTACTTGTCTGATCTCAGTCACTGTGTATACGCGTCCCTTCTTCCATTTATTAATCAAGTTGCGTCAGTATCGAATCAGGGTAGGAACTTGCAGGTGCATCCCACGCGAGTTTTATTTTGGCCCTTCGGATGCGTTGTCGTCTTGTGCTATCGGCGAGACTTCACTTTCGGAGCGACTTCAGTACCGTCCGTATCGGTTTTTCTTCTCGGCGGAAATAAAATTGCGGACACGGAATTTTTTGCTGACATTCCTAAATTCGATCGTCTAAGCATCCAGTATGATGGCGCAAAGCTCCATGACTGATGCGTTTCTAAACACCATTCCAAAGGACTTTGCTTTATCCAAGGTCGCAGCGCGTTCAATCAATCCGGCCGAGCGGCCGCGTTTTGATGCCTTGCCGAATACACACCATAATCTGGGGTTCCGACGGCTGGCTAGCCGGGGCGTTGGGGGTTTGCCTACGTCGCAACCTTTGAGAAACAATGGATCGGCTTAGCAACTTGGCAGAACAGCGCATCCTCATAGCATCTCTGAAACTCGTTGGTGAGACTTTGAGGTCGGCCAAAAGAAATTAGCCAGTTCATATCGCTCCCTTGACTCGTAATGAATTGGATCAGAAATACGCCGCGCATCATTTCATCACGCCAAATCCCAGTCAGATAGAAGCAGATTTTTGGTCAAGTGTGATCAGATTTTGGATATTTATGCCGCTGGACATCTTGCCGAACTATAAATTTCAAGCTTGAGAGGATGTGCAAGATGTCGCCTGAACAAGCACCAAAGGAGAGTCTGCGCAGGTTCTGTGTTAGGAGCGCGATCAATCTTGCCGAATATGCGACCGATTTAATTGCGTATGCCGCTTGCTGGATAGAGTCCTGTCGACTGCATCCTTCCATCCAGCATAAAGTGCATCTTCTTCCTCTCTGATACCGTTGGGGATAAATTTCTTCTCTAACCGCCAACTTTTTGCGAATTCCGCCGGAGCCGGATAGATTTCTGCCTTCAGCCCAGCTAGGTAAGCTGCACCTAGAGCCGTGGTTTCTAGCACCTTCGGCCTGTCCACTGAAAGGTTAAGTTGGTTCGCGAGATTCTGCATGGTCCAATCACTCGCAGCCATACCCCCATCAACACGAAGAATCATTTCTCGACTCGGATTGAAATCCTTTTGCATTGCTTGGAGTAAATCACGAGTTTGATACGCAACACTTTGTAACGCAGCTTTTGCGAATTCCCGCGGGCCACTATTTCTCGAAAGACCAAAAATGGCGCCGCGACACTTCGAATCCCAATACGGTGCACCCAACCCTGTGAATGCCGGTACGATATAGAGGCACTGCTCGCTATCAGCCTCTTTTGCTAACCGCTCTGTTTCCGACGCTGTTTGAATAAACTTCAAGCCGTCTCGCAACCATTGAACAACGGCACCAGCAACAAAAATTGAACCCTCAATGGCATACGAGATTTTCCCGTCAATCTTGTAAGCAACCGTTGTCAAGAGCCTATTGTTTGACTGAACCCGCTCAGTTCCTGAATTCATTAAGGCGAAACAGCCAGTGCCATAGGTGGCTTTCACCATTCCCTCAGAAAAGCATGCTTGTCCAATCGCCGCCGCTTGCTGATCGCCAGCCACCCCAAAGATTGGAATGGAACGCCCAAAAAAATGCTTATCAATATTCCCAAACGCATCGGCACATTCAAGAATTTCTGGCAACATGACCGCAGGTATTCCGAATAGATCCAGCAATTGCTCATCCCAAGTTCCCGTAGTCAAATTTACGAGCATAGTCCTTGAAGCATTTGAAAGATCCGTCACATGACGACGACCATTCGTTAGACGCCAGATCAAGTAGCTGTCGGCGGTTCCAAAAAGTAACTCTCCGCTCTTTGCAGCGTCACTCGCACCTGAAACATTCTTAAGAATCCAAGAAATTTTCGAAGCTGAGAAATAGGGATCGAGAAGTAATCCCGTTCGTTCGGAAATTTCTCGCTCATATCCTTGTTTTTTCAGTTCATTACAATGCGCGGCACTACGACGGTCTTGCCACACAATTGCCCTATAGACTGTTTTTCCTGTCGATTTATTCCAAACAAATACCGTTTCACGCTGATTGGTAATACCAATCGCAACCGGATACTCCTTAAGTTGATCCAATGCGATCTGGACGGAGTCGAGAACTGAAGCCCAAATATCCTCTGGATCATGTTCAACCCAACCACTCTTTGGATAATGCTGCGCAAACTCCCTCTGACCAGATGCAATCGGCTGAAAGGTCTCATCAAATACGATGGCACGACTTGATGTGGTGCCCTGGTCGATAGCCAAAAAATTTGCCATAACCTACTCTTCAGCCGGAAAAACTTCAGTTAAAATAGCCGAATAGTCTGTGTGATCAGATGTTTGCGATTCTTGTTAAAAACGCGGGTTACCAATTTCCAGAACTTGCCCTATGCGCACATGCTAATCATCTCACCAAATGTCGGCACCAAAAGCAGAATCCCATTCCGCCGTAAGTTATTCGCTGTTGAAACCTGCTTTGTCGTCTAAACCTTCCAGAAACAAAATATAATCCAGACAACTGCGAGCAGCAGGGCGATCGGTATTGTCGTTCCGTAGATGGCAAACCAAGCTACGAAAATGTACGCTGACCCTAATAGACCAATAAACAACCGATCTCCGCGTGTGGTTGTAAGACCAAGGACGCCAACTCGTTCATCACCGCCGGGGCGACAAATCTCAATTACCGCCATGACCGCAATGAATGCAAACAGAAAGATAAAGAAGGCCAGTGTTGCTCGCGTCCATGCCATCCAAAAGCCGTCAAAAATTGGTTCAGTCCACCATTTTCCCCAAGAGAAGACCTCTTCGGTCGGTTGACCGACGCTCCCCCAACCTTGCGCCTGGAGCGTGGCTGGTAGGAGCACAATGAAACTGATCAATCGGCGCATTACACTCGACCCAAAGCAAAACCTTTAGCGATGTAATTTCGCACAAAATAGATGACTATCGCGCCGGGCACAATTGTCAGCACACCTGCTGCGGCCAATAACCCGAGTTCATAACCAGCACTAGAGGCTGTGCGAGTCATTGTTGCGGCAATTGGCTTGGCCGCGACGGCGGTTAGCGTTTTTGCCAGCAGAAGTTCGACCCAAGAAAACATAAAACAAAAGAAGGCTGCAACACCAATCCCTGATTTTATCGAAGGGAAAAATATCGTCACAAAAAATCGAGGGAAGGAATAACCGTCAACATAGGCGGTCTCGTCAAGTTCCTTCGGAACGCTAGACATAAAACCCTCAAGTATCCAAACGGCAAGCGGAATATTGAAAAGGCAATGCGCCAGAGCCACTGCAAGATGCGTATCAAATAGCCCAACAGCGGAATATAATTGAAAAAATGGCAGCGCAAAAACTGCCACTGGTGCCATTCGATTGGTCAATAACCAAAAGAATAGGTGTTTATCACCCAAGAACCGATATCGAGAAAAAGCATATGCTGCTGGCAGGGCTGCAAGTAGAGAAATAACAGTGTTGAGTGAAGCATAAATTATTGAGTTGATATATCCCCAATACCAAGTCGGATCCGTGAGGATCGTTTGATAATTTTCTAATGTGAAGCGTTGGGGAAATAAACTGAATCCACCTAAAATTTCATTCGTGGTTTTGAAACTCATCGCCACTAACCAATAAATTGGTAACAGAAGAAACAAAATATAAATTACCGGAATAAGAGTGCGTAGTTTCATGACTCATTCCTTGTCATCAAAGTGTAAAACATCCATGAAACCGCGAGTGTGATAACAAAGTAAATTAAACTCATGGCAGCTGCTGGGCCGAGATCGAATTGACCGAGCGCAACCTTCACCAGATCAATGCTTAACAACGTGGTGGAATTACCTGGTCCACCACCAGTGAGCACAAAAGGTTCCGTGTAGATATTAAAGCTGTCCATGAACCGCAGCAGCACTGCGATGGTCAATACTCGTTTCATTTTTGGGAGTTGAATGTAGCGGAACACAGCCCAATTTGAGGCACCATCAATCCGCGCCGCTTGATAGTAGGCGTCAGGTATAGAAATCAGTCCGGCAAATGCGAGAAGAACGACTAATGAAGTCCAATGCCAAACATCCATAATGATTACGGTAATCCAAGCGGCAACAGGACTTACAGTCATATTGTACGAAATACCCAAGAGATTGTTCATTACCCATCCCAATAATCCGATCTTAGGAAGAGTGAAGATATTCCACATCGCACCAACAACATTCCAAGGGATTAAGAGTGGGAGTGCCATGAGAACAAGGCAGACGGATACACCAAGTCCCCTTCGGGGCATTGAAAGTGCAATTATGACCCCTAGAGGCACTTCAATAATTAGAATTGTAAAGGTAAACAAAAACTGACGCGCTAAGGCGGCATGAAAACGTTCAGATTGGAGAATTTCCTCAAACCAGCGCAATCCAGCCCAGAAAAACTGATTGTTGCCAAACGTCTCCTGTACCGAGTAATTGATCACCGTCATCAAAGGTATCAGCGCATTAAATGCGACCAAAAGCACTACGGGCAAGACAAACAGCCACGCACGCTGACTATGCTTTTTCATTGCGCTACTGCAGTCGCAATGCGACTTTCTGAGTAGAGTCTCGTCTTTCGAGGATCAAAACATAGATTGACCTCGGTTCCCGCTTCCAATGGCTTGCCATCTGTTATGACATTCACCCCAGTGTCATTGACCAAAGTCTGTACCATCGTATGTTGCCCTAAATCTGCGGCTCGCACGACAACAGCAGGTATACCGTTTGTGCCCAGTTGGATGTGTTCTGGCCGAATACCAATTTCGCAACGCCCCTCGGATCGTATGATCGGCCCCTCAAGTTCTATGCTATGCCCATAGAACAACGCTACATTGTCTTTCACGTGGCACGGAAGGATGTTCATTCCAGGTGACCCAATAAAGTGACCGACAAAAGTATGGAGTGGTCTTTCAAACAGATCTACGGGTTCTCCCGACTGAATAATCTCACCTTCCTGCATCACAACGACCTGATCGGCAAAAGTGAGGGCTTCTGTTTGGTCGTGCGTGACATAAATCATTGTCACCTCGATTTCCTGATGGAGTTCCTTGAGTTTTGATCGCAGCTTCCATTTCAACTCGGGATCAATTACCGTCAGCGGTTCGTCAAACATGATGACATTAACGTCATCACGAACGAGCCCCCGCCCCATTGAAATTTTCTGTTTCTTGTCAGCTGGTAGATGTGCACTCCGTTTCGATAAATCGTCTTCCAGTTCCAGCATTATGGCGATTTCTGATACGCGCTGTTTGATGCCTTCCTCCGGGACCTTTCGATTACGCAAAGGAAAGGCAAGATTATCATAAACCGTCAGCGTGTCATAAATTACGGGAAACTGAAAAACCTGCGCGATATTTCGCTGCTCAGGAGAAAGTGCTGTCACATCTTTTTCGTCGAACTTGACCCGCCCCTCAGTTGGAACGAGCAGACCCGAAATAATGTTTAACAATGTTGACTTCCCGCAACCTGATGGCCCCAAAAGTGCGTAAGCACCGCCATCTTTCCAGGAAAGATTGATTTTCTTTAGCGCGTAGTCTGCCGCATTCGTGGGATTAATGCTGTAACTATGGGAGAGGTTTTCGAGCGCTACTCTAGCCATGGTTGGATTCTTCTACCGCCACCCCACTTGCCGCGTTAAAGAAAAAACACTGCTCAGGATCAAAGAAAAAGTTGTGCCTTTCACCGACGAGATATTGATGGGTTCGCGGTGCGAGGCTAACCCAACTGTGCTTTCCAACCGCGAAATGCGCAATACTCTCAGAGCCGCTAAGTTCGGTAATTTGCACTTGTCCCTCTAAACGGACACAAGAAGGTTTTGTCTGATAGGGGGCAATGTGATGCGGCCGTATCGCAACGATATATTGTCCATCACTGAGACTGCTCGCAGAGCCGTCGGCGGCCCAATTTATGTCATCAAGTCGGAAAAGATTTCCCTCTTTCATGACATGCGCGTAATTTATTGGCGGGTCCGAAAACACTCGTGCCGCAGTCAAGCTTGCTGGCGAATGATATAACTTGGAGGTTCGACCAAATTGCGTTACCTTACCTTCATGCATCAAAGCAGTAAATCCTCCGAGCAAAAGAGCTTCGGTGGGCTCTGTTGTTGCATAGACAATAACAGTTCCGCGCTTCTCAAGAATAGTAGGGAGTTGCTCGCGTAATTCTTCGCGTAACTTATAATCGAGATTGGCGAGCGGCTCATCCAAAAAGATCGCCTTTGATTGTTTGGCGATTGCGCGGGCCAAAGCGGTGCGTTGCTGCTGGCCACCAGATAATTCGTCGGGATACCTTGCCAACAAACCTTCGAGTTGCAATAGTTCGGCGGTCTCTCGAACACGATGATCCATTTCGGAACGCGGTAGTTTCGCAACTCGTAACGGCGAAGCAATATTGTCGTACACCGTCATATGGGGATAGTTGATAAAAAACTGGTGTACGAGCGAGATGTTGCGCCTTTGAGGACTTACGCCAGTTACGTCTTGACCCGCCCAAATTACCTGCCCACTTGTCGGCTTTTCAAGACCTGCAAGCAATCTGATTAATGTACTTTTGCCAGCGTTCGTAGCTCCGAGCAGGGTGTTAAAGTCGCCCGCCTCAAACGTAAGGGATGTCGGATGGATATGGGTCTCGACGCCGACAATCTTCGTCACGTTCTTGAGTTCGAGAGACATGTCACGTCCCAAAAATCTGAATAACTGGTGGTCGGAAACAAGCGAATTATGGCGGGGTAGGTTTCCGTCGCGAACCTACCCCGCCAAACATCCTATTGATTCCAACGCGAAACAATATCTTCGTAGCGAACAGTTTCACCTTGCGGTTTTTCATTTGCAAGTTTGGCTTTCGGAGCACCAGGGCGACTCAGCCAGTATTCTGGATCGCGTTCCTCGTTAAGCCTAGGTCCGCAGCCGCCGTAAACATTACCTGCTTCATCCGCAGCTTGCATACGCGCCATTGTGATATCCATTTCAGCGGCAAGTCGATCCATAGCCTCCTGAGGGGTAAAAGCACCCGAATTGACATCACCAATTTGTTGCCACCAAATTTGTGCAAGTTTTGGATAGTCGGGGACATTGATGCCCGTCGGCGACCAAGCAACGCGATCGGGAGAACGATAAAATTCAACCAATCCACCAAGTCTGCTTGCCCGTTCAGTAAAGCTGGGTCCGTTAACTGTTGAATTTCGAATAAACGTTAGTCCAACATGTGATTTGCGGGTGTCGACAGTCTTGGAGGTTACGAACTGTGCGTAGAGCCACGCGGCGGCAGCGCGATCCGAAGGCGTTGACTTCAAAAATGTCCATGAGCCGGCATCCTGATAACCGACCTTTTGTCCTTCAGTCCAATACGGTCCGTGGGGGGAAGGCGCCATCCGCCACAACGGATTTCCATCTGCGTCAACGGTGTTATTCCCATCCGCAATTGATTTAACCATGTCAGCGGTGAATGCCGTATACCAAAAAATCTGCTGTGCGACATTACCTTGGCTGAGTGCCGGCAGTGACTGATAAAAGTCATAACTTGCGGCTCCTGGAGGCGCATATTTTCGCAACCATTCATCCCACTTACGGATTGCGTAAACGGCCGCAGGTCCATTGGCGGCCCCACCACGGCTAACACTGGCCCCTGCAGGATTACATGATCCAGCCTCCATTCGAATACCCCATTCGTCGACAGGAATGCCGTTTGGCTCGCCAACATCACCAGCACCAGCCATCGAAAGCCAGGCGTCTGTCATTCTCCATCCGAGATCGGGCGCCCGCTTGCCGTAATCCATGTGGCCATAAATGCGAACCCCATCAATCTCTTGAACATGTACCGAGAAAAACTCGGCAATATCCTCATACGCAGACCAGTTGACGGGAACGCCAAGATCATACCCATATCGCTCACGGAATTGCGCCTGTAGATCTGCTCGATCAAACCAATCTTTTCGGAACCAATACAGGTTTGCAAACTGCTGGTCGGGAAGTTGATACAGCTTACCATCAGGACCCGTCGTAAACGAAATTCCAATGAAATCACCTAAGTCAATCCCTGGATTCGTTACATTCGCCCATTCCCCTGCCATCATTTCGGTAAGGTTGTACGCCAACTGCAACCGAGCATGCGTACCAATGAGATCCGAGTCATTGACATAGCCATCATAAAGGTTTCGCTGCGTTTGCATTTGCGTCTGCACGGCCTGCACAACTTCACCTTCACCAAGAAGCTGGTGGTTCACCTTTATTCCAGTAATCTCTTCAAAGGCTCGCGTTAAGACCTCCGACTCGTATACGTGCGTTGGTATGGTTTCCGACAAGACATTGATTTCTAGGCCTTGGTAGGGTGCCGCCGCATCAATAAACCAAGACATTTCCGCAACCTGTTCGTCACGGCTAATAGCAGATGGTTGAAACTCCTCGTCAATCCATTTTTGCGCTGCCGCCATATCCGCTCTAACCGAACTGACATTCAGACACACAAACAATGAAATGAGAGCAAGCGAAAAAGATTTTATCATACGTTTTCTCCCTATATTTTCATTTCGCACAAATCTGTTATTAGTTCTTCATTATACGAAAACAAACGAAGGTCAAACGAAAAAATTGTGGCAATACGAAGTAATTTGGATTATGCAGACTCTGTTAGGAAATTTTGGATGCAGCTTACAGACCGACAAGAACAGATATTGACTTACCTAAGGGACGAGGGACGTGTGACAGTCGAGGGACTATCAAGCGACCTTGATGTCACCTGTCAAACTATTCGACGTGATCTCGGAGAATTATGTGCTCTTGGTTTGGCGGCAAGAGTCCGCGGCGGTGCTAGGCCGCTATCTCCTATCGCAAACCGCGAGTATCGCGAACGTAGGCTTTTGCACGCGCCGGCAAAGCATCAGATTGGCCGTCATGTAGCTTCGCTCATTCCGAATAGTTGTTCAATCATGCTCAATATCGGTACGACGACCGAACGGGTCGCCAATTCACTGTCTCAGCACAAAGATTTGCGAGTCGTGACCAACAACGCCAACATAATTAATATTCTGATCAGGAGCGCCGCACATGAGCTTATCTTGGTCGGCGGCTCAGTTCGTCCGTCAGATGGCGCAATTCTTGGTGAAGATGCCATAGAATTTATTTCACGTTACAAAGCAGAATATGCCGTCGTCGGGGCCTCTGCATTAGATCCCGATGGGGCCATATTGGATTTTGATAGCCGCGAAGTTTCGGTCGCACGCTCAATACTAAAGAATTCTCGTACACGAATTCTCGCTTGCGATAGTTCGAAGTTTGAACAGATTGCTCCGGTTCGAATCTGTGACATTGAAGAAATTGATATTATGGTGACAGATAAGTGTCCCCCAAGAGAATTTACTCAAAAAGCGGATCGGGGCGGAACTGAAATCATCGTAACAGAAAGCTATGGAGATTCGGATGCTATCTCAAGCAGATAGAGAGGCGTTTGACATCTTTATCGTCGGCGGCGGTGTCAATGGGTGTGGCGTCGCTCGTGACGCTGCGGGTCGGGGATTGCGCGTTGCACTCGCAGAAATGAATGATCTTGGATCAGGCACCTCTTCGGCATCAACTAAGCTTATTCACGGCGGGCTACGATATCTTGAATACTTCGAATTTCGCTTGGTGAAAGAATCGCTCGCAGAGCGCGAAATACTGTTGCAAGCCATGCCGCACATCATCTGGCCGTTGCGCTTTATACTCCCCTATCATAGCCAGATGAGATTTTCATCTGACACACCCGCATCAAAGCTCTTGAACTTCATTGTTCCATGGCAGAAGAACCGCCGACCCGCTTGGTTAATTCGATTAGCTCTGCTGCTCTACGACAGTCTAGGACGGCGCAATATTTTGGCCGGTACTTCCTCTCTTGATCTATCGAAAGTATTGGAAGGTGAGCCGCTTCGTGACGAATACCAAAAGGCGTTCGAGTATTCTGATTGTTGGGTACAAGATTCACGGCTTGTCGTTCTTAATGCCCGAGATGCGGCGGCACGCGGTGCTCGCATTATGCCTCGCACGCGAGTGGTCGCAGTTGAACGTCAGGCTTCAGAATGGGTCGTTGTGACAGAGGACCAAGAAGGACGGTGTACGTCATTTCGCACCAACGTGCTCATCAACGCTACAGGTCCTTGGGCATCAGATTTCTTAAGCGATGTAATTGGCAGTCAAAGAATGGATAATTTGCGCCTAGTTCGCGGTAGTCACATCGTTACAAAGCGTCTTTATCTTCACGAAAAATGTTACTTTTTTCAGGGTTACGATGGCAGAATCATTTTTGTCATTCCATATGAGGATGACTTCACATTAATCGGAACCACCGACGAGGACCAAGCGTCAATTAAAGATACTCCGACGTGCAGTCAAAAAGAGACCACCTATTTATTGGAATTTGTATCAAAGTACTTCAAGGAACCAATTTCGTGCGACGATGTTGTATGGGCATATTCGGGTGTACGACCTCTGTATGACAATTGTAAGGACAGTGCCTCTGCTGCATCACGCGATTATGTCATTCGCCTTGAGACATCTGCGCCGCCGTTGCTTAATATTTTCGGCGGAAAGCTGACTACCTACCGTAAACTTGCGGAAACAGCGCTTTCTAAGATTTCTCCATTCTTGCCAAATCATGGGCCGTCATGGACGGCGGGACAAGTTTTGCCCGGCGGGGATTTTCCGATAAATGGCGCATGGAATCTCGTGGAAGAACTTTGTGAGCAATATCCTTACCTAAATTCCAAATGGGCATCTCGGCTGGTAAAGCACTACGGCACCGATGCTTATGAAATCTTGCAAGGAAGTAGATCGACGGCAGATCTAGGAGAGAATTTCGCGACTACGGTCACGGAAAGAGAACTTGAGTGGGGAGTGAGGAATGAATGGGTTCAGACTGCCGAAGATTTTTTATGGCGAAGAACGCGACTTGGCCTTCGCTTTCCGAAAGATGAAGTTGATCGTCTCGAAGTTTGTATCAATCGGATTCGACACGCAGATCGTGTTGCGGCCCCCGTTCTCTCAAACAACGAATAAACAATTCACTCGTTTCAGATGCTGATCCTAGTAGAAGTGATCCGTTCTGTCGGTTTTGAGCCGGTCGATGACGCGCTTGGTGATCTTGATCTCTGCCGGCACGGTATCCCCTGTTTCGCTCAATCGTAGGAAGCACCGTATCATGCTGGGAAGCACTGGGAATCAAGATGGACGGTAATGCTCGTCTCGACTTGTTGGCGAATTGGGGCCTTGTAAGTTCCTGTGACTACTCCCCGCCCTACAGGACGGGGTTTTACGGCGCAATGGATAACGCGCTGTATTTTCGTTATATTGTCGATGTTTGGCAACCTTGAGAGAAAGCGCGTCGGGGTATGACGCCAAGTCTATAGGCCAACTCATAATCTGAAGGCCGCAGGTTCAAATCCTGCCCCCGCAACCAACCGTATCCTCAAACCTAAATACTGATCGGCCCGCTAGTGCCCGAAACTCGTGCTTGCAGCAAACGAGTGCTGGTGTTCAGACGCACGACCCGCTGAGGAGATTTAAGCGAGCACAAAAAACGACGTCCAATTGGTCTCGCTGATCTTGGTCTTTGTATTTAAGAGCGTGCGCCTGGGGTTGCTTAGCCTCATTCCCAATTTTCTGCCGGCAATCATGTTGATGGCCGGCTGGGGCTATGCGGTTGGCAGTGTGAGTGTGGCGGCGTCCATTGTTACAGCGATTGCTTTTGGGATCGTCGTTGATGACACCATTCATTTGATGACAAAATATCTGCGAGTTCGTTCTGAGGGCAGTTCGCCTGCGCAGGCAATTGTCCCAACGTTTAAGCTCGTGGGCCGACCATTGCTCACGACAACCCTTGTTTTTGCTTTGGGCTTCTTGGTTTTCGGTGCCTCTGGTCTTGCCGTCAATCAAACGCTTGGATTACTTGTTAGCATGACCGTCGTCATTGCTCTGGTTGCGGATTTCTTTTGTTTCCTCCCCTGCTCCTTGCGCTTGACAAGAAAATGGCCGATGCGGCGCAGCCGGAATAGTGGTTGCCACGAAAACAATTCGTGCGATGGGTGGATTTTGCTCAATCAAGAATTGATAGGCGCACTCTTGTTTCGCACTTCAAGCATTGACTACTGCTGAGCAATCGGTGCTGCAAAGCAAGCGTCAGAAACAAAATTGCTCGAAGCAAAATTATCGCAAAAATGCTATAGCAATCCTGAAATATAAATGTTGTATCACAAGAGATGAGCCAAATTTGTGGGGCAAATGGTATTTCGAACGGTCAGAGGACGTGCGTGCGAAGCATGATACCGCGTTGCATTCTTGGAACAAATTGACGATTGGGGTGGTCCTCATTTCAGACGATTACGGAATCTCGGTGGTATTGGAGAAGTGAGGTTGACTGGAAAAGTTGCCTAGCGGATTTTGGGTTTCCGATCTACGAAGGACGAGATGCCACCTTTTATTGTTGTAGATATTGGATACACAAAGACAGGGTATACTACCCGAAGAACTTGCTCAGTAGAGTAGAAAAACGCATGAAAGAAGTCAAAGATGATCCAGAAAAAGCAGAGTCATGTGGACGTCCAGAAGGTGATGAAGCGCCTCTCAAAACCCGATTACCGGAATTCTTTTCTTGATTCGCAGGTTCGCGCCTAGATTGCGTATCAGATTAAGGCTCTTCGAAAAAAGGCTGGCCTTACCCAAGCTCAGATGGCGGAGCGTTTGGTTAAACCTCAGAGCGTTATTTCGCGCCTAGAAAATACTGATTACGGGAGCCTTTCCGTAAACACTCTTCTTGACATTACAAAATCAATGGATGTTGCCCTTCTCGTACAATTCGTCTCCTATCCTGATTTTCTCGAAAGAACTTGGGACAAATCGGAACAAGCAATGCAGCCTGACACGCTATATGAGAGCGTCGCAAACTTGGAACAAGTAACGACAGAGAGTAACTTACCATAAGTGAATTCGCAACCTAAGGTGGGAAGAAATCATACCAATGCTGCATCCGTCCAAGACGAGTGATACAAACAATTTCCTGGTTAGTTGGTAGTTTCGGCGTCAGAATTTCAGGAAAATTTGGTCTACGCGCGAGATTCGTTAATGAAAGTGCGCTCAATGATGATGAGCCAAATCACATTGCTTTTTCATACCTCGCGCTACGAAGGGCAGCTATATTTGCCCCGCCCAATTCGTAGCGAAACAATCGACAATTCTCGACAGACGGCCAACTGACTTGCAACTGGAAGTGGTCAGTCACACCTTATTTTGCCGAATGACCGCACGGCATCTCTGCGAAGACTGCTTTCGTCAGACCTTATTCAAACACAAGGTAAATAACGCATGAGTGTGATGTGGCTCGCCCCATATTTTCGATGATCCACTGTCGCAAAAGAGGGTGGCGCCGACATGTGCGTCGACTCTTCCCAGACAATCAATGCGTCCGCTGATAACCAACCACCCGTTGTCAGGGCTGATAAGGCTGCAAGCCCTAAGCCTTTGCCATACGGGGGGTCTAGAAACACAATAGAGGTAGGATCGGTATCATTTGCGCCCAGCCGTGTTGCATCTTCGGCGATGATTCGCGAACGCACTTCCAATTGCAGTGTGGAGATATTTTCTCGCAAGAGGCGCCGGCTCTCACGCGAGTTCTCGACAAATATAGCCGAATCGGCGCCCCGAGATATCGCTTCAAGTCCCATAGCGCCGGTGCCCGCGAATATATCCAAGATACGGGTGCCGTGAATGGTCTGTTGCGATTGCAGAATGTTAAAGACGCTCTCCCGCACCCGGTCTCGGGTTGGGCGCAACGCCAGGCTGTGACTTTTGACCGAAGCTAACTTGCGACCACGAAACTCGCCAGCAATAATCCTCAAGATCGTGCTAACGCTCGTAAATCGACATCGGGGTCAGACACCAACGCCGGGGCCGGGGATTCACCCTTTTCGATGAGACGCTTACCAATCATGTAACCGCGGGGATCGTTCATTGCGTCGACGGCAAGCAAGTGTTCACCTTTATAGTACCAGAAAGAGATGGCCCGCCCCGAACCCATTCTCGTGTAGATCTGATCATAACCTGAATTTAGGCCTGCGATCTGCAGTTTTGTGTCGTATTGATCCGACCAGAACCACGGCTTCGGTAGGTAATCTTCAGTCTTACCGAGAATATTGCGGGCCACGCAACTCCCTTGGTCGATGGCATTCGGTACGCTCTCGAGTCGCAGGCGTCCGCCTTTATGCGGGAAGGAGCAGCAATCCCCAGCAGCCCAAATATTTGGATCCGAGGTGCGCCCGTTGGCATCAACTGCGATACCGTTATCAACCTTTAGCCCTGATAACTCTGCCAGCGTCGTGTCTGGCGTTATTCCAATGCCGACAATGACAAAATCGACGTCCAACCTGCGGCCATCATTGAGTTCCGCAGCAGAGACATGTTGATTACCGATTAATTGTTTCAGACCAGCGGATTCGAGTATGGTAACCCCATGTTCACCGTGCAGCGTGCGAAAGTAGTCTGAAGTCTGCGGCGCGGCAACACGCTGTAGAATTCGGTCTGAGGACTCAATGATAGTAACCTGCACACCGAGGCTGGAAGCGACCGCTGCCACCTCTAAGCCAATATATCCCCCGCCGACTACAAGCGCTCGTGTTCCAGATTTCATATAGGGCGCCATGGCATCAACATCGGCCAAAGTGCGCACAACAAAAACACCCTTGAGGGAGTTGCTCAAACTATCAGGCAGTTGTTTCGGGATTGATCCAGTGGTCAAGACCAGTTTGTCGTAAGACAGAATAGTAGTGTTGAGCTTAACCGTTTGATCTCTGCGGTTTATGGACTCGACATGAGAGTTTAGGTGCAAAGTAATCTGTTGTTCAGAATAAAAGGCTTGTGGCCGCAGTAACATCCGATCAAGAGACAGATCGCCCAATAGGTAACCTTTGGATAACGGTGGCCGCTGATAGGGAGGGATTGGTTCTTCTCCGACCATCGTAATGTCGCCCTCAAAACCTTGTCGCCGCAACTCCGCGACGAGTGAAGCACCGGCTTGTCCAGCGCCAACGACCACGATATTTGTCATCGCAAACAGTTCCTTTCACGGTGGTGGAATGATTTGGCATTCAGACCAAATATCTCTATAGTGAGTGAACGAAGTAAACGCAATTTAATGATGAGGACCAAATGACCATTTCTCAAGGTGACACACTACCAGCAGTAAACCTGATGCGAATGGGCGAAAGCGGGCCTGAGCCCGTTCCGCTTGTCGAAAAGTTTGACGGTAGGAAAATTGCCGTTTTTGGTCTGCCTGGAGCCTACACAAGTACCTGTAGTTCTGCTCACTTGCCGAGCGTTATTCGCAATATGGAGAAATTTAGAGAAAAGGGCGTTGAGGAGGTAATTTGCGTTATCGTCAATGATCCTTTTGTTGCACAAGCGTGGGCTACCTCATCGGGTGCTACAGCGGCAGGAATTACCCTGCTGGCCGACCCGCAGAGTGAGTTCACCAAAGCTTTGGGTCTAGACTTTAGTACTCCCGAAGTTGGGTTGCTTAATCGATCTCGGCGATATGCGCTGGTTGCGGAGAACGGAAAGGTAAGTCTGCTGTTCGTTGAAGAAGAACCCGGAATTTGTAATGTATCAGGAGCAGAGTCCCTATTAGACGCAATGTAAACCTTTATGCGATACTCCGTCTTTAAGGATAAAGTTCTACTCTGGCGTTGGTGGGAAGGAAGTTACTCCCCCAACTCTCGCGAACGGCTCACAGGTCGAAAGTGAACGATACCTGGTTCGACTAGCATAGGGGGAAATCCTTGGGAATCTTCGCGCTAGGTAAGGGATTGCTTCTTTCTCGGGAAATCAATCGATAGCACTTAAGATATTGGGTTGGTGCAGTCAGTCGAAATTGATTGCGTAACGATCTCTGCTAATGCGGCGAGAAGTCTGCGAATCTCCACCTCAGTGTTATAGTGGCACAAGGAAATTCGCACACAATCATTTAGATTGAGGGGTGAGAGGATGTTGCCGCTATAGTGATCCGCCTTACGCGTATGCGTTCGTATGCCTTGAGCATTTAATTCATGGACGACTTTTTCTGAGTCCATTCCTTCGACGACAATCGAAACCAAACCTTCGCGGTTGGGATTATCGCTGCCAGCGAGTATGGTGACGCCACTTAGTTCGCGAAGGCCCCGGAGATTACCGGAACCATCAATTAGGCAACGAAGTAAGTGAGCCTCATAGTCATGAATCGCTTGACCAGCGGCTTCAATTTTAAGGCGGCGGTCAGTTTCTTGCGACACTTCGCCGCCCAACCACTCAAAATAGTTGGTGACGTCAGACATTGTCGCATAGGACCCAGCGTCACGGGTTCCAAATTCCCAGTTGGCTGCGGGCGAACCAATGAGTTGGTCGTGCGGTGCGGTACTCAACCGGTCTGAAATCCATGCAATTCCATAGCCGTGACGCGAGAACACTTTGTAGGGCGATATTGCATAGCCATCAACATTGTAAGCCTGCAAATCGATTTGCCCATGAGCGGCATGCTGGATTCCGTCAACAATGATGTAACAGTTCGGAGAAACTGCACGAATCGCAGCAGAAATCGCCGCTACGTCGATCCGAGTACCGGTAATTGGTGAGGCATGAAGGATGGTTGCGACTGCGATATCAGGCGCGAGCAGAGCCCTATAATCGGCAGCTGTAACCATGCCGGTCGCATCGTCGTGAGGCACATTAATATAATCGAATGCGGCAATTTCGGCCCAGCGCCGCGCCGCACTACGGGATGCCGGATGTTCAATTGATGATCCAATCACCCGAGAGCCTTTTGGTGAGGCGAGACAAGCCGTGCGAATCATGCGAAATAGAAGTTCGGTGCCGCTTTCTCCGACAAAAAATTGACCAGAGGTTGCGTTCATCAATACCGCTAGGTCATTTTTTGCACCGTCAATAATATCTTGCGTGCCTTGTCCGGCCGGGTTCTGACGTCCCGGGTTGTCAGGTATCGCCGCGAAAAACTGCGACGTTTCTGCGACTGACTTTAGGGTTAATGCGCCCCCAGCGTTCTCAAAAAAAATACGTTGGCCTTGAAAGGGACAACTCTCGACATGCGCAAAGCGCTCTCGAATTTCGGAAATCAGCTTCGCGTTATCCTTAATCATAGCTCAAGCCCTATTGATCAATTGGTTGTTCCTGTGACCGCCGTGTTACGCTCAATCACAAGCTGGATAAAGTTCTCAAGGACGGTAAAGCCCGAATTGGAGGTCAGACATTGCGGCAGGTAATCATCGACGTCATGACCAGCCATTCGAATTCTTGTCCGATTTTGTGTTAACCATTGCCGAAGATCGTCCGCATCCATTTCGGGATGCGGTTGTACGCCCCAAACTGGACCTTTGCGCCAGCGCCAGAGATGATTGTTGCAGTTGCTCCCGTGCGCCAAGATTTCCATGTCATCTCTATTTGCGCAGACTTCGTCGCTATGCCAGTGGAAAACATCAAACATTTCAGGAACGTGGCGACAGATTGGGTCGGCCTTTGCCGCAGTGGTCAACGAAATTATCCCGTGCCCGCCTTCATGTTCAGCGCGCTTAAATACAGCTTCTTTCGAAACTAAAGCCGATGCAAGAACTTGACAGCCGAAACATAATCCGATCATGGGTATCTTTCTTTTGGCAAGTTTTGGGAGCAACTCATGTAGGCGCTGCACCCAAGGCAAGTCATCGTAGGCACTGTCAAAGCTTGGACTGAGATAGACGCCACAGAAGTCATAATCGACGGGAAACTCGTTTCGATTCGTTCGATAGACCTCAACCGCTAAACCGCTGGTCGCGAGCGCTCGGTCAAAACGAGATTCCCGCTGACTTTCGTGCCAGTTGTAAAGGTAAAGAAAAGGCTTTGGGGTCATATAGTGCCGTTCAGTTTAGATCTTTGCGCTTGGGTCGCGCCCCCGTCAACTCTTTGGTCTTGCGTCAAGATAACACCGTAATCCTCCAGCGCCGCATGTGCGGTGATTAACTCATCAATTACATCTTGGCGAACCAATTCCGGATCGCGCATCAACGGATCACCGTAACCACCGCCCCCCGGAAGTTCGAGAACAAGTTTTTCGTTCGACGGAATAGTTTGTCGGCCTTTGCTCCTTAAATTCTGACCGGTGTTGGTTCGCACGATGCCCTTCGCACCATCATGGCCGCCATGACGGCCTTTAGGTGCCGCTAGCGTACGGTCAAACATGGCGGCAACACTGAAAGGGGCACCATCCTCGCAGCCAAATTCGATAACCTGGCCGAGTCCGCCGCGATATTTTCCGGCACCCCCGGAGCCGTCGCGAAATTCCTTGCGCCAAACAATGAGGGGATAATCTGCCTCAATTGCCTCAATCGGCGGGGTACGCACCCCTGACGGGAAAGCCGTTGTCGACATGCCGTCCAAGGTCGGTCGACCACCGGTGCCGCCGGTATTGAAGGTGATCACATCAAAATCTCTCGTGACTTTTGGCGACTCAGCAAGAATGTCTGCGCCAATCGCGGTTCTTCCACCGCGGAACATTGGATTCCACATAGCCCCGGCACCTTCCGCTGGAACCTTGTCAGGCGCGGCCTGCGATAGGCAACCAAAAACCAGATCCGGCAGCATTTGCCCGATAACATGGCGGGCAGAGACGGGCATCGGCCGTTCCACATTTAAAATTGAACCTATGGGCGCACGAACTTCGACGACATTGATTGAACCGGCATTACAAGGCACGTCGTATCCAATGATGCAGTTTACGCCGAATACCGTGTAGGCAATGCAGAAATTCATAACGACGTTGATGCCAAATAAACTCGCATCAGAGGTTCCGTCATAGTCCACAATAATTTGATCGTTTTCGATGGTTATGCAGGCCTTCAAACGAATAGGATCGGCAAAGCCGTCCAAGATCATTTCATTTTCATAAACGCCGTCTGGAATATTTGTCACGGCCTTACGAATTGAGTCTTCAGATTGCTGGATGATGTAGTCACCGACCTCCTCAATATCCTCAAGATCGAACTCTTCGAGAATGGAGATAAGACGGCGTGTACCTTCGTCATTACAGGCGATCATCGCATAGAAATCACCTTCCATATCTCGGGCATTGCGAACGTTTGTCCGCAAAATCCCCATCAGATCTTCGTTAATAATCCCACCGCGTGCGAGATGCATAATTGGGATATTAATTCCCTCTTCATAGACTTGGCGGCTGTCTGGGCCGAGACCGCGGCCGCCCATATCAACGATATGGCAGGTGTTCGCAAACAGACCGACAACCTTTTCTTTGTAAAATGCTGGTGTTACGACGGTTACATCGTGATAGTGCCCGACAGACAGCCACGGATCATTTGTGCAGAAAATATCGCCCGGTTTCATTTGATCCACAGGGAACCTCGCAAGGAAATGCTCAACGCAGATTGCCATGGCATTCACATGACCAGGCGTGCCGGTTATGGCCTGTGCAACCATTTGTCCCCGTCTGTTGAATACCCCGGCCGACAGGTCCCCGCATTCGCGAACTGACTGGCTGAAGGCTGTCCGGATCACGGTTTGCGCTTGTTCCTCAACCGCGGAAATCAAGCGGCTCCAGATGAGTTGCTTGCGCAACGTTCCAAGTTCTTCCATTTTACTCGGATTCCTTTTTGCTTAGAATGCGTTTCTCCGTTCGTAACAATTCAATATCACCACTCTCTAGCTTACACGCTTTGAATATTGATGATACGACAATAGAGGTTTCTTTCTCTGTGATGATCGCTGGACCAGACACAGGTTTTGAAACCGAAAGATATTCCCTCGAAACAATTGTAAAATCCCGATCTTCTTCGACAGCACTATCGAATGCCGTGCGGACTGATGGGGAAGTCCCTTGTATCGCATCTGGAGAGGTATGAGTGATATCGGCATAAGGTTCGGTTGTGACCGTTACGGCCAAGCTAACAATTTCAGCGACCGCAATGTTGCCGATATTTCGACCAAAAACAATTTTGTATTCGGAATCAAACAGGTTTTGTAGTTCGGCGGCAGCATCGTCTTGGAAGGGCTTATTTGCAAGCGGAACAGCGATCTCATGTCCCTGTCCGTGATATCGCATGTAAGCTACTCGATGCGTTGTGAGGCTCGTGTCTGCGGAAGTACCAAGCCTAACCTTAGAGCGGGCTTGGTCTTCCATCTCAAGCAGTGTTGAGTTCGCCGCCTCAACATCAAAGTAATCAAGATGCTGATAGTGCGTTCGAAAGACTTCATAGGAAATTGGCGCCCGCAGAAATCCTGCTGCCGACCCAACCCCTGCATTAGCTGGAACAATAATGCGATCAATACCCAGTTTATCTGCCAATTGGCAGATATGAAGCGGAGCGGCGCCGCCAAAGGCGATTAGCGTCCGGTCATTGGTATTCTTGCCACTCTCAATCGTGTGGACACGCGCGGCATTGGCCATATTCTCGCATACAATTTCGGTAACGCCATATGCCGCCGCCACTGAACCGATATTGAGCGGTTTTGCAATGTGAGTTGAGAGCGCCGTTGCGGCGGCATCGGGATTCAACACCAGCAAACTATTTGCGAATTCGTCAGGATTTATTCTGCCCAAGACGAGGTTGGCATCAGTTACGGTGGACTGTGTGCCGCCCTGATCATAGCAAGCAGGTCCTGGGGTAGAACCAGCACTTTCGGGACCGACCGTGAGACGGCCGAGCGTATCAATTGTTGCGATTGAGCCGCCACCAGCACCGATTTCAACCATATCAATAACGGGGATGCGTAACGGGATGCCGCTATCTTTGCGGAACCGATAGACCCGGGCGACTTCGAAACGTCGGCTGGTTTGCGCTTTATAGTTATCAATCAAACAAATTTTTGCGGTTGTCCCACCCATATCGAAAGAAAGAGCCTGTTTTATTCCCAGCCGCGCAGCGACGTCGCAGGCGAAGATAGCACCGCCAGCGGGACCAGATTCTATTAATCGAACTGGTACATCTTTGGCCGTCTGAACCGTCGTTAGTCCGCCGCTAGACAGCATCATCATCATCTCACATTTGTACCCACCAGCCGTTATTCTCTCTTCAAACTCTGAGAGATATTTTGAGGTTAGGGGCTGAACATAAGCATTGGCGCAGGTGGTAGAGAACCGTTCGAATTCGCGAAATTCGGGTGATATGTCGGACGAAATTGAAATCAGCCAATCGGGCCGTCTCTTCGCAAAAAAATCTCGTGCGACATGTTCGTGCGCCGGATTGACGTAGGAATGCAAAAAGCAAATGGCAAGCGCTTCCGTTTCGGCCTTGTCGAGTTGCGGGATCAGTGCCTCAAGTTCGGTCTCACTCAATGGATGCAACACATTACCGGCACTGTTTAGCCGCTCCGATACGACAAACCTACGGCGGCGCGGGACAAGAGGCTCGGGTTTAAGGATATTGACATCATACTGCTCAGGACGCCCTTCAGTTCCGATCTCAATCACATCACGGAACCCACGAGTTGTGATCATTGATGTTGTGGCCCCCTTTCGTTCGATTATCGCATTCGTTGCCAGCGTGGTGCCGTGAATGATGATTTCGACAGCACTTGGTTTGATCTGGGCTTGTTGCACGACACTTTCTAGCCCGTGCATGCAAGCATCCGCTGGATTATTGAGGGTTGTTAAGAGTTTTGCGGTAAATCTTTGGCCATTTGTCTCAAGAACGATATCAGTAAAGGTTCCTCCAATATCGATTCCAACGCGTGTTGTTGGCTTCAGGTCGCGCATTTTATCTTGCTCCTGTAGGAATTGCCCAAGTGAACATTATCGTTTCAGACATTCCGGATCATTCTCGCAGAGTAGTCTGATAGAATTTGAATGCGTGAAAACTTGCCATCTCTAGCGCTTGATCTCTTTTATTTCAGTACGAAATCCGTTGATCGCTTGAGCAAATTGTTCGTCATTCAAATGTGATTACAGATTAAGAAGATTCTTGCTTCAGGCTAAGTTGTCGAGCCCGTGATAGGGCTTCCTTAGCGATCCATGGTGGAGGGCAGCCAGAGAGCCACCGCTGGGAACAGCGTAATGATCGCTGCGCCGGTAATCAAAAGTATAAAAAAAGGCAGGGCTGCCCATGCCACGCGAAAAATGCTGATCCCGGTTAACCCTTGAATTACGAATAAGTTAAATCCTAACGGCGGCGTGATCTGAGCAGCTTCGACAACGATAATCACAAATATTCCGAACCAAAGAAGATCAAAGCCCGCTTGAGAAACCAAGGGCAGTACGACGGCTGTTGTCAACACAATCATTGAAATTCCCTCAATAAAACAACCGAGAATTATATACAAAATGCAAAGTGCGAACATCAGCGTGTAAGGATGCAAATTCATATCGCCGACCCAGCTAGCGACGGCGGCGGGAATGCCGAGATAAGCAAAAGATGTCGTTAAAAAGGCCGCACCCGATAAAATCAAGAAAATCATGCACGAGAGCTGCGTTGCGCTCATTAAGCTCTCCGTCAGCATCTGTGGACTTAATGTTCGCGAATAGGCCGCCAGGATTAGTGATCCGACAACCCCGCCAGCAGCGGCTTCGGTTGCTGTCGCAATACCCGCATAGATGGACATTATAACGCCCAGTATAAGCAATACTGTTGGAATTAGTCCTCTGGTATCGCGAAATTTTTCTGACAAAGAGAGTTGTTGGTGCACGGACGAAGTGACACGCGATGAGAGCAATGCGCGTACTACGATGTATCCCGAGAATAAGCTCATAATTAATAGGCCAGGTAAGACCCCGGCCAAAAACAGACGCACAATCGAAACATCGGCTGCAACACCATAAACGATCATGATGATCGACGGGGGAATCAAAAGGCCTAACGTGGCCGAGCCAGCGAGGCTTCCTATAGCCAGGGTACGATCATAACCGAGGCGGTCTAATTCTGGGAGTGACATACGTCCGACTGTTGCACAGGTTGCGGCCGATGATCCGCAAACCGCAGCAAACAGGCCGCTTCCCAATACATTGACGTGCAGCAGACGACCAGGCAGCCAACCGAGCCACGGCGTCAAGCCTCGAAAAAGCGTTTCAGACAGCTTAGCGCGGAATAAGATTTCGCCCATCCAAATGAAGAGTGGTAAGGCGGCTAAGGTCCAGCTCGCATTGGTTTGCCAAATTGACGTAGCGAGAGACTTTTCAACCGGAACAGAGGTAAAAAATGTTAGCCCAACCCAGCCGACGCCCAATAAAGACAGCGCGATCCACGTTCCCGACCCCAGCAGTAGGAACAGAAAAGCGACGATCGTAAACGCGACTTGCGCAGTCTCTGAAAACAATAGAATTGCCTCAGTCCGTATGGGAATCTAAGCGATCTTTTTGTCGCGAGGAAGTTACGTAACTCGGCAATGTACCGCGCAGTAAGGTGACAAGATCATCAAGAATAGCGATTGCCAAAACGGTTGAGCCAATCGGGATAGAAATCTGCGGAATCCATAGCGGGAGATTGATCAGCCCTTGGGTCTGATCTTCAAACCTGATTGAATCCCAAACCATATCGACTGAAGAATAGGCAAGGTACCCTGTCAAGTACAATCCGATGCACAAAACGACGAATTCAGCCGGCATTCGAAATCTACCGGTTCTCTCAATTAGCAGTGTTACGCGAATATGGCGACCGTTTCGAAACGTGTAGGCCAGCGGTAGGAATCCTGCTGCAACTACACTCCACGCGGTAATTTCATCGGCACCCTTGACTTGCACCCCTAACTGGCGCCCGAGCACTTGTGCACATATTAGGAGTCCAATGATGACGATGAACAGTGCACCGAGCAAAGCCGCACCAAAATACACATTGTTGAGTACTTTGCGCATTACACGAAAACATCGCCATCAAAGGTTCGTAGCAAGTCAATGCCCCCGAACGTTATTGGTCAAGAGCTTGATAGGTCGAATAAAACGCTGCGCCTTCCTCCCCGGCTTTCTCAAGCCATTCCTGTACCATCGTGGCACCGATTTCTTGGAGCTGCGCCAGCAGATCATCGTTCGGACTATCCACTGTCATCCCGTTTGCGCTGAGATTAGCGGTTAACTCGGCTTGCACGTCGTTTGACACAATCCAACCGCGAGTCTCGGCTTTAGCAGCAGCAGTCAAGATGGCCATCTGATGTTCTTCGGACAAGCCATTAAAGGTATCAGAATTCATGATGACCATATTTTTGTTATTCATCGCATTGACGTCGTAATAGTGCGACGTGAAATCCCATGCTTTGGTATAATTGCCGGTGGCAGCAGACGTAATCATCGCACTGACAACGCCGGTTGCAAAGGCTTGTGGAACCTCTGCCGACTGAACCGTGGTTGGTATCGCCCCCATTAATTCGGCAAAGCGTGCTGTGAGTGCATTATAGGCGCGAAATTTAACGCCCTCGAAGTCCGAAGTCGCATTGATCGCCTTTTGCGCGTATAGCCCTTGTCCTGGCCAAGGAACGGCAAAAAGCGGCATAATTCCCTTTTCTTCTAGACGGGCCTCAATAAAGGGCAGGGTCAATTCATAGACTTGCCACGCGGTGCGCTGTCCACGCGAGAGAAACGGAATCCCATCGACTTCAAAGAAGGGACTTTCTTGTCCATAGGCCGAGAGCAAGATTTCTCCAGCTTGTACTTGTCCGGTTTGGACGCCGCGCATAATTTCGGGCATTTTCAGCAGGGACGCGCCCGTGTGGAGAGTGAAAGTAATTTCACCGTTCGTCATTTCTTCGACGTCGGCGGCGAACTGCGCGACGTTTTGGGTGTGGAAATTGGTATCTTGGTAAGCAGTTGCAATCGAGATGTTCGTCTGCGCGATGCTTGCAGTTGCAAATAACAAAATTGCGGCGGTGGCGGAAAAAAGATTTCGTATTTTCATTTTGGTTTCCTCAGTAATACGGCCAAGTCGTATGAGACTCTATCGGTTTATAGGACCGAAAGCAATGACGCATCAATTTTTTCATTAAAGCAGAAAAAGAAAAGCAAACTTTAACCATCGCGCCGTAGAACCCCGTCCTTTAAGGCGGGGATATAAGGCGCAACCTCTTTGGCGCGGCTTTTGCGTGGAGCGTTGATCTTCGACATATTTGCGAATGAGGTTGCGGGGGCTCCGCCACACGCGGCCGCAAAGTAGGAAGGTGACCACAGAACGCCTTTGCAATAATATGCCGCATGAAGAGTACGTCGCGTGGCAGAGGAAATCCCTGACGGTGATGATGCGCGTTCTGCGCAATGACGGAGCGATATTCTACAATCACAAGTGGCGCGTTCAGGACGGGTTGCTACAGGACCGCTCGGACATAGTGGCGGGCTTTCCGGTAAGGCAGATACTCATCTGGCAGCGGGCGGGCGGCATTAACGTCAACCCCGGTTATTTCCTACCCAATTACGAGGTCATCTACCTGATCTGCAAGCCGCGGTTCAGGCTGGCGAAAAAGGCGAACGCGATCGGGTGCGTTTGGCAGATACCGCCGGAATCCAAGAACCCGCACCCCGCGCCGTTTCCGGTGGAACTGGC
>JAPORY010000065.1 GCA_026709985.1 Aestuariivita sp. | reverse complement strand
CATTACGATCGGAACACAATATAATGTGTCACGTCAAGTTATCTTAGTAATCCCCTATATTTTTCTGGCCTTATTTCCTGATAAGTTGGGGTTTCTAATCCCGATGTCAGTATGACTAAGGCTAGTTTCGGTTTTGTGACCATCTCAATTTCTCAGTTTTTTGGCCGTCATCCACCCACAGGGGTTTCCTGTACCGAGCACCCGTTGATTACTCATCATGATAATAAGGGGAAGCTGACGGGCTTGATGATCCAACCATCCCGTGACTACTCCCGCCCTAAAGGATGGGGCTTCTTGCTTCTCTGACGACTGCGGGCAATGTGCCCGTCTTATGCAAGCCTCCACAAGCAGAGACGAATAGCCCTTCCGCCTTGAGTTTCGAGATACCTTGCTGCCGAATATTCCGAACCGCGTTGAGATCGCGATCATGCTCGGTGCCATAGGTCGAACAAACCCATTGTCGCATTGGCTACCGCCCCGCAGACGCCATCTCATCCAGAAAATGATCTATCTCTGTGTATTCGCAGGAACATTAACCTGTTCAACCGAAATGCCTAATCTCATTCACAATCATACGCTTTAGAAGCCGATGCTATTGTCATGCGGGAACCGGTACAGGTCCAAACTCCAGCGACGTACGAGGGTGTGCTGACGGCGGCGCCGCATCTGATCGCCGCGGTGCTCGCCGGAACGCTCTACACACATGCACGGCCCGTGTCATGCTTGGACCTGCACCGCAATCAGTGAAAAACTGAGTCAATCCTTTGGCTTTGGTGACGGCGGGCCCGGCGGCTGGTGGATTGTCTTTGAGCCCGAGTTGCACCTCAGTGCTGATATCGTTGTGCCAGATGTTGCTGGTTGGCGCCGCGATACAATGCCGGACTATCCCGCTTCGGCTTATTGTGAAATCCCGCCGGATTGGGTATGTGAAGTGCTGTCGCCTTCGACACGCCGAATTGATCAAATTGAAAAACGAGTGATTTATGTACGCGAAAAAGTATCGCATCTACGGTTCATTGACCCAGATGAGAAGACTATGGAAGCGTTTGAATGGCGCCAAGGATACTGGGTGCTACCAAAGACGCTAGCGGATAATGAACCGGCCTCAATAGCGCCCTTTGAAGTTACATCGTTCCCGCTGGACTCTCTGTAGGCCCAATAAATCACCAACCTCGCACGCGATTTATCCCTTGAAGCTCGTTCAGCGAAGGTGCTGCTTTGCAGTCGGGCTTATGGTTAAGCCTCCTTGCTGTTCGGCAACGCTCATCTCAAGGATCTACGACTGCTAGGTCATAATGCGGCTAGGTGATCAATGCCGTGTGCGGAAATGAATTTACCCGAGGGCATCGAATGCTGGAGTGTATACAAAGACCTGCTGGCCGTTACCTACTTTCTACTTGGTCGCCAGACTCCAAACGACGCGACGTGGCAACAAATTGCGGTCGTTCTAAAGCCTGAAGAGCTTCAGAGACAGCATTGCGATAGCTGAGGAAGTGATTATACTGCTCATCACATCCTGCGATCGGCGTTGGATAGGCACGAATCTCCAAGGTCAACTGTCGATAGGCATCGCTCAGACTGGCTTTTGCTTGCGTAATTGATTGATCAATACCCATCTCATTCCTCGTTTCTAATCGCCTTCAGCAATATTCGAAAGTGCTTTGAGGGATTGACTAAGGCACAAAAACATTTCCAGAAGCAATCTTGCGCGCAGTTCGCACCAATCCAGCAGATATAACCTCTAATTCTTGTTGACGATAACGGTATGTCATCGAAACGTCGATACTTCCCATCGGATGTTCCAATGTAATGACCATCGGATTTCGATCTGGCTTGGCGACCAAACCCTCTGCGACTGTGCTGGGAGCAAGCAAGCACGCAGCGATACATTGGGAACCCGTTACTGCTAGCGTCGGATGGCACGTCGCTGGGGTAAAATATCGAACCCGCGCATGATGACCACCCGCTGCCGGAGCGCTGATTAAACCTACTTTGGGGGTTACGGACTTCGATACATCCCCCATACCCATCCGCTCCCCGGCAACAATCCGAACAGCCTCAAGTCTTGCAAAAAGATTACGATCTCTGTTTAAATCCTCGGGGAGTTCTGAGCCCGTCAGATCGAATGCGTCTGCACGAGCAATCACCATTGGCATCGTGACATCCATACAGGTCACCGTAACGCCCTTGATTTGCTCCGAGCGAGCCCCCGTTGGAAACATCGTGCCTGTGACACTGCCAACCAAATCGTGGAATTCTAGTTTGACGGGCGCGGCCGTACCATGAACACCTGCTATAGTGAAATCCCCATCATAAATGACAGTTCCGTCTTGGTCTGTCATTACCGTCGCGATAATACGAGCCTCCGTGTTTACTGCCCGAATGCGCACCTGCGTTGTCATCTCAGAGGGAGAAACTAGTCCCATCTCAATGGCCGCGGGTCCAACACCAGCCAAAATATTTCCGCAAGTCGGTTTGTAATCTACCGTGCGCGTCTCAACCCCCACCTGTGCAAAAAAATAGTCGACGTCTGCCCAATTATCATCGGAGGCCGACAGCATTGCCACCTTAGTTGTCACCGACGTGCCACCGCCTAGGCCGTCAATGTTTTGTGGATATCCCGCACCCATTATCGCCATCAATACTTTCGATAGATCATCCCTATTTTGCGGCAAATCACAGCGACGGAAGTAGGGACCACGCGAGGTGCCGCCGCGCATAAACAAGAAAGGAATTGCCCCTGTGTTCATCCCAATGGCCAGGGCAAGTTTACAAATTCTTGTAACAGGCCAGGCGGAAAATCACGGTTTAACAACCTGGCTAGCAGGCTCATAAAACCGATACCGGCGAGGGTATAGATGCCGGCAAAGCTCCAACTCCGACCAGCCCGATAACGTAAGAACAATATCAAAAACACAGCTAGCGCCAAAATAAATCCGATCGCAGCCGTGAGGATCAAGAGCGCTGCGAACCAGCAGAGTGTAGACCATAAACCCTGAACGGATCCGTCATTGCCGACCGCCTCGCGATCAGCAAAGATCGCATCCGTCATTGGCCTTCGAATCATTTGAACGAGCAAAATCGCGCATCCAACGATTGATACTCCCGCAACAAAGCAGGGGAAAATCCGATCCGCGGCGGCATAATCAGGAATCAAAGAGGCATTCACATAGGCGAGAATAAGATATGAAAAAATAGCCAAGGTGAAAATTGTTGCAGCTGGTTTTTGACCGCCTTTCACCGCTCCCTCTGCCATGATCTGCTTCGCTTGCCGCAAGCCAATTATGACCGACACAACAGTTAGAACGATCAAGACAATCACGATGGGCGAGAATATATAATCGATCCCATCTTCAAAGCTCTTTCGAAACCGGGACTGGGCAATTTGAACCGCTTGATTAGCGTAAGTTTCGGCCGGGTTGGATAGAACAAAACCGATCAAGAAAGCTGGCCTCGACCAATCAAATCGACGCATCATAATACCCAGAAAACCGATCCCAAACAGCGCCACTAAATCCATTAGACTTTGCCCAGATTGAAAAGCCGCAAAGGATATAATCATGAGCAAGAATGGCGCTAACAGAACGAAGGGAATAGTTGTTAATCGTGCAATAGCACCAGAGGCGGCGATACAGATCAGCGTACCAACAACATTGGCTAACGCGAGTAACCAGACGATGGCATAGGTAATATCAAGATTATTCTTGAGCATTGAGGGACCAACCTCAATGTTACCTGCTCCCAGCAAGGCGATTGCACCGATAAAAATCGCCATAGAGCCCGACCCCGGAATTCCAAAGAGCAAGGTCGGAACCAACCCACCGCCTTCCTTTGCATTGTTGGAACTTTCGGGTCCAATAACCCCCCGAATTTCGCCGCTGCCAAAGTTGGACTTATCGCGACTGGTTTGCACTGAGTGTCCATAGGCAATCCAATCAACGACTGAGCCGCCCAACCCTGGAATAACACCGACGATCACCCCGATAATTGAGCATCGCACACTCAGCCAAAGATTCGCGAACCAATCGCGTACTCCCTTTAGCCACCCACCACCGAGGGGGCTGCGATCCGCGATTGCCCGATCAGCACGGAGTAACGCGATAATTTCGGGGATAGCAAAAATGCCCAAACCGACGATGACCAGTTTGAAGCCGTCGACAAGATAGGGAATATCGTATGTTGCCATTCGTAGTTCACCGGCGCTGTCGCCCTCACCGATTGTTCCGATCAGCATCCCGAGGCCAGCAGCGACGAGGCCCTTGATGGCGACACGGCCCGCTAGGATCCCGACCATTGAGAGACCAAAGAGCGTGATCATCAAGAGTTCCGGGGTCCGAAACTCCAAAACAACTGGTCTGGCAACGAGGATAAATACCGTCAAAAAGGCAGCGCCGACGAGACCACCAAAGAGTGATGAGGAAAATGCTGCCGATAGGGCGCGTGCGGCTTCACCTTTCTTAGCGAGCGGGAAGCCGTCTAGAACAGTTGCTTGTGAAGCCGAAGAGCCTGGAATCCCCATCAAGACTGAGGCGAAGGTGTCGGAGGTCGGCACAACCGCAACCATCCCGATCATCAAGGCAAGCCCTAATGCTGGATCCATACCGAACATAAAGGGCAAGAGTAACGATAGACCGGCAATCCCTCCCAAGCCCGGGAAGACGCCGATACACAATCCCATGAGGACGCCGAGGACGAGATGGGCCAATACAACAGGCTGAAATATCAGGCTAGCGGCATCCGACAAGGCAGGTAATGCGACGGCAAAGATTTCCATTCGATCTACCGATCAACGGATTGATAGGGCGGATGTACCCGCCCTATCAAAAAGCGGGTTAGTTTAAGGATACGCCGTAGCGTTCTTGTAGCCAGTTGGTCACAAAATCCTTAGCCGATTGCGGAACATTCGTAGCAAGTTGCAAAGCCGCCGTTGCCTCCTGGCCAGTCATTTGCGGATAAACGCCGAGGCGACCAGCGGAGATTTCGGCGAAGTCACCTCTGGCTTTAATGGCGTCAAATGCCTTTGTGTAGGTTGCGATGGCATCCTTTGAGGCTCCGGCTGGTAGGAATACCATTTTTTGCGCCGGGAACCCAGCGATAAAGAAGGCTTTCCAAGCGTCCCATTGCGGACCGCTGGTCTCGCATCCCGGGGTCGCAGAACAAACTTCCTTGAAGGTCGGCATATCGGGGAAGGTTGGATCGCGTACAATACCACCGTCGGCGTCGAGTGCTCCCCAGCTCATCATGGGCACTGCTGAGCCTTCTTCGACAAGTGGCACGACGCCTTTGAGATAAGATGACGATGTTTGATAATCAATGTTTGCCTCGCCGCGCTCAAACATCAGACGACCATCGCCTCGACCTTTGATACCGAATACGGGCTCAACATTTAGTCCAAGCATTTCCCAAGCGAGTAGCGGCACTAGGTCCAGTCGTGTTGCGCCTTGGCTGCCGTAGATGAAATCTGTGTCGCGCAAATTCGATGCATCAGGCCCATCCAGTTTCGCAGCTTGATCAGGCGGAAGATAGGCGACCCCGCCGGTTCCAGATGCCAGCACAACATTCCAATCATTATATTCGTATCGAACACGAGGGTCTCCGAGCAGATACGGAAATTGTGTTGATCCCGACGAGCCGAAGATTAATGTACCGTTGCTATCATCGTAGCTCTGTTCCTGAAACCAATTCGCGCCTTTAGTAGAGCCGGCGCCGGGCATAAATTTGACCACGACTGTGGGTTCGCCGGGCAATGCTTCCGACAGAAGCGGGGCGTAGAAGTTTGCCCATTTAGCTGAGCCGCCGGTTTCAGAAAATGGAATAATCCATTCGATGGTTTTACCCTCCAGATTAATTCCGTGACCGTCCGCCATTGCTTGCGATGAGAACAGCATTGCTGCGCCAAATGCGATGCTCGCAGTGAGCTTTCTTAAGTTAGTTTTATACTTCATTACTTTCCTCCTGAGATCGTGGCGGTTGCCACGCCTTTGGCTATATGAAGACTTGAGCGAATGAAAGCAAGACATGACGATTGACGATTAGCGGTTGGAGCGAGACTCGTTAACATAGAAGAGCATAGGCATGAGAAGGTCTAAGAAGGGGGTTTAATGGAGACACGGGAAGCCTCATTGAGATAGCCACCAATCGTCTGCGTGGATGAAAACTCTCTCGACATTTTGCGACGCGCCCTTGCGCTTTTGATTTTGCCAAACGGATCTGTGAACCTGCATTTATTGATCATTCCATGTCGAGGATCAGCGGCCTTGATCGGTTGCGAATAGCGCGTTTGGACTTTAATTTTCTGGAGCGAGTCTCGTCACTGCGAGTTCAAAAAGAGGGTTACATCAAGACAAAGATTGGCGAGGCTGATAGCCTCCTCATGCAAAAATTTGGCGAGGAATATTGCTCAACCTAAACCCACGCCTGAATCATCGAATACCGTCGTTCCTCAATAATTCTTTGGTCTCATAGAATTTTGATCGCAGAACGGGGTTGTTTCGTCGATCTAACTGGTCAATGCGGCTGATGATTCGTGTCTTGATCTCAATCTCTTCCGCGCTGGTCCGCAGGCGAACACTCGCTACTTTCGAACTCTACTACAAAAAGGGAGGTGGGGTCGATAGTCGAATGCCTTGAGTGCTTGGTGTGGCACGATTACCTGCGAATACATATAATGAAACACATAAGAACATATAATAAAACACATAAGGGCACCGGCGATGGATCCGCTTTTGACAGATCATGAGATCGCTGCGAATCTCAGACCAGGATTGCATCGCGCTGGTGAAACCAAGGGGCTATGGATAAATGTAACTAAGAGCGGGACCCGGTCATGGGTATTTCGGTATACGCCGCCGCAAGCCGAGGTTCGCATGAGCGGTGCTACGGCTGGCCGCAAGAAACCCCGCGCAATGGGTCTTGGTGGTTTTCCTGACGTTGATTTAGCGACTGCCAGTGATCGGGCAATTGAACTTCGCAAGCTTTTGGCTGGGGGTATTGATCCCCTGAAGATCAAGCATCAGGCGGGTACCGACGGTCAAGGCACAAATTTTGCGATGGTGAACTCGGGCTCTCACTGCAAGCCATTTGGAGAAATCGTCGAAGCCTACTTATCGATCATGGTTGAGGAAACGGGAAATTATCGAAGTGCCGTACATCGCCGAGATTGGCGTCGAAGTTTAGAAATTTACGCCCTCCCCTTGTTAGCACACGTGTCGATTGAATCGATTGATACCGATTGTATATTGCGCGTTTTGCAGCAGCCGACCTCTAATCGACAGGGCGAATGTGGACCTCTGTGGAGCATAAAGCCTGTAACCGCCAACCGTCTACGCGGACGGTTGCAATCTATTCTCAGTTGGGCGGCATTTCATGGTATGCGGTCATCGGGAGATAATCCCGCTCGCTGGCATGGTCATCTCAAGTTAGCCTTGGTTTCACCGAGCCGCATTCGGCCCGTTCAGCACTTTGATGCCTTGCCCTACAAGGAGGTTCCTTACTTGATGAGGCGACTCAAGTTCGTTGACGGTCAACCCGAACGCTCGTTGGAGTTTGCTATTCTTTCGGCCTGTCGATCAAGCGAGGTTCGCAACGCCAAATGGCAAGAGATCGATTTTGAGGCGCGGGTTTGGACGATTCCTGCTGAACGCATGAAGACGTATCGCACTCACCGAATTCCTTTAACGGATCGCATGCAAAAAATTTTGCTCGCTTTACCTAGAATGCCCAACAGCCCCTATATCTTCATTGATGAGTCCCTTGGCGGTCGCTTACCGGAATCTGCAATGCGTCGAGCGTTACACCGGCTAAAATATCAAGTCACGCAGCATGGCTTTAGGAGTTCGTTTCGTGATTGGGCCGCTGAAACTGGTGTCGATTGGATTGCTGCTGAATACGCACTGTCGCATCGGGTTGGCACTCAGACTTCGCGTGCTTATCACCGTAGTGATCTGTTGGAGGAAAGACGAAAGATCATGGCGCAATGGGAGTTATTTTGTTATTCGAAGTCAGTCAGGACTGAAACTTGAGGAACTCTTGCGTTATGTTGGTTTGAGCTCGAATGGTGAGAAACCGGCGTATTTGATGTGAATAGGACTTCCCTATCTCTGATGCGACTCTAAATTAGCTGGAGGGCCGCCTTGTTTCATCGCTGATCGCTGATGGTTACTCTTCAAAACGCGTAATGCATGATGAAACAGCTAACCATCATATCAACAGTGCTCATATCGACTTTGGGTCAACCGCTGAACAGATGTGGAATGACGCAAATCACACTCACCCCTTAACCCTCCCACAATGCGGTATCGGATCCTTTATCCGGCGTATCGGTGCTGTCTGTCTTTGACGGCGCGACCAGCGTTTCATCCTTCGTTTTCCCACCGGCGTCAATCTGGCTTTCGGCTTTGGCGTCCGACTTCTCCGCCCCTCTGGTGTTGGTGGCTTGGGTCGGAGATGCAACTTTGCCCGCCATTTTGCTGCGCTCTTCAGCCTTGCGGGTGTTTTCCTTGACGATTTCTTCGAATAGCTCAGGTGCCAAACTAATGATATAGTCGGTAGCGGCGCGGGCGGCGGTTGCGACTTCGGCAATAATTTCTTTGGACTTTTTTACTTGTTCCTTCCATTCCTTAATGTAGGCTGCTGACTGCGGAAAGTCCGGCTTAATACCGAGTTGGTAACACAGATACACGTTGTCTATTTCGGCAAGCACTTCTTCCTTTGCATACTCGACAGTACTCTTGACGGCCAGCGGGCGTGCAAGGCGATGTTTGGCACCGGTCCAGTGGATCATCTCGTGTGCCAGTGTGGCATAAAATTGGTTGATATCCGCGAACTTCTCGACCGCGGGCATAAACACGCGATCCTCTTTCGGGGAATATGCCGCTCGGTCGACATGTTCGACGATCTCGACGCCCGTGGCAGCAAAAAACGCGTCTAACTTCGGGTCTTTTTCAACGCCCAACTGACGGGTATTATCGGGCACCACATAAAAGTGCTCCGGTAGGCCGGCAATCTGCTCGACATTGAAGACCGACCACCACTTTGGTTTCGGGTGCCATTGTTCTTTTCTTTTGGTGGTCGCCGTGTCTTCAGCCTCCATCATGGTTTCGCCCAGGATGACCAAACTATTCGGATAGGTGCGGTCGCGAATCGCGTCGCGCAGTTTGAGGCGAGAGCCGTATTCGGAAATGGCCAGCGGTTGGTCAACAGCAAGCCAACCCATTGGCTGAACGCGGAGCGATCGCAACTCGGCAAACTGCGCCTGAAGTATCGCTAGAAGTATGGCAAGGACGAATAGCACATTCAGTGTCGTCCTATAGATATGCCGCGTTGCCAGCTTATAAATGTCCCGCATTGCCAGATCAGGCAATGAGGGTGATGGGGCAGGGGGATAGCTTCGGCGATAAAGCCAACGGAGTTCAATTCCGAGGGCCAAGAGCAACAAGACCCCGAAGCCGATGATCGGGTAGGAGAATGTCTGCACTAGGGCCGCGAGCACCAAGAGCGGCGACGCTGGGAAAATCGGTATGGTCAGCAAGCCGAGCGTTGTGATCGTGACGCCAACAACGCCAGCAAAGGCAACAACGGCACCAAGGAGCAAGAGGGCACCAATAGTGATCACAATCACCGATTCACCAAGATTGATTAACCCGAGGCTACAAACCGAGACCGGCCAAACCAAGGTGACGCCCATCATCGCCGCTTTGGTACGGGGGCAGGACGCGGCAATGCCCATGGCTAGCGGTATGATTAACCACGCGAGCGTGACCTTTGGTACGAATAATGCCGCATAGGCCAAGGTCGCGTCACCGATGATGCCGAAAAGCCGCCACACCCGCCCGAACTCTGGCACCGTTGAGTACCGTGCTGTCGGTCGCGCGTTCATGTTATTCACCCGCATAGGGATCAGATGCCCATTTATGTACCGAGGGCGTGAGTTGATCATTACTTAAAGAGCGGCGCATCGCGGCGTTGGCATCGGCAATCCGCACAGCGTCAAAAGCCAAACGCTTGGTATGGCGCGGGCGGATGGTCACGGGCGAGGCGGGGCGCGCCGGGCGAAGGCGGTGCGGTGCCATCGCTTCGCCGGCCAGTACCGCAAGCATTACCGCAGGTGTGGTGAGGGCTTTGTTGCCGGCAATTCCGTGTTGGGCCGAATAGCCTTGCCGCGGGCCCGCCGTGCGCGGGAGCGAGGCCCAAATCGACGCGAGACAATTGCCAAAACGCGGATGCGCCTTGGTATGGCGCGGGGACGGGCGGGGGCCACATCCGGCGAGGAGCAATCGCGCGAGATGATCTTGTAACGCTGCATCAAATTGGCGCTTGGGATCAATGCCATATTTGCGCACCAAGCGCGACAGCGTCGGATAGATGATTTGATAGCCGCCGGCCGCGGTTGAGACGGTTTTTTGCCGGCGCAACTGTTCTTGCCACGCCAAGACTTCGCCAACGGCCATATGGGTTAAGGGTTTCGGCGGCGGAGTTCGGAGAAATTTTCTATTTCGGAGGCAACCTGCTCGGGTGGACAATACTCATGGACATATCCATCCCGACGGCGCGGATTACTCGGACGAATTTTCCATTCTCCTTTCCGTACAAGAATCTCAGAGCGATTCCCCTGATTTGTTACCCCGTTACGGAGACTTGATACCGCGTGAGTAATGCATGCCATTCCTTTATCTCTGACGCTGTCACCGGTCGTCCTTCACATGCGCGAAAAGCATCTCCAAGGCTTTCTCCTGATCTTGCAGAAGGCCCTTTATCGTATTATTCTTGATTGCATTAGCGGTATGCACGGCCCGCACATTGTCAAATCCTGCCGCGATGAGTGTTTCTGTCACACCGCGCCGTAATTGATACAATCCTTCAATTTACCCGGTTTCAATCGCAAACGCACGCCGTTGTTCGAGCAACCAGATGTCCATGGGCCGACGGTCAATAGACGGATTCTCAAGCTATTTCCGTAAGGTCTGTCATCGTGCAGCTGCTTTGCGAGCAACGGCATGCTGTAAAAACTGGTAGTCTAGTCTTAAGTCCTGCACGGGGCGCCACTGGGCGCCGAGAGGTTTATTCTGATCAGAAGGAGCCATTGTTACCGCGATTTAGAGAACTTATCACCTCGGAGAGTTTATCAGGTGTTCTGCGTTGGCACTTCAGAAGCGGATAAAGGATCAGCAATCGCTACCAGCAAAGGGCCAATCCCCGAACCTGAGACCGATTGCAAGCGTTTTGCCATTGTCGCCGCGGCCGCGATTTCCGAACGCATCCCCGCTAGAGATCCAGTGCACGCGCACAATCTCATAGATGATATCGCCTCCTTCGCGATACTGGCTCCTCAATTTGAGGATCCGAAAATCCTCCAAAAAGCGCAGACGATCACGGATCGTATCGTCATGCACCGCGCGTTCTACGAGGCCAAGAAAAAGCTGGCCCAAGAAGCCGTCCTGCGGGATCCTCGAGGACCGGCTTTTCAACGCTTTGATCAAGAGCAGTTTGACTACGCTCAGGCCGGTCGCACTCGGCAACATGCCCTACCCTTGTCGCATGAAAGTGTGAAGGATTTCTATGACGCCTCGCTAGCCACGGTTTGGGCTGGCTTGAATGACGCCAAACCACAACCAACGGCTGAAGAAGTGACGATTGGGAAAATCAATGCGATGCCCTTTATGGTCGCGCCGCCCAATCGGCCCGTGCGCAATGCCCTCGAAGATATTTTCTTGACGGGGCGATTGCGAGAGCCGCAAGAATTGATTGACGAACGCAATACCCTTGCTGCGACCCTACCGACGATCAACAAAGTGCCCGCGAAAGACGAAGCTGATGCGTTGCTGAGGCGCATCTTCAGTGCCTTTACGCATAAAGAAATCGAGGCGATTGTTTCGGGCGAGACGCCAACTGATATGAATGCCTTCACCATGAATGATCCAAACGGTGCGCACCGACAGGGACTAACGAACATTATGGCGGCGAGTTTCAGCGGCAACAGCCTGAATGCTTGGCAACCCGTGGCCAAAGAGCTGGAGGCGGAGTTACACCCAACACGGTTTCCGTCGAAGTCGCAGTTATCCTTGGCGCTCTGAGCCGATGTACCGCGAATGCCTGCGAAAATTGTGCCACGTGGTCGCTATGCGCCTGCCGCGCCGCAATACTGTGGCCGCACCGCACGAAGGCGACGCGGACGGTGTTGTTTGGTCGGCATTATCAGGCATCACTGAAGAAGACATCCTGTATACGTCCTCTGAGACGCTATTGTTCTCTAAAGTCATTGCCAGACTTCGAACCAACCGGGAAACTGCCGCTATCAAACCATACCGATGGCCGCAAAATCTAACGCCGTGGAGTAACGAATTGCTACCCCCGACGCCGCCGTGCGCTGAAACGCTATTCGGTCGATTGGCCGTGCGGTGGCAATGGTTCATGGCGCATCCGCAAACCCGCCTACAAACATCGGCGTGGCATCACAATGAGCGTCTCACCTCAAAGTTGCGCTGGCGATTACACGCCCTGCGACGGACGCTACGCGGAATGCCAACAGGATCCCCATCGAGGTAGATTTCGATGCCGACTTTGGATGTTGTATTCGGTCGCCAAATTAGCGTTCCCGTATGGAGTTTAGTGCTCATTGCGGTGCTCGGGCTGGCAACAGTAGCCGTGAACGCGGCGGTTGGAAATGGTGTCATCATCGGCAATGCGACGCCGTCGGTGCCTCGCGGGGTGTATCTGCGAAGCACTCCCGAAGACGCTTCCTATGTGAGTTTTTGCCTCGCTCAAAGCCACCGCATGATGATATCGTATGGCGACTATTGTCGGCCAGAACAGCCGATGGCGACGCGGATCCTTAAGCGTATTGAGCGAACCCTTCCCGACGGCAGACTTATTGTTCGCGGCAATACTCAAAAGTCTTTAGATAGCCGATTACTGGGGCCAGTCGATCCCGAGAGTATCCAAGGCTGGTGGCGCCCCCTCCTCGTCATTGATCCGATTGTCACAGCGAATAATGGTGCAGGGAGAGACCGCTTTGGCAGACAGTGACGAGAAAAGGGATGACGTCCGCGAACTAGAGGGTGACCTTTCGCGTTGGTTTTTCAAAGAGCGGCGGCGACAAATTAGGGCGGCACATAAGGTGCGATGGTTTGACTACCGTATTCCAAAGTTAGAGGTGTGCGCGGGATTAAAGGCCATTCGCACGGCAACGCCGCGGCCATCAGCTCGCCGATCGTCATTGACCAAACGCTTCCAGAAATTCGAAATCGGTGCCGCTGAAGTAAATGCTCGGCTGAAAGTGATGAACGACGCGCAGGGGTCGGCGTCGGGAGCCACTGAGGAATTGGGTGAGCTACAGAGATTAGAGGCCGAAATCGCTCGCGCCTTATCAAAGGCGGAAAAAGATTTCATCTTCATGACCGGCGAGGCCGGATGGTTTGAAGTCCGGATCCTAACTGCGGATATGATGAATGGCTTGGAGGCCATTCTCGCTATGGATAGCTATCCAGCATCCCAGTGGGATCGGCTAAAACAGAAGCGTAGTCGAATATTGGCGAAAACAAGAAGTAGCGGCGTCCGCATTAAAGCTATTCTCGGCGGGTTTGTTGTTGCTCAATGTCGTCATAAGCCCGAACTGCATCGCCGCCTCGCCGTCGATATTCGGCAATATTTGGGCGAGCATCCGTATCCTAAAATTGCCGCCAAAAACCTAGAGATCTTAGCTGGGTTTCTCGCCGATCCGCACGACGGCGGCGTAAGCGATGCGAATAAAGAGACGGCTCCTGAGGACGCGCGGGCACGGAATCATCGGCAAATTCTGCTCGGCACTTGGCTATTGGCACGCAAGGACGACGATCCTTCGATTGCGAGACTGATTGAAGAGGAACTGGAGGGATTTCTGGCTGAATCGCCGGTGAAGGTATCGCCGTCGATGTTTCAGGACTTGCTGAATTAAAGCAAAATATTGATAGTAGCTTGACCTAAAGTCCTGAGGGCTATAAAGGATAAGTAGGATTTAACTATGACGGAAGAGCGCGACAACACACTGGCGATTGCCGAGCTGAAAGGCGAACTCCGCGGAGAGATTGAGGCAATCAAAGCAAGGAACGAAGCAATGGAAAGTCGGATCGATACTCGGCTTGAGGAAAACAAAGGGGCGATGGATCGCCTGCGCGCCGACATGGCCCAGCGTGAGACCCGGTTGATCTTTGCGATGATCGCGATTGTCGGCGTTGGTCTAACAATTTTCGGCTTCTTAACGGCCTAATCGGCCCCACCGCAGTGGTTCGGCTAGACGCCGACCGCGCAAAAACAAGCAAAACCCGCCGGCGGAAAACCGGGCGCGAGAAGTGCTCTCTCGCGTCGCTCGTGGGAAATACCCTTGCCACTCGCAACGAGCTCAACGCTAGAGCACCTTTTCTAGCGCAATTTGGAGGTTTTTTCCCATTTTCGACCTCTTAAGCAGGTCGTCGGTGACAATCTTCTACGGAAATCCGTTCCATTCAACGCCGTCCAACTCTTTCCCACCGGATTTCGGACGGGCACCGCCCCACTGCTTAAAAAAGAATGCGGTTCCAGACGTGTGACACTGCTCGCGAATCGCCGTCACCCACTCATAGTGCATAGGTCGAGCCCGCGGTCCACTTTCACCGCCGACTATCGCCCATGCTATTCCCGCGAGATCAATATGACCGACGTCACCAAGCAAGGGTTCGAACGAAATAAACCGCGCCGGCGAATTAATTCCCCGCAAATGGTCAATGCGACTGGTATGAGCGGCGTTTTCGACCGAAACACCTAGCAGATGTGACTTGGTACGGAATTGTTCCCATAGCGTCGTTGAACATAGGTTCGCATACGAGAACTGCGTTTGATGAGAACTTGGAAGACATGCCGAGACTCCGCTTCCATGACCGTAAACACTTGGTCGACAAAATCTTGCAGGATATCCTTATGAAAGAGTTCGCTCATTGAGTTGACAAAGATCATACGCGGCTGCTTCCACCGCGCCGGGCGATTCAAACGATCGGGCCAAAGTTTAAGATCGAAACCTTGCTCACACGGATGATTTGGCGTGCCCCGCCAACGCTCCGCGAACCGTTCAGCGTAACAATTATCGCAACCCGGACCGACCTTGATACAACCCGTAACTGGATTCCATGTCGTTTCCGTCCATTCGATCGCCGTCTGTTGTGCCATGATTACTTGTCTTGCGAGAATTATTGACGACTGATCCTTTGTGTAGGACTTCGATCTGCAGTGACCGCTGCCGAAGCGTTTCGCTCATCAATGGCGTTGTAATAAAACCACCAGCAAAGTGCCGAGCGAGTTGACCTTGTTGCGGTTCTGCGAGGAATTCGTCCATCGGGCATGCTCATCGGAACATCGGTGGCGATACCTTGCCGTCAACTTCCCTCGTCAACTGGAATATCATCAGATGCATCCTTCGACGGAGCATTCGAATTTGGTTTCGGCAGCATTATGGGGCTTGGCGGTTTCGGTAGCAAATTGACCTTATCCGTGCCCTCCCAGAAAATTCGCTTTATTTTGTCCATCAGTTCGATCACTGGTTTTATGTTCTCGGCTACCTCTCCAATTACTTTACTCAAGTCGATGACCCTACCAAAGGCTGCATCAATCGTGGTTTGGTCGCGGTCAACCTCGGATTGCAAAGCTGCAATTTTCGCAAAAATATTATCGCGCTTGTGAACGGCTTTAACTTCCCGACGAACAATTTCGCGGATTTTTTTGAGGTATCTACCGATTTCGGCTTTATACGAAATCGCAATCGCAATCTTAGTCCCAGTCTGACTGTCATTTCTTAGCTGAAATGTGGTGATCAAACGTTCCACTCCAAGTGTAAACTGGCCAAATGTTTCCATAAAATCTTCGCCGTCAAGCGTGGTTATGTCGCGAATGCGAGGCTCGTCTGCATAGGTTATCGCTCTTAGGTCAAGGAATGCGAGAATTCTTACCACATACGATTTACGCGACGCATAGCATACTTCAGACACAAAATTACCCATATCATCGTAACTATTGGCCGCCTCTTGATTTTCGTAGGCCGTCCTTACCTTAGTCTCAAATTCGCAGAACGCTTTCTCGGGGTTTCCCGGCAAGTCGTCGACAGAAACATCCAATATCATTCAGCCCTACCTCTTTTGATGGTGCGAAAGAGCTCGCTAATCCAATATTGTTTGGACAAGAACCACTCATCCATAATTCATTTTGAAATTTGAGCGTATGCCGTCGGAGTTAATCTTGCCGCTTGGCCTCCGCTTCCAGCCCGATCTCCGGCGATCCGCCACTTCTCTTGCATGAAGACTTCAACATCGTCGAACGGGATAGCGATTTCCGGCAGCGTCTCGAATGAATAGATGCCGCCACTTGTGTCCCGCTTCCCCTCCGACCGCTTATATACGAAACCGATAATCCAGTGCTGGCCGTAGTGGCTGTAGGGAAAGACGATGTTCTTACCTTCTGTCTCGGGCCGAATGTAGCTGGTATAGCTACCTAGGGTATAGCTGAAGCGGGTTTGTCCCTCCCGCCGATATGTCGTCTTCACATCAAATGCGATCATCGTCCTTGTCGTCTTCAATTGGTGATCTCTACTTCCATAGTACTGTGGGGCGATCGCTTGACGCCATTTTTCTTCAGCCAGTTCGCGAGGTTACCCGGCGTCGTTCCAAAACGTTGGGCGATAAACTTCTGCGTAGATCCATTAACAAGCAAGGCTTCTATTTCCGAACGATACTGGTCGAGTTTACTCTTTCCCGGGCCTTTCGGGCGTCCCAGCGGTAGACCAGCAGCTTTTCTTACTCGCAGTGCCTCCTTTGTTCGCGCAGAAATAAGATCGCGTTCGATCTCAGACGCCATCGCGAAAGCCATAGCGATAATGCGGCTCTGTATGCTCTCGTCCAGCCGCCAGTTTCCTTTCACGGCATAAACGCGAATACTCGCAGCGGCGGCTCTTGATAGTATCTCCATACATTCCAGCATTGAGCGACCTAGACGAGAGAGTTCGCTGACGATTAATGCGTCACCGGCTTCCAATTGCTCAATGACCGTTGCAATCTTCCGCTCTCGCCAAGCGATCCGCCCAGACGCCGTTTCTTCTATGAAGGTGACCCGTCCAAGATCTTCACGATTGGCGAAAGTCAGAATGGCAGCCTTGTTCTTTTCAAGATCTTGAGTCTCTCTCGAAACCCGAAGATAACCAATAGTTCTGGGGTGCTTGGAAGGTGGCATTAACGCAAATTCAAAGAAAATCGGGTGGGGGAAGAAAAACTATCACTATTGCAACAAATTAGTCATTGTATTTCGCCTCAGGAAATACAATGCAAAAATGATGAGATCCATAAAATTGCAAAAAGTGATGTGTTCATTCGTCGGCAAAGATACCAAAATCGGCTTTTCCGAGGGTGCTTGCCAACCGCCCTAAAAAGTAGGTAGTGATGAAAACGCCGAAACGGCCGTAGTGATGATAAGGGCGAATGGACGAGGCACGCGCCGCCAATCCCAGAAACGAATTTCGCAACCTGAGGAAAAGCTGCCATGCAATACAAACATCCGATCACCTGCCTCGGGCAGTTACTGAAGCGCAGCAATATGATTGTCGATGCGCTGTCGCCGCCCAACTAGTGAGGAATCGTTATGGTTAACGCTGCACTCCTTACAGGCATACAGTTCCCGATCTCTCGTGTCACCGTTGCCAATGTTGCGTCGGTGCCACAACGCAGTCCGCTGCGCTATCCGGGTGGCAAAACTTGGTTAGTGCCGCACATACGGGAATGGCTGAGCCGTACTTCGCCAGAAATCATCATTGAACCGTTCGCTGGCGGTGGAATTGTTTCACTGACGGCAATTATGGAGGATTTGGCGTCTAGGGCAGTGATGATTGAGATTGACCATGACGTCGCGGCGTTCTGGCGTTCGGCGTTGGAAAGCGGTGCTACTCTGAGGGATTGGATTAGCGAGTTCGAACCGACGCTGGATCGTCTGCGCGAGATTGAGCAATCCTCGCCCGCAACCGTTGCTGAGCATGGCTTTAGAACCCTCGTGCTGAACCGAACTCGCCGTGGTGGAGTACTCGCGCCCGGCGCATCGTTCTGGCGGGCAGGGGAGAACGGCAAGGGGGTTGGCTCCCGATGGTATCCGGAGACAATCGCGACAAGACTTAACAAGATTCAGGAGTATGCGGCTCGCATCCAGTTTATTGCGGGCGACGGAATGAGGCTGTTGCCAGACTTACTCCAAGAGCAGGATAGGTCCGCGGCGGTATTCATTGATCCGCCCTATACGGCGTCGGGCGGCAAGAAGGCCGGCTCCCGCTTGTACAAACACTCCAAAGTGGACCATGAAGCATTGTTCGCAATGCTCGCAGAGCACGAGTGCAATTTTCTGATGACTTATGACGCCGCACCAGAGATTATAGCTCTCGTACAAAAATTTGATTTCTGTGCCGTGCAGTTGGCGATGAAAAATGGTCATCACAACCAAATGACCGAACTGGTCATTACACCAGAACCGATATTCGCATGACGCCTCGTTACGGAATTGCCGAGTGGTTCGGCAGACCATTCGAGAGGCTGTCGGTCAAAGACCGTCAGAAACTGGCCCGCTGTGCGCTGGCCCATGAACCGGCCCCTAGCTGTCCTTTTCAGCGGGGGCGTCCCCCGTGCAACAAGCGCGGTGGGGTCTGTTCGATAAAGCAAGGTACCAAACCGCCCGTAATTACGTGCCCGAAAAGATTCGACGAGGGGAATTTGCTGCCAGAGTGGCTCGCAGAAATTGCCGGCTTTCCGGATGTTTTTATCGCCCCAGAAGTTCCCTTCATGCGATCACCAACCACAGGCTCGACTAACATTAAACGCTTGCGCTCTTTTTCGTAGACTGTATGCTAACGCCAGATTCGTGGCAATGCTCGCGGCCTGAACGCCTGCGGGTCGCCGGGCTCAAATCCAGTGTGGTGACTGAAGCAAGTTAATCGCGGCAGATGAAGCGGGCACGATGTATCAATGACGGAAGAACGCGACAACGCACTGGCGATTGCCAAGCTGGAGGGTGAGGTCAAGGCACTGGAGGAACGGATGGAAACAAAGCAAGCGGAATACCGCACCGACATATCGCACTTGGCAGAGAAAATGGCCGAGCGCGACAAGGAAGCTGCACAGCGCGACAAAGACAATTTGCGGTGGACGATCGGGCTCGCCTTAGCCTGCACTACGATCATCCTTGGCGCAATGGCCGTAATGCTAACATTAACTGCAAATGCCCCCTGAGCCGTGACTTCCGTTTAGCAGCAGAACCTACGAAAACCGGAAAAATCCGGTCAGATTGCGCTGATCTCAAGTATTTGCCCCCACGTAAGTGCCGCACGTGCGTTTCGTGACTCTTTTGGTGACCGGCCCGGACTACCTCCAAAAAATATCAATTTATCAATGACTAATTTGCCCCCCCCCCCCAACTTCGCGCATCAAACGATTTGGACCGGTGACAATCTACCCATAATGCGGGGGATGAATTCGGCTTCTATCGATCTCATCTATCTCGATCCGCCGTTTAATTCCAAAACCAACTATGCAGCCCCGATAGGATCCCAAGCTGCTGGAGCCGAATTCAAGGATACCTGGACACTCAATGATATTGACATTGCTTGGCTCGACTTGATCGAAGCCAAGCACTCTCGTCTCTGGCGCGTAATCCAAGCGGCGATGACCGACAGCGACAAATCTTACCTCATCTACATGGCGGCGCGGTTGCTAGAAATTCACCGGTTACTCAAACCAACAGGTAGCATTTATCTTCACTGTGATCCCACGATGAGTCATTACTTGAAATTGGTAATGGACGCGATTTGGGGCCATAAACAATTTAAAAACGAAATTGTATGGTGCTATTCTGGACCGTCTAACACCCACAACTGGTTTGTAAGAAAGCATGATTGTATTTTATATTACGCTCGTACAAGCGAGGCTTTCTTCAACTACGAGGCCGTTCGGGTGCCCCACAAAGATGGCTTGCATAACGAGGGAGGCGTTATGCTAGGGAAAGATTACGGCAAAGTAGATACTTTCTCGATGGTAGAAAAGGGTAAATTATGCCCAGATTGGTGGGGCGATATTGGAGCGGGAGCACACATACCGAAAGGTGAACGCGTCGGTTACCCAACGCAGAAACCAACAAAATTGTTGAGGCGTATCATTCGCGCCAGCAGTAATGAGGGGGATGTAATTTTTGATCCGTTTTGCGGCTGCGCTACTACCTGCATTGCGGCGCAGGATGAAGGCCGTGAATGGGTTGGGATCGACATATCGCCGAAGGCCGCCGATCTGGTGATTTCGCGACTGCGCAACGAACTTGGCATGTTTGCGGATAAGTCAGTCTGTCATCGCACGGAGAGTATGTCCCCTAACCGCCTATCCCGCAATCCCATGCGCCGATTTAGACGGGGATCGCGTCCGCGCCTGTTGGGATGAGGTGCCAGAGAATATATTGCGTTTTGGTAGACCATGGACGCTCTTGTACTCTCGAACTCCCCCCCTCTGTCAAGCTCCTTTTTTTCGGGCCCGCGCTGCCGCCCTGACCAGAGGCCTAAGTGTCGCCGTTGCGACTGCCGTAGCAGTTGGCATAGCACCCGCTTTGAGTGCGGCACTGCCACCCGTTCCCGCCCCATCCTCAATCGCCAATTTGATCCGTTGTCCCGACTGGCAGACCTATGTGCCGGTGATCTCCCGCCCGGCGGCAGCTGAGCAACAGACGGCACCGCAGTTCGCGGCAAGAACAACTGACACGATTACCACGACGCCATTAGCAGACACCACCCGCCAGACTCCTCCCTCGGCGGTGGGCCGCGTACCGGCGGGTTCGGGGTTGCCCGCCTGTACGCTTATTATTCGCGCTGGCGATACCTATAGTCGTATCGCGCAACAGCAGTTGGGTAATTCCAAACGCTGGCGGGAGATCGCCCGGCTTAATCCGAACCTTAAGCCCGAGGCTCTCAAGGTGGGTCAAACGATCAAGTTACCCTGCGCTGCGGGTACGCAAGTTGCCACTGGCGACAACCCCGTGGTCGCCCCACCCAAAAAGCCCCGCCGTGGCTGGTGGATCTTTGGTGGCAATCGCCCGGCCGCGAAGACCGACCGCCAACCAGCTGGCCCGCGAGATCTTCAGCAACAAGCCGCGCCACCGGTACCAACGGCCGGCGCGGATCGCAAGGTGGCTAAAGCTACCGCGGTGGTCAAACCCAAGCCGACTCTGCCGCTGTGGACGGCCAAGAAAGACGAATTTTTGGCCGATGTGATCAAGCGCTGGGGCAAAGAGGCTGGCTATACCGTGATTGTTGCGAGCACCGATGCTTGGCAACTGAGTGTGCCGATTCGCCTCCGCGCCGAATTTGAAGATGCGGTTGATGAACTGATCGCGGGTATGGCGCATGACGGGACCCCGCCGCGGGTGCGAATTTATCCGAATGCGGTCCTGCGCTTAGGCGGGCCGCTATGAAACGCTCCCCCGTTATTATAACAACAGCCCTATCACTCGCGGTAAGCGGGCTCGTCGGTTGTGACGCCGCCATCCGCAAGGCGACCGATCTCGGCATTGAGGAAGGAGCGCAACTCACGTCCGCGCAGCGCGAACTCCTGCGGGCGCAACTTGATGGCCGCGTGTATCACGAAAACAAGCCGTTTTATGGTGCGGCTGTCCAGGTCAAACGCGGGGAAGTTTCTGGCCAGCCTCTGCCGCGAGCGGTGGAGGGGGCGCGAGGCCTCGCGATTAAAATATCAGGTCAATCGGATGTGCGCACGATTGCGAACGCGATTACTGCGGCGACCGACATTCCGATTAAAATCCGCACGCGCTATGTCCTTGAGGACAGTGTGGTCGAGGTGCCGATCGGCACCAAGATGGCCGTCAACTATGAAGGTGCGCTGTCGGCACTTCTTGATCGTATGTCGGCGCGTATGGATATTGCCTGGGAATATGACGGCACGGGCATTATTATTGATCGCATGAAGCGCGCCACTTGGCGCGTGGCCTTACCCTTCGGCACCACTTCGTTCGAAGATACCTTCAGTGACGAGTCCGGGGCTGAAGTGGCGTCCTCACGCACCCTCGACGGGTGGGCGGATCTGGAGGCGAGGCTAACGTCGCTTGCGCCGCCGCCCGCACAAGTCACGCTCGCACCGGAAATGGGTCGGGTTGATGTTTTTGGCCCGCCGTCGGTACACAAAGCTGTCCGCGCCGTATTAGACGACGTTGTTGCGACCGCGAATACCCGCATTGGGCTTGATGTCGCGATTTACTTCATTGATTCTGATAAGGCCGACACGTTTGGCTCGGGCTTGATCTTTAATGCGACGGCGGGCACCCGCAACAATCTTCCCAACCGCATTGGCGGTCGGTTTGGCTTTTCGCCGACGGCGGGAGTCGTAACCGACGGCGTGCAAATCATTTCCGGCAACGATGCGGTGAGTTTTGAAGCGCTAGCACGAGATAGCGCCGTGGTGGATTATCGCCTCGCCTCCTCGGTCGCACAGTCGGGCGTCGTGACGCCGATTACGATGACGACCGAACGCGCCTTTATCAGAAGCGTGGAGATCGAGCGGGGAGATAGCGATGTTGACGAAGGCCGGATTACTTATGAGATCGCCGATCTCACTACGGGATTATCATTAGTCACGCTGCCGCGTCTGATTGAAGAACGCCGCATCCAGTTAGCGCTCAAGGTGACGCAACGGGCATTTCAAGGGTTTGATCCCGATGTCTCGGCCCGCACTGGTAACCTCATTCAGGCACCGACGGTCGAAAACCGTGAGATCCGCAACCAGACGGTCCTCTCGCCGGGTGAGACATTGGTGATTTCGGGGTATGATCAGACGGCGGCCTCCCGTGCGGACTCCGGCACCAACATATTGCGTCGGATTGGCCTCGGCGGCCAGACTGAGGCGGAGTATCGCAAGGTACGCATTGTCGTGATGGTGCGCCCGACCTTGATTGCTGATCGCGAGGATCGCGCATGAGCGACTCCCAAGCACCCTTAAGAGCTATACGAACAGATGCGTGGTTACAGCCCGATGCCGATGACCGCGCTACGAGACGAGCCGTTTCGGAGAGAACAATGACGGCTCTGGCAACGGAACGATTGCGAGCCTACTGGAACCAATTGCCGTTGCCTTCCTTGCGCCGCGATCACGTCTCTCCCCCGAGAGAAGAAGCGGCGAGCAGTACGCCCGCCACGGTGCCGTCAGTCGGGAGCGGTTACCCTTTCCTGACGGCACCGGACGGCTGTAAGTTACTCGCGGGGCTGCACTGGGAGATCGCGCCGAGCACGGAATATCTTCGTATCAGTCAAGCAAACCACATGATCGTTCGCCAACATGGTCGGCGGGCGACGATAGCGGTGGCGCCTGCCGTCGCGGCGAGCCAAAAACCGGTCGGCTCGCTGTTGCTCTCACTTGCAAATTCTTTGCAGCAAACGGTTGTCACTTGTGAAGGCCCGTGGGCATTTATCGCCGAGGTACCCAACGCTGATGGCCGCCCGCTTGTGTGGCTGGCGATAGCCGATATTGAGAAGCCGTTCAATAGTGAGGCGACAGCAAAGGTGGTACCACGACCAGGTACTGAGCAAATCTTCGACACTGCCGATGAATGTTTGGCGGCGTTACAGGCACATTTAGAGATTGTAGAGATTGCAGGGTTAGCGGTTCGGTGGCTGCCCACGAGACCAGCGATGGACGCGGCCGACACCCACCGCGGGCCCATGATTACCGGCTTTAGCCACGTTGCCCGCAACATCCCGTTGCATGATGTGCCGTTGGCATCGACGAGTGACGGACAGCGCTTTGCGACCCCGTGGCAGATTTCACCGCGGCTCGCTGGCGGTGTTGGGCTGTTGGCGGCGGCCAGTATGGTTGTCGCTGTGGTATTAGTGCCGCTAGCGCAGGCCTATTTTACGCCGGCCCCACCGCCGCCGATTGATTATGTAACCGTCATGCCGGAGCGCGGCGGTTTTGCCGCGAACTGTGAAGTGAGCTTAGCGAGTTGGTGGCCGCGCATTATTGGCTGGGAAGTCGTGACGAGCGGCTGTGCGCTGCCGACCCATTTACCGTCCCGTCTCGCGTTTATGCACAATGCACCAGTAACTCCCATCGGCACCGACGGTGTGGCGGCTCGTGGAGCAGGGGATCCGCGCCCAACGCAGCCGATGATGATTTGGCAAGAGTTTGTGCCGACGCCAGGGCGCAATCAGGTGATGGCGGTGGCGGCGGCGAATCAGGTGATTGCTCGCTGGGATCATCAGGTTGAGTTAAATACACAGGATAGGGGGCGACTGACGCTTTGGCGGCAGGCGGATATTCCGCTTACCAAGGCGACAGCTGGTGAATCTGGTGACCCTACCGATCCGTCGGACCCGGCAATGGCGTCTTTGCCCGACGGTTCGCTTGATTGGCAAAATTTGCGAGCCCAGCTCGCGACCTTGTGGCTCGATACGCCAAACGCGGTCTTACTTAAGAACGAACAATTCATTATTACCAGCGATACGCGACCTACCACGGCTTTAGAACGCGCTGGTTTAATCGGGGCGTTGGCGCCAGTCCGCATTGAGCATCCCGGTGAGTTGATCCTTGAGCCGATTGCGACCCGAACCCTGCCGGCAACCATGTTTACCGAATTGGAGACCAACGGATGAAGTGGACAATCATGATGGGCCGCGGCTGGCACCAGCGCTCTCCGGAGAACTTTGCTGCGCGGCTGCTGACGAAGCCCACGGCACAGCTGCCACAAGGACTCTCGCCGCGCTCGCGCACCGTTATTGGTGCCGCTTTGGCTCTGCTCTTGCTGCTCTTGGCACCACTAGCGACATCCGCACAAGATCGCGCGTTAGGTATTGATTGTGAAAAGCCGCGGGTGAATGCTGATGGCAAATTGATCCTTGGTGATGATGGTTCGGCGAAGGCTGCGTGTGAGGCGGATCGGTCGATGGCTTTGAATTACGCGAATGTGGTGCGCGCAACGCGAGACCAACTGCGGATCGCCCTGAATGTGGTACCGCCGCCCGTTTGGCAGCACCTGACCGCCTATCTGCAAACCAATACCGATGTCGCCGCTTGGCGCTATACGGACGGCACGGTACTCACGGCGATTGATAATACCTTCGCCACTCTTGGTTATGCGACGCGGTTGTGGGCCGGTGGCGTTTTAGCAAACAGCACGATCCCCACCGACTGGCGCGACGCAGTGCGTGCGCGAGCCTGTGGGTCGATTGGCGGCACGGCAGTTCTGGTGGTGTGGCTGGATCCGACGCGGGTACGCGACCGTTGGGAACCGGAGATGGTGCAACGGGCGGTTCGCGTGTGGCTAGAGCGTGATGGCGGTCCGAACTCGTTTGCCGATAAGATTCCGGGCGTGGTGACCGCGGCACATCTCTTAAAGCAAGCGGATGGTTCGGCGCGGGCAATTTCGAGCGATCCGACGATACAGGCGTGTATTACTGCGGCGGTGCCTGTTGACGCCTTAGCGATGTCGTTTGGGCTGTCGCAACGCCGCCAAGAGGGGCGCGTGACGCAGCCGTGCACCAATGCCGATGAGATCGGTTCCCGACGGTTAATGTGGCAACGACAGAACCAAGTCTATATTGTGCCTGAGAGGGCGATCAACGAGGATGGTTCTGATCACGCGCAGCGCGGTGAGGCATTGATTGGTTTGAATGGCCTACCATCAGTAACCACCGATGAGGATGGGTTATTCATGATTGGCAGTAGTTGCCGCGAGCCTCGCACCCTTGATGTGGTGCGGACATCCGACTGTCCAGCGACGTTGGCTGAGCAGGCGGTTGAAGGTAAACATGTCCGCACTTATCGTTTTAGGGAAGTGCAGAACGACCCACTGGATCCGTATCGCGTTGATTTGGTTCCCGTGGGACCGGGCAATGGCGAATTAGGCATTATCGCCGCGGCGGGGGCTCCGCATCCGATTTGGGAAGAAACCAGTTTATTCTGTGCCGCTGGGGATGTTGCGGCGCCTGATGCGCCTGATATTCCCGACCGTGAGGAGATCAACGATACTATTCCGAGTTGCACCGGAGAACACGGGGCTCGGTTTAGTTACGGGGATCGGTACTTGTATCGCCAAACCGTGCGGTATCCGGCGGGTTGGCCGATTGACGAGGTTGAAGTTCGTCATATTGACGATGATTGCTTTGCCCTTGATTGGGTTACTGGGACGGAGACGCGTGAGCAGCTATGTCCGGCCAATCATACCGGCGAGATTATCGAGTCCCGCACTTTGCGCTGGCAGAACCGCGATTGGGCGGTGTCTGATGGCGAGAACAAATCGGCTTGGAACCGCGCACTTCCCGATAGTGCCAGCGTTGCGGACGCTGCCAGTCTATATGACGGCGGTTCGACATCGGGGTGGGATGAAGTCCAGTTGGTGAGCAACTGGGCGGTGACGACCAATACCTGCGCCCCTGACTGCGGTGGGGAGTACAATCCGAATTATCTGGTTTGCAGCAACACCGACGGCGGTAATGGCGGCGGCGAAGGGGAAGGCGGGCAGACTGGCAGCTATGATCGTAATGGTGATGGTGTCACCGACTCGACGGACGGGACTGTAGGAGAGCACGGGTATAGCAGCGGTCCAGTCGGTAGCGACGTGGACGAAGGGAGCAGTGTTAACGATGGCGTTGATACCAGTGGCTATGGTGGAGATTCTGACGATAGTTCTGACGACGGCGGTGGCGGCCCGTGTTTCATTGTCACCGCTCTCACCGAGTTAGGTTACGACTCTCTGGATCGGCAGTTGTTAGTTGCGTCCCAAGATTGGCGTGATGAATGGCTTCTGCAGCGAGACAAGGGTCGCGTGGTGGCGGATATGTACTACCAAATCGCGCCACAGATTATTGCCGCGATTCCGCCTGAACATCCGGAGTGGGAAAGAATAGCAGCCCTCGCGGCAATGGGTGCGAACTTATATCGTGCGGGCAAGCCCGAACTCACATGGCAAGTATACCACCGCATGGTGAACCAACTGGTGGTAAATTGGTTGCCAGAACTGGTTGCAGAGCAGAAGGCGTTGCTGCCTAGCGACCTCTAACCGCGTTGAAAAAGGGGAACCAAAATGACCAGATGTAAGACAATACCCGCGCTTGCGTTAACTATCAGCGTAGCACTCGTCGGTGCGGTGGATGCTCATCCCGAGCTTGGTGTTGTTCCGAGTTCGGTTGCAGAAGCAAAACTCACACTGACAAAAGAGGCGTTGAGCAGTCCAACCCACCCCCGCCACCCCCCAGGCAATCTCCGCGCTGAGGATTACCGCCGCCTCTTGGAGGAAGAAGGCCCGCTGATCCTAGTTCAATTTAATACGCTTTACCGCAATCCTGACCGCGTTGCGGCAATAAGTGTCTATCTGGCGAACGCCGACGTACATTTGTGTTATCCACGGTTTGGCACTGAGGAAGAACTTCGTGCGAGTTCCCACACATATAAGAGGGGACGGCTATTTCCGGTGGGAACGATTGAGCATGATGGTAGGCTCTATCACGGCATCATCCGCCACACGCGAGCCGACATTCGGGGCTTGGTTATCTATCTTTACGACGGTCAAACCGGTGCCTTTGTAACTTACTCCAACAAACAAACTACCCGTGGGCAACGTTATAGAGATCAAGCTTTCGGCCATTTCCAACGCCATATCCCGCGCGTCGTCTATGAAATGTGTCCGGGTTTTCCGGCGGCAGCTGAGTTGGGCAGCAAAATTAACGAAGCACAAACTGCGTGGACGTATCCAGAACTGGTCGCACAGCATCCCGGCGATCGCATCTTGCGTCCCGACTTGATCAAGTCGCCGGCGCACGAATTTCTGACGCCAACCATACAATCCTCAAATACTCGTGGCGCGGATGGCGCGGCATCAGGAGTTAGTCGTGCTGGAGACAAGTAATCCCTCCCGCCCTCCGGCGAAATTACGGCCGGTGTTGTGTGACGCGACATGTGCCCCTCTGCTGGCGTGGGGGCGTCCGCGCCAAGGATTTAGCGAGGTGGTCGCAGCGGCGGCTGTCGCCGTTGCTCTAACGGCCCTCCCCCATCAGGCGGCCGCGTCGACTGACTATACGGCACAAACGGCATGGCTTGATGGCTTGGAGCAACAGCTGGTCCGCACCAGCGGACATCTTATCTCACTTCGTTTCGCTGGCCGCAATTTGCGCGGCATTTTCTACTCGCCACTAGCTGTCTTCTGGCGGCTCACCGATGAAGGTGTGTCGCACCGAGCGCTGCTGCACCGTGACGGTGATAAACTGTATTTTGTGCTAGGAGGAACAACCCTGCTCGCAACACAAAGCATCCTGAATGTGCAGCAACTTGGGTTCGACCGCCATTATCTCGCACGCTTTCACGATCACCTCTTGCAAGTCCCGCTTGCCGAGACGGTAGCTGGTCTGCCCGCTAATAGTCGGTTCTTACCACCACCTCTCGGTCAACACAGCGGAGTGGTGCAGCGCCCCGATGCTCCGGAACGTGCGACGCTTTGGGAAAGTCGCGGTCACGCGCTGACGATCACGTATCCCGACGGCAGTTCAAGAGATGTCGACTGGCAACACGTGCAAGCGGCACTGGCTCCGATTGAATAGGACCGGCGATGAAACCTTCCCAACCCAATTCTCCCGCCAGCCCCATGACCGCCCCGCGCCCGCGCAATGGTCATGCCGAGACGCCCACTGGCCATTTTAAGCCACTCTCCTCGCGCCAGTGGCTGCGGCTGTTGACACTCATCCAAAAGCGCCGCTCTCGCCGCGTCGGGATGGTGATTGTCGGCGGTTTGGGCCTCGCCCTCGCGCTGTCCAATACCTCACCGATTGCGGCGCAAGTGCGGCCGCTGGGTGCGAGTATGATCGCGGATAAGACCCCTGCCGATCTGCGCACGACTTTGGGCGATTGCCCGGCCGAACTGTTGCGAGACGCTTGGACCGAAATGCTTCCTTTAGAAGCCGCCGCGGTTGAGCGGGAGGTCTTAGCCCTCTGCACCGAACGAGCGGAGGCCATGGCGAAGTTTCTCGCGGCGCAAGCCGAACTGGACACGTCGCTGCGGCTCGCCAGAGCGGTGCCGACAACGACTGAGTCGGCAATCCCGGCGCCGATCCAAGCGGTGCGGGCGGAAGTTGCGGGGCTGCGTAGCCGTATCGCCCGCTTAGAAAGCGGTCCGGAGCTGCCGGAGACGGCGGCTAATCTCGCTCGTTTGCGCGAGCAGCTCGTTGCCGCCGAAAGCAAGTTACGCGACGCGCAAGCCGCTCCCGCCGGTGATGAGAGTGATACCGAAACGGCGGTTGCCGCTGCGGCTGATGTTATCCCGGCAACGGCGGCCATTGAGGTCGAACCGGTCGCAGCACCGCCCCGCGCCGTTGAAACTGATCTCCTTGCGGTCCCGCCCGCCGCTGAGGCTCCCATTCCGCTCACGACCGTCCCGGTGGTCCTTGCGGACCCGCTCCCCATCGATGAGACAGAACTCATACCAGTGTCAGCGGCTGAAGTGCTTATTCGCGCCGAAGAATGGTCGGTGGTGCATGTGATTCGCAATCCGGCGGGCGAATGGCAAGTGATGCTGCAATTCAGCCATGAGGTGGGCTTACCGGTGCCTGGCGCTGCCGCCGACGATTCTGCGGCTATTCGCTGGCAACCGGTGTTAGATCCGCCAAAAACCTATCGTGTCGGCGATGAAGTCCAAGATGGCTGGGAACTCACCAAAGTGACTGCGACGGCCGTAGAACTCGCGCGTCCGGACTCTGATGCTGATCCCATTGTGCTGGAACTCGCCACCGAAACCACGCCCGGCGAGTTTTCGTGGGATGTGCGTCGCATCAAGGCCGAGGATAGTTAATGACATCGTCGCCGCCCTCTCCGGACTTCGTGCTGAAGGATGCCGCCGCCGAGCCCACGGCTAGCGGCATTGATAGCACCCAGCGGCCGCAAGAATCGGTTCAATCATCCGAGCCGCCAAAACGCAACGGTGCCTTGGTACCGCAATCCAATCCCGACGCGGCGGTAACCGCCGCGACTCAAAGGCATGGGGGTTCGCAAAGGCCCCTCGGACGTAGTTTTTCGGCGCTAATCAACAGTTTTGGGATGCGCGGTAAGCAGGTGCCGCCACACACCAAGAACGGCGCCTTTAACATTGGCACCGAGACCTTTCAGCAATCTTGTGCGATTCTCACGGACGGCTCAGTATGCTTTGTACGGGCCTATCACACCGCGGAGATCGCCGCCGAGCTCACCCAGCTGCGCAAGACTTACGATCTCCCCGCCGAAACCGAGCGTCGGGCGGTCACCTTAGCAGCAATGGCGGCCCTTTATGGTCGTAAGGCGGAAGCAGTGGTCGAGCATCGACCAACCTCTGGCCAACTGCGCCTACAAAAGGTCCTAGTTGAGGCCGCAGCTTTGGGCGCTTCCGACATCAAACTCATTGAGCGTGCCACGCACGGGCTGTTGCGCATTAAGGTTGGCGCTGGTGAATTTACCCACGGCTCCGAATGGCAAGTCCATGAAGTTAAAGAGGCGATTGCTTGGATCTATGGCCATCGCGATGGTGGTGATGGCAAAGCCACGTTAATCAAGGGGCAACCGGCCCCGTTCTCGATTGGCCAAGCCGATAAGCTACCGGCGATGCCGAAAGGCGTTGCGGCTATGCGTGGCCAGATTGCTTGGCATGGTGATCTGCAGAACTTCTTGAACCTCCGCCTACTGCCCACCGCGGACGCCCGCAATTATGCCGATGTTGCGGGTTTGGGATTAGAAGACGATATCTTAGAGGCTCTTGCCGCCGAGCGCCGTTCGGAAGCGGGTCTGGTGATTATTGGCGGTTCAACGGGAGACGGCAAATCAACCACCTTAGTACGCAATCTCGAACGCTTGTACGAAGAACGCGACGGGCAGGTCTCGCTCTATACCATTGAGGATCCCGTTGAGTACCCGGCGACTGGTGATGGGGTGATTCAATTTCCCGTTCGTGGCGGCAAAACTCCCGCTGAGCGGAAGGCCAACTATACGCAGATGCTGATGACCTTTGTGCGGACCAATCCCGACATTGGCATGGTGTCGGAAATTCGCTCCGCCGATGATGTCAACGAGGTGCTACACTTTGTGACCTCTGGCCACAAGATTTACACGACCGTGCATGCGAACTCGGCGGTGGGCGTATTGTTTCGGCTGATTTCCCTCGGCGTATTGCCGTCCGAGTTGAGCGGCCCCGATGTGGTCAATTTGGTCTTAAGACAAAAACTGGTCCCGAAGCTTTGTCCGCATTGTGCGGAGCCGCTGCGCGGCGCGGCCCGGCAGATCGTTGAAGATTGGTTGCAATCGGATCGGCTATTCATGGAGCGAGTGGCGCCGTCAACATTCACGCTTCGCCGCCGCAATCCGACTGGATGTGACGAATGTTTAGCGGGCTTTGCCGATATGGCGGGGCCGTCGGCGGACACGGCTCGTGCGGCATGGGCGGGCTATATGGGCCGACGAGCAACGGCGGAGTATATTCCGCTTGATGATACGTACCGCGAATATGTCGGTAATCACGACCAGCTCGGCGCCAGAAAATACTGGCTCGCTTCGGCGGAAGAAACCAGCGAAGCCCATCCTGACGGGGGTATGGGCGGGGTACCGATTATGGCGCGTCTGCGACGATTGGTCGCGATTGGTGAAGCCGATTATGAGCTGATTACGAACGAAACGCTCCCCGAGCCGTTATTGGAGATTGAGGGGCCGCAACCGCTCGCGGGGGCGGCGGCATGAGCGTTGTGGGTTGGCTTACCAAGGCGGTGGCGCAGTACCAGCGCTTGGATGCCGCGTTACAGCGGGCGACTGGCGGCGCGGCGGCGGGCACGGGGGGCTCACGCCTTTCCGGCGACCGCGTCACTGGCGTGGCTTTGTTGCTGCGACAACTCGCGTTCTCGGCGGCGGTACGAGCGGAGATCTGGCAGTTGTTAGGGGATGTTGTGGAAGCGGGGGTCTCGCTTGATGAGACCTTGGAAACGATGATCGACGGTTACTTGCGGGCGGGCAAAGCGGGGCGGGCGAAGGTACTCGCGGAGATGCGCGCTGGGATGTTGGACAATGACGCCGGTGAGCGGCTCGGGCCGTACATCTCGCCGCCCGAGCGGTTAATCTTCGATGCCCTGGGTCGACAGGAAGCGCATTTGATCTTTGGTTCTGCAGCACGATTGCTGCGTAATCGTCTCGCCCTGCGCAAAGCTCTTACTGAGGCGATTGCGATGCCGATCTTGTTAACGGTTAGTTTGTTCGCCCTGGTTTTGTTTTTTGGCTATGAGCTGCTGCCGGCGCTCGCGGATATTGTTGATTTCGATACTTTGCCGTTGGTGCAATCGGTCACGGTCACGGTGACCTTGGCGATGGCCGACAATCCGCTGGCGCTATTCGTCGGCATTGGTGCGTTTATCACCGTGCTCGGGTTGTTGATGCGGTTTTGGACGGGCCGCGGGCGAGTGACTGCGGATCGGTTTCCGCCCTTCTCGGTCATGCGTCTTCAGTCGGGCACGGGCTTTTTGTTCTCGGTGATTGAGTATGGTCGTAATGGCACGGCGATTACGGCGAATCTGTTACGCGAAATGCAGAAGATTGCTGGCTATTATGAGCGCTCCCGCATCCGGGCTTTGGTGCGGCCGTTAGAGCAGACTGGCAATTTAGGGCAGGCGGCGATCGCGGCGGGGCAGGGGTTTCCCGACGATGAAATTGCGGTGGTGTTGCGCGTGTTATGGAACCGTGATGACGGCATCTCGCGAGCGGGGCAGTTTTTGGAGCGTCGCTTGGAGAAAATAGAGAGCAATGTACGAGCCCGCATGGCGGTATTGAACGCTGTCTTATTGATCTTGGTGACCGTGGTGCTTGTCCTGTTGCTATCAGTGATGATGCCGGTCTTTGATCAGCTAAATGCTGGTGGGTTTTAACGATGACCGTTGGTCATTGCGTGTTTTTGTCAAACAACGAAGGAAAGACAAATGACTTACATTGCAACCTGTAACAATGACTCGCAGCGGCGAGATGATGCGATAGCAGCGGCGCTAGGGGCTCGCGCTGCGCCGGCGGATTCCCGATCATTCCCCTGTCGCCGGCGGCGGGGCATCTCGATCTTCGGGGTGATTTTGGGCGTTGCGGTCGCAGCGGCGGCCTCGATCGGATTGGTGAATGCGTATCAGGGCGTGATGAACAACGTCCGTGGCGATGCGGTTGCCAGCCTGGTTTTGCAATCTTCGACTTCGATCCGCCGCGCCTTTGCGAATTCCAGCACGTTTGTCGGCGGTGGAGATAGCATTGAGGCCATAATCTACTCTTCCGCTCCGGAGAATCTGCAGAATGCGGCTGGCTCCGCTGCAACAGCGGGTATTTCATTCCCGTGGTGGGCTGGTGCGACGCTTGGCGACGGCACGCCTCTAAACGCCGCCAGTTTTACCCTGGCGCTAGCGAACGTGCCGCCGGCGGTATGCGAGAATGTCGCTGCACGGTACATTAATACACCGGATGTGCAGGGGGTATACATTGCTCACGGCAACCCTCCCAACGCTACCGGCACTGCCGTCACAGAGGTTAACGTTGGTTCAGCCTGTGCGGCGGCTGACGAAACTGCCAGTGTCAGTATACGGTTCCGCGGCTAGCAACACGATGATGCCGCGCAAAATCAATACTGCGGTTTTACGCCTACTACCGCTGAGCCCCTGGATGCAATCCGTGTCCAGAGCGCCAGCAAGTGGGAACAACCCCCATGCGCCGCCGGCAAAGGCGCCACTGATCGCGGCTAACGATGGCGATAAAACCGTCCCCACACCGTCATCACCGGCAACCGAAGAACGAGCGGTGCTTCCGCGCCGCTCGCGTTCGGGTTTCACCAATCTCATGGCGGTGTTTCTCCTCGCTGGGGTACTCACAATACTCCTCACGAGTTGGCGGCTAGCGGAGGCACAGAATCGCATTCGCGGCCACGCACAGCATATAGCCGAAGTGGTCGCGGCGGAGGGCTATGGGATGCACCACTGGCTGCATCAAGATCGCGTAGCGGCCTCACCGTCGATCACACTGGCGGCGGCTGGCAGTGCTCGTATCCTGACGAATGCAGAAAGAACGGCCTTAGCGTCGCATTCTGCCACCGCGAACTGGCGTCGGTCCGCAACGAATGCCGAACAGATCCTTATTCCCCGCCAATGGAGTGTGGTGCACCTCATTGGGACGCCGGGCGGTCAACTTGATGCGCTCAATCGTATTGCTGATGGCATTGTTGTCATTCGCCCCTCGGCGGCATTGGTGATCGCGCCCACTTGGTCAGCATTGAACAAGGCGCTTGACATCGTTTTTCCGCCAGAAACCGCGTTAGCCGCGGCCTTTGCGGCCGCGACGCTTACGGGATGGGATCCAGCGCGGGATCGCGCGGTACTGGCCTCGCAATTCTCACGCATTGATGCCGATGCGGTGCTCCGACAGCCGCACGCGGGGGTACCATTGCTGCCGATGCAAGCAGATATTCAGGTGGGCGGCAATGATCTTTTGAACATAGATCGCTTTGAAACCGCGCGAGCCACGATCCCCGCCTTATCGGGTAACTGCCCGCCGCAAGGTACGCCGGCAGCCACCTGTGCCACGAATGTGCTGTATACCGATGCGGTGACGGTAAATGGCAATTTGACCATTCCGGGCGATAGCGGTGTGAGCGGGGTGAATGCGCAAGCGGTTTCCCTCCTGCAAGATGTCACCACGATTCCGTCCTGGCGCACCACCAACCTCATCCCGTCGGGAATGCTTACCAGTGCTACGAGCTTAACGGCCTGTACGGATGCCGAGGCCGACATTTGTAATGGTGGTGATTTGGATTTTACGGCGGCAACATCGGGAACCCCCGACTGGACGGACGCGGCTATTTTTGCCGATCTGGTGTTTCGCGGCACCAATCAGCTTACTGGCGTACAGACGGTCAATGCCGTTGGTGACAGCATCTTTGGTACCCTGTCGGCCACCACGCTTAATGTCGGCTGCTTGCGTAGCGTCAATCCCTTCATTTATGGCGGGGGCTGTTGATGCCCCGATATTGGCCAACTAACACGTATTCTGGCTCGCTTGCGCGGCCTTTAGCACGGCGATCATGGCGCGGCTTAGGTCTATTGGATGCGATTTTGGGCGGCGCCGTTTTGTCGGTATTGTCGCTTTTTGCGGCGCAAGTTGTGGGCGATTGGGCCACGGGTCGCGTGGTGACGAACGAAGCCCGCACCGTTGCTGAACTCGCGAAAGCGGGGCGATTACTGATTGAAGGTGATATCACTCACGCGGCCCGAACGCATCCCGTTGGCTCTCCGCCCTTACCCATAGCCCTCAGTGCGTTAGCGGCAGCGGAGTTACGCTCGGCGACGGCGGGGAATTTGAGCCCCGGGCGCCGAACCCTCTCTTTACACGCCTATCGTCAGTCGGCGGCCACGGTAATGGTTGTAGCCCGTGCGCGCGGCTCCTACCCGTTGGGCCGACCGCCCGGGGCTGCTGATGGTGTCTCGGGCGTCGGTGTGCTGTTCGATACCAACGGCAACAGCAGCTTGGATAGTGCTGAGACCAATATTCGCGGTCCCGGCGTCAATTATGACATGGCGACCCTCAATACCGCTTTGGGCGGCTTTGCCGGCTTCAATGACATTTTTGGCTTTGAGTCGGTGGCATTGGATGTCGCCTGCAACAGCTATCTCTACCGCGTACAGATTGATTGTGATCGCGACGGCACTTTGGACGCGGATGCCAACACGATGACCGTTGATATTGATATGAACGACAATGATATCCTCGGCGCCGGGCGCCTTACGGCAACCACCGGCACGATTAACACCTTGGCGGGTGCGACGACGGTGACCGGTAACGTGCAGACCACTGGCGATATGGAAGTCTTAGGGCTCACGGATGTGCAAGGGCTAACAGTCCACGGCGCAATTGTAGCCGACTCCGCGGCCATTGCAGGCGATCTCACACTTGAAGATCTGGTGGCCACGGGCGACATCACCGGTGCCGATCTTACCTTTACCGGCACGCTAACAGTCGCTGGCGATGCCCGTTTATCGGACGCCGAAGTCGATACGCTGACGGTACAAACGCTCAATGTCGATCAACTGTCGGCAGATGATGCGACGCTCACCACCAGTGTTGCCACCAATCTCACGGTGACGAGCTGCTCTGGATGTGCGCCATGAGGAGTGTGACGCGCCCTCCTGGCCAATTACGGCGCTGGCAGCTGGCACTGCTCGCCAGCTTTGGGCTTGGTAGTGGGCTAACCTTGGGCGCGACAGCCCTCACGGTGCAAGCGGCTGATAGCCTCATCCCGTCGACGCAACTGGAAACAACCATTATTGCGGCGAACCCGGCAACAGCGGGTGAAGCGGATGCGGTGCAACCCGCCGAGGTACCCGCGCTTGGTGCTGATCGCACTCCCATGCTTGCGCCAATGGCGCCGTTCACCGGTAACAATGAACCCGAGGACATTCGGGATCGTCTTTCGGCCGCCATTGTTGCGATTGAGAACGACATTGAGACCCTCGCGCAGTTAAGTCGCTGGCAAACTGATCTCACCCGCATTGCCCGCACCGATCGCGCCGAGGCTCTGCGGCAACGCCGTCCCCTCAGCGAGTGTCATGGCACCGTCCTTGAGGCGCTGTGCGCCGAACTCACGGGGCTATTTCAAGACAACCAAGCCGAGAGGGCTAGCGCTGCACCATCGGGAGGCTCACCATGACTAAACCCAAAACCACGCAAACCCCGCCGCAAACCACTGGCGTCGCGGCGGCCCGTGACGCCGATCACCGGTTGCCAACCGCCTTGATCAGCGAAGACGTGCACGTTGTTCAAGCCGCGCTCTCGCGCCTTGATGCGCGGTGTGATCCCGAAGATATACCCCAATGCCTGCGGCACATTGAACTCTTGGAGAAAGCTTCTCGCCTGTCGGCAACCCGCTGGGGCAACGGCCGCGGCACTGGCGCGAGAGCCATCGCTGACGCCGTCCACCGCATCCGTTGGTGCGTCGCCTGCCACTGGCAAGGCAAAGTTCTACCCGCCGCCGAAAGTGGTCTTGCCGATCGTACGCTCTACAACTGGATACTCGTCTATTCTTGGATGAGTGAACAGCGCTTTCGTGACGTGGTCGAGGGCAGTCCCAAGTCCCTGGGCTTGCGTGACCTACAGCGCCGCCGCATCGAAGAAGAGTTTAAGGGCACGGCGCGTGAGTTTAACGCGCAGAGCGCGTTTGATGGGGAGCCAGCGACCATCAGAGGCCGATCATGACGGCCGCAACCCAAGCCACCGACCGGGCCACCGACCTTGGGCGCCATCCGCCACCGGATCGCCGCCCGTGTGAGACGCGCAAGCTGCACTGGCAGGGGCAATCGGTTTTTATCACCGTTGGGTATCGGGAGGATTTTCGGACACCGTGCGAGATTTTTTATGACGCCGGCTACAAGTCGGGTTCCGATATGGAAGCCATGATTTCCGATATCTGCATCTTGCTTTCAATCTGGCTGCAAGTGCCGAACAACAGCCCCGACGAGCTGAAGAAGTCGCTGTCGGAAAATATCACCCATGCGACCGGCGAATTTGGCCCTGGCTCGATCTTTGGGCTGCTCTTGCACGAGATCTTTGATCCGCCGCACTGGCTTAAGAAGGCGGAAGTACAGGGAAAACCGAAAAACGCGGAGTCCGGAGTCTAATGTCGGCGGTCTTTGCCACCATGGCGCCGTGGCTAGCAATTTTCAGCTTGCCACTCATGCTGATGTGCCTGATGGGCGCCATCCTGCTGCTCCGCCACGATATTCGCTATTTGGAGATCGATTTTACCATTCTCGCCGCCGTCAGTGTCGCGATCCTGCTGCTGATCGTGATCTGGAGCGGGTGGCGGGACGCCCTCGCGTCGCTCGCCTTTGGCATCTTATTCGGCGCCATTACCGAGGCGGTCCGCCGCTTACGCCCCAGTCAAATGGGGCAGGGAGACCCGTGGGCGCTTGCGGCTTTGGGACTAGCGGCGGGGCCATCTTATGCCATCGTGAGTGTGGTGAGTCTCGTGGTGTTCGGGAGCTTCGCAGCAATCACCTATTCGCTCATCCGCGGCAAGGGGTGGTTTCGCTCCATGTTTCCGATGGCACTCGCGTTTATCCCCGCCATTTGGGTGGTTGTGAGCCTGCGTGCCATTGCCGCGTATGAATGGGTGCCGCTGCCATCGGCTTTGATGCCGATGCAGCTAACACTTGAGGTCAGCATTACCATTATCGCTTGTGTCGCGGCTTGGTTCTTTGGCCTCTGGCTTGGTGGTCGCAATCGTGCGGCCACACGTCAACAACTGTAATTAGCAAAGGAGAACATGATGACACGCTATGATGCAACCGTGCCGGTTAAGGGCACCGACGACAAAACGCGGTACCGCAAGGTCGGTGTCGTCTTTGAAAACCAAACGCAAGAGACTGGCGAGACCTATTTGCGGGTGCTGTTGGACTTTCCGGTAGCGGTGACAGAGCTGGTGTGTTTTCAGCCGAAACCCCGTGCGGATGCGGCAGAAGCAAAGGCGGAATAAGGCCTCTGGCTTGGCGGCCGCCATCGTGCGGCCCGCCGCCGACAACTGTAATTTGTTACGGAGAAACGCATGCGACGCTATGATGCAACGGTGCCGGTGAAGGACGCCAACGACAAAACGCGATACCGCGACGTCGGTGTCGTCTTTGAAAACCAATCGCAAGTGACTGGTGAGACCTATTTGCGAGTGCAATTAGATTTTCCGATGTGGGTGTCGGAACTGGTGTGTTTTCAGGCGCAGCCGCGTTCGGATGCGGATGACCATCCGGCGGCGAAAGCAGGCTAAGTCCTTGCTTTTACATCAGCAACATTATGCACCAAATTCGGCCGCCCAAGTTCGGGGGCTGATCGGCGCGGGGCGGTGGGGCGTGATCTCCGCCTGGCTCTCCCGGTGCTGGTCACTTATCGCGGCTATTGCGCCGTCTCAACTGTCGCAGATCGTCCGCAAACACCCACAACACAATGATGACCATACAAATAGCGAAGGTTATCACCGCGGCGGGGATCGAATAAACGAACAAAACGAGGGTTGTCGGCACCATGGCTGCGCCGCTCACCTGCAGCCACGCGATAAACACAGCTTCCGGTCTTGGCGGATCCTCATAGCCGACGAACGCCCAGTCTTTGACAAATTCGGGCGGATGTTCGGCCGGCAGGTTGCGCGGCAGGCGCAAGGCCATCCAGCGCATCGCAAAATAATGTGGGTCTTGCTCAAAAATGGCTCGCAACCAGCGAACACCACCCAGAAAGATCAATACGCCGGCGGCCAAACCGGGAAAGGTGATGCCAAAAACAATCGTTATGAGAAATGCTACGCCGCCGACCAGCACCAAGAATGGCGTCCGCTCACAGCCGAGTATTTGCGCCGGCACAATGAGGTGCTTTTCAAATTGTCCAACCCGCGGAAACCGCGACGGCATCTCTTCGCTCATCTCAAGGCTCCCTACTCGACCTTATTGACGTCTATGGCCAGCCCTCGCGCTTGGCAAGTGCGGGCGGCGTAAGCGCATGGCGTTGGCAACGGCAACTCTTCGGGCCCCAGAGCGGCTCGCTGATCGGTTGGCGGAGTTCCTCGGACCGTTGGCCGAGATTTTGGCGCAGCCGAATGTGATTGAGATTTCGGCGAATCCCGACGGGGTGGTGTATGTCGATCGCTTTGGCGCGGGGCGTCAGCGCTGGGGGGAAATCCCGGCGTCAAGCGTTGAGCGCTTTCTGCGCTGGTGCGCCAGTTCAACCGATACCACCATTACCGAAACCAACCCACGTCTCAAGGGCCGTATTCCCGGTACGGCGCATCGGATTGCTGGTCTTATTCCGCCAGTGGTTGATGCGCCGATGTTCTCGATCCGTCGGCACTTGGAGACCGTCATAGCGCTTGATGCGTATGTACGCTTTGCCGAACCGCTTGATCTCATCAATTCGGCCTTACGAGATCGGCGCAATATCCTGATCGCGGGGGCAACGGGTGCGGGTAAAACCACACTATTGAATGCGTGTCTGGCGGAGATTGCCGAGTTTGCGCCGGCGACGCGGTTGATCGTCATCGAGGACACGCCCGAAATCCGCCATCCCCTCGCCGATCATGTGGCGATGCGCACCTCCGATACCGTCGGCATGGATGACCTATTGGTTGATACCCTGCGTCATGCGCCGACCCGGATCATTGTCGGTGAGGTGCGCACTGGGCCGGTGCTGATGACGTTACTGAAGGCTTGGAACACCGGGCATCCGGGCGGCTTGGTGACGCTACACGCGAACTCCGCGGGGGAAGTTATGGATCGTCTCTGGACGCTTGGCACCGAGGTGATGACGGCGGATCCGACGCCGGCCCTCTTACAGGCGACAGATACGATCGTTTTTGTCCAGCGCAGCCGTCAAGGCCCGCCGGAGATTGCCGCGATCTCGCAGCGGGTTGGGTTCGGCACTGAGAGTAAAATGGAGACTGTTTATGAAATATCCAATTAACGAGCACCGCATTTGGCAACCGGGCCTTATGCCGTGCACGATATTAACGACCGCATTGCTGTTTAGCGTTTTTCCGGACCCTGCATTCGCGGCCGACAATCTTTTTGGCGGTAACTCGCCGCTCACTCGCTTCATTGATTTTATTACGGGTATATTTGCCTACATGCTCGTGATTGTTGGGATCGTGGTAACGCTTGGCGGCCTGATCTTGGGGTCGGATATGAGCGGCTTTTCGCGCCGCGCCCCGTTGGTGGTAGTTTCGGGAGCGGTGCTGATCTTGGCCGATACTTTGGTCGGTACCTTGTTCTCCGGAACTGCGGGGGCGGAAGTGCCGGCGGCACTTTGGCCAGTGGTGCAGGAGTTTGTGACCATACAAGGGCAACCGCAGTGAATAGACGGTTAGCCATAGCCAGTGCGAGTACGCTGCTACTCGTGGTGAGCCCGACATTACAGGCGCAGGTGCTTGATACCGCGCCGCCCGCGCCCCCTGTCCAAGAGCACCCGGCGCCGTCAACAACTGCCGAGGGCGGCTCGCAAGCGGCTCCACGCACTGTCATCGTGCCGGGCTCCGATGCTCCGAACGGTGCTGAGCCACCAACAACTAGGGATCCGATTGGTACGGATCTCCTCGCGATCACCAGCGCTGGCACCGGTACCGCAGATGCGGCACCGGCTGCGAATACCGCGGCTCGTACTGAAGATAGCGATACTGCCGGTGATAATACCGCAGCTGCCGATATTATTACGCAAGCCGAGAATGCGTTAGCAGCCGGTGAGCCGACCATCAGTACTTCAGCCCTTCCCGTCCCGCCCGCGGCTACAGACAACAGCAATCAAGACTTGGCCCCAAGTGCCAGTACTGGCAGTGCCCTCCCCGACAATTTCTCGGACAGCACCGCCGATCCGCGCACCGTGATGATGGCAATCTGGCGCGAGCGGGTGATGGCGGGCGACACCGAACTCGGTTTTGAGGAATGGCTCGCCGCAACATTAGATTTGCAATCACCTCCCGCCGATGATGTTACCAGCGCAAGTGAGATCTTCACCAGTGGCGACACGGCGGCCGCGATGGCGGAGTCAGATCAGGGTGCCGACAGTCACGATGCGCGCACGCGAGCGATGTCTGAACGCTGGCAAGCACGCGCCGGTCCGGTGGCATTGGGCCGGGCTGGCCGCGTTGTGACGGTTTTTGGCTCCGCCATCCCGACCGCCTTTTGTTCTCCCCTCACCGTTTGCACCATTGAACTTGAGCCCGGCGAAGAACTCACCGATGCGCCGTCATGGGGCGATGCGGTGCGTTGGCAAGTGGTGGCGAAGAAACAAGGCGAGAATACCGTACTCCTTGAAGTCAAGCCCGCTGGGGACGCGGAGATCACGAACTTGGTCATCCCGACGGATCGCCGGTTATACACGATTAAGCTGATCAACGATCCCGAAGTGCATACGCCGATTTTGGCCTTCTCTTATCCGGATTCACTGGAGCGCGAACTCGTTGCGTCGCAGGCAGCCGAAGCTGCCGAACGACAGGCGCAAGCCGATGCCCGAGCGCTTGCGGATCGAGCGGCGCGAGCCCGCCAGAATGCCGAACTCAATCGCGCGGGGATTGATACCGAAACCGGCGCCGTTGCTGCCGCCGAATTGGATTTTGGCTTCCGCGTTGATGGTCGGGCTCCATTCAAACCGGTGCGCGTCTTTGCCGACGGTGATCGCACTTATATTGATTTGCCACCAAGCTATCGCGGTGCCCTCCCCGCCATCGTTGCCGGTCCGAATGAAACCAATGCCGCGCTTAATACCCGCGTGGCTGAAGACGGGACGCGCTTGATCGCCGATCGCGTCATCGCCGACATTTATCTGCAGTCGGGCAAACAACGGGTGCGCGTGCGCCGGGACGAATCATGATAGAAAACTTCACCGAAATCCTCATAGAGAACTTCGTTTGGACGTTGGGTGTGTTTGTCGTCGCCACTGTTGTCGCCACTATTGTCGGTGGCATCATGGCGAGCATGGCGTTTATCGCCTTTCGCCCTTTGCGCGGTCCTGCAAGTGTGTCCGGTGGCCTATTCCAAGCCAAGCCACTCATGAATCGACCGGAGGCGAAGCTCTATCGAATGATCGAACATCGGATGCCCGATGGCTACCGCTTGCTAGCGCAGGTTGCCTATGCCGAAATGGTCACTTCTAAAGATCTACAGCGACACTTTCAGATCAATGCGCGGCGGGCCGATATGGTGATGGTCGATAAGGGTTTTAATGTCGTGGCTGTCATCGAGTATCACGGCGCTGGGCATTGGGGGCAAAATGCCCGCAGCGCCGCCGTTGCACGACGGGCGGATCGCATCAAGCGACAAGCCCTCGAAGAAGCAGGATTGCCGTTATTGACCATCGCCCAAAACTTCACCGCTGGGAACATTGATAGCAAACTCGATCAGGTGTTTGGTGACGCCCCCCGCACGGAGCTAAACTGCTGGCCGCGAAGCGCGAGCAATTGGCCAAGACCGAAGCAAAACCCCCGCCCTCGAAGGCGAGGCTGAAGGATGAAGTCGGGCTGCAATCTCCCCCGCGCGTTGCGCCACGCCATGGCGGTCGTCGCAACACTATGGTTGCTTGCGGGCTGTGCTTCGGTCTTCACCCCCAACCTCATTGCTGACGGGTCACCGCCGCGAGCGATTGCGGTGGTTGCGGCCGATGTGAGCGAAGTGCAGGCGTGTGCGATTGGCTATGATTTAGCCCGTGCGATCTATGAGAATGTCTCGCTGCGCCGCACGGTGATTATTGCGCCGAAGCGGGCAACCGCTTGTGAAAAGCATACCCTCAACTACTTGCGCCTGGCCGGCTTTCGGATTGATGATCGCGGCACCGCTAGTCAAGCCGCCATGAGCATTTTGATTGAACGTAATGGGCGCGATAATTCGCGCCGCCCGACGATTTCGGCGGTGGTTGAGATTGGCGAAGATCTCCGCATCACCCGCCCCTATCAACCGATTCGATCGGGCGTCGTGCCGATGGGCCCCATCGCGGTGCAGTACCTCAATCCGGATACTTATGAACGGCGGGATACATGACCCGGTTGCGCTTTCATGATGTTGTAGCTTGGGACGCCCTCGTTGCACCCGGCGTCATCATTCAAAAAGACGGGAGTTTCCTGTCGGCTTGGCGAGCTGAAGGGATTGATACGGGGTATTTGGCCGCCGACCAAGTGCAGGTGCGGCGCATTGAGCTGGCGCGCGGTCTCACCAGTCTCAAAACCGATGAGACGCTTTGGATGGTGTGGCAACGACGCCCTTGGGAACCGGTTGATCTGATTGCCGATGTTGACGACCCTGCCCTTGATTCGTTGGCGGCAGAGACGAATGTGATTTTCGCCGAGCCGGGCCGAATTTGGCACGACGACTTTCTGATCTGGCTGCGTATTAAGTTACCCACGTTTGCCACCGATCTAGACCGCGCCCTCGAAGCCTATGAGGGGCGCCGGCGCATCATCGAAAGCTGGCTACAGGACCTGCTCGGACTGACGCGCATTGACGGGGCGAGGCAGGCTAACCGCCCGCCGACCAGCATTGTGAGTGAACTGGGCAAACTGGTGCAGTCGCCCCGCGCTAATGATCCACGACTCGCCGAGCTCCCCGTGGCTCTAGATGCGCTCTTGGCCCCTGAGGTGCTGCAGCCGCGAGCGACGGGCCCGATGTATTGCTCTGGTAAGCAAATGACCGTGATGACGCTCATGGGTGAGCGTGAGGAATATCGCCCCTCCCCGCTCGAACCGCTGCAGAACCTCGATATCGGCTTTACTTGGGTCACACGCTATCAAGCCTTGTCGCGAACGGAAGCCAAGGACGCGCTGTTTTGGAAGCGCAAGCAGCTCAAGCAGTCGGCCGCGGATTTTGCGGCCAATATCGAAGGCTCATCAAGCGGTGATCGTAGTGTGTATTCCGAGCAACTTATTGCTGAGACCGAAATCACCCGCGCCGCCATTGAGCGCGGTGAGGAAGGGCACGGCAATTTTCTGTCCGTGCTGATGATGACCGAGGACGATTGGCAACGCGATCCCGACGGCACTTCGCCCGTGCAAAGATTGCATGAGGCGGTGCAGCAGACCGGCTTTTTGGTACGACCAGAGAGTGCCGGTGCGGTCGCCACCTTTCTCGCCGCCCTTCCTGGTCACGCGCACGCCGTACCACGCGAGGTGATGGTGCGAGCGCAAGTTATGGCGGATTGTAGCCCGCTTCGCGGTTTTGGCACTGGTTCCGCAACCTGTCCGTCACCATTGCTGCCGGCAGGCACCCCGGCCTTGCTTCCCGCGGTTACATTCGCCCGTACTTTGCATCATTTTAATCTGCATGTTGGTGATGTTGGGCACACGTTGATCTTTGGTCCCACGGGCACCGGCAAGTCGCTGATGCTGGGGCACTTAATCGCCGCGTGGCTGCGCTATCCAGACTCGCAGGTGGTCGTCTTCGACCGTGGTCGGTCGCAGCGCTACCTCACGGCGGCCGTGCGCGGTCGCTGGTTAGAACCCGGTCCGCCGGATCCGAGCGCTGACAATAGCTTAAAGGCGGGCGTTGCCCCGATTGCCCAGATTAAGCGCTTAGGCCTTGATTGGGCCACAAACTGGATCCGCACCTTAATTGGGTGCAGTTCCGACCAACCACTGACGCCCGAGCAACTCAAGGAGATCACCAAGACGCTGAAAGGGCTCCTTGATGTCGATCGTCCGACGCTACAGGAGTTAGAAGAACAGATCCAAGATAAAGGGTTGCAGCACATCATCCAATCTTGGCGGGGCGCGAATGAAGCTATCGTCGATAGCCCGAATCCCATTGATATCGGCGCGGCCTTAAACACCTCGCGGCTCGTGGGTTTTGAAACCCAATACATGATTGATTCGCACAAGAATGTCGCGCTGCTCATTCTGGATTACATCTTTGCCGAAATGGAGCGACAGTTCGACAGCCGCCCAACGTTGATCGTCATCGATGAGGCTTGGAAGCTACTGGAGCATGAATTATTTCGTCAGCGCCTACAGTCGTGGCTGAAGGAAGGGCGTAAGAAGAATGTTGCCCTGCTGATGGCAACACAATCAGTCACCGACGCCAACAAAACGAGCGCCATCACGCCGCTCCTCGTTGAGAGCTGCCCGACAAAGTTGTTTTTGGCTAATCCCGAAGCCGCGACCGAAACCCAAGCCCATGCTTATGCCGCTTTTGGTGTCGAGCCGCACCGCGTTGAAATGATTGCCAACCTCCGCAAGCGACAGAACATGATGTTGCTGCAGGGCGAATGTGCGCGGGTGATTTCGATGCCGTTTGGCCCCACCGCCATCACGCTATTGGGCACCACAGCGACAGCCAAGAGTCGCGTTGTTGACCAAAGAGAAGCGGAGAATCCCGATTTCTGGAAGGCCGACGTCGCCGCTGAGATCGCCAAGCTCCAAGAACAGGCACTTGCCGCATGACGCAGGAAAGAGAGGATACGATGAACCGAACCTTACGCCCAATCCGCGCCGGATTTTTGGCGTTCACATTAGCCATTGCTGCCGCCGGCCCGTTGGTAGCGAAGGGTGTGGGTGTCGCCAAAGAATGGACGCAGCTCGCGAACAACGCCGAACTTGCGGTTATTGCGGGTTTAGAGAGCGACATTCTGAAAACCGAAACCACGAGTCTCGCGAAGCAAATTCAGCAGCTGCAAACGCAGATTTCCTCATACGAGCTGATGCTGCGCAATATCAAATCGCTGCCGGCACAACATCTGCGTGATGCCACGCGCCCGATATTGCAATTGCAGCAGATTGGGGAACGTGCTGGCCTCGTTGCTGCTTCGGGAGCGTCGCTTGATACCTTTCTCCGCTCCGGACTGATTGAAGACCCGCTCTATGAGCAATCCGGCCTCGAACGCGCACGATTGGCCGAACGGTATAATGATTGGCAAGGGCAATGGGACAGTACCCTTGAGACCAGTCTCTCCAATGCCAATTTGACGCTGGCTGATGTCCAAAGCGAAGCGCAACTTCTACAACAGATATCATCGCGGTTTGGCAATGAGGTGGGCCAAATGCAGGTCCTGCAGGGCGCTAATCAGCTGGCGGCGGCTATGAGCCGCCATCTTGGTGGGTTGCGGGCGATTACCGCCACGCAGGTTGAGCAGAATGCCATCGCCTGGTCACGGGTACTAGCCAATATGGATCGCGACGAAGCGGCGGATCGCCGTCATGAGCGCGAAGTTCAAGAAACCATTGAAGCCTTAGATAACGCCGATCAAGGGCGGACGATTAGGGAGATCTTCCTTGATTAGTCGCTGCTCCATTCAGTGCAGTTTGTGGGTGCTGGCCGCGGCTTTGGTGCTGCTAGTTCCCGATGCGGTCTTGGCGGACACTGACACCGAGGCCGCTGCGGAAGCTGGCGGGGTTCTAGATCAGGTCATTGAGCAGATTAGGGACAGCTTCGCGACGATTGGTACCCGTCTCTCCGACATTGCTCGTGGCGCATTATTCGCGCTGTTGGTCGTAGATTTTGTGCTTCGCGCCGGGCGCGCCTTGATCGGCAATGAACCAATTGAGGGTTTGATGCGCGGGTTTGCCTTCCAGATCGGCTTTGTCACCGTGGCGGCGGCCTTCATTCTGATTATCCCGGAGTTTGTCAACTGGCTGGCGGATACGGCGATTCGGATTGCGGGCGAGGCGGGTAGCCCGGACGTATCAGCCTCGAATTTAGTTGGCGACGGATTAAACCGGGCCGTGAGCTGGCTTCGTGAGATTTCGGTCTGGAGTCCAGGTTCAATTTTTTACGTGGTCGCCGCCGCCATCTCAGTGATCGTCTTGGCCGTAACCGTCGCCATGCTGGTTGTTATTTGGGCCGAACTCTATCTCTGTGCCCTCGCCGGTTTGGTGGCGCTGATGTTTGCGGGCTTAACCGAAACCCGCGACATTGCGCTTGGCTACGTCAACTCGTTGATTGGTAAAGCCTTTAAGCTGATGGGCTTATTGATCATTGTGGCGGCGACGGGCGAGATGACCACTGGTCTCACTCAGGTTAACGGCGGTGGCTTTGGTGCGGCCATGGCCATGATTCTGATGCAGATCGTCGGGGCGATTTTGATTATGACGTTACCCGATTCGCTGGAGAGTTTGGTCGGCGGTCGGTTTTCCTCGGGGGCCTCCCAGCAAGTTGGGCGGGTGGCGCAAACGGCGGCGACCGCGGGCGTGATTGGCGCCACTGCGGGTGGGGTTGGCGGCGTTACTCGCGCCGCAAAACAAGGCGCCGAAGTGGCTCGCGGCGGCGGCTCACCGACGGCGGTTGCGACGGCCGCCTTCAAGGGCTTTGGTACTGGCGCTCGCGATAATGCGATTGGCGGCGGGCAGTCAGTGGCGCGTGGCGAAACCCTACGCAAGTTAGGCGACGCGGTGGCGAAGAAACTCGGTCATAAACCATGACAGCGAAGACACGACCAGAAGATATTGGCCGCCGTCTTTGGGAGGATCGGCACGGCAATCTGGCCATTGAGCGTGATCGGTGGCGGGCGATTGCGTTCGCAACCTTAGGTCTCACGGCGGTCGCGCTGGGCTTGAGTGTCTATGCGGCCGTGACCTCCCGATACATCCCCTACATCGTTTTTGTTGATGAATTAAACCAGCCACAAGCGGCCCTCGCCCCGAAGTCAGTGACCGAGTGGCCCGAAGCGGTGGTTAAGCAACAACTGGGAACCTTGGTGCGGCAATGGCGATCGGTATCGACCGATGGTGCGGTAATGCGCGGGCGCTTGCGGCGCCTGCAATTCTTTCTAGAAAGTGGTTCGGTTGGCGACACCAAGATCGTTGAGTGGGCGGATCAAAATGATCCTTTTCGCCGCGCCGAAACCGAGACGGTCGATGTTGCAATGGCCGGGGTTACCTATCTCGGCGGCCGCAGTTGGTTTGCCGAATGGACCGAAACCCGTCGGCGGCGGAATACCGGGCGCATCGAGGCGGTAACGCGCTGGCAAGGGACGTTCACCCTCGCGCAGCGCCGCGTGCGCGATGACACCATCCTCCTACAAAATCCCCTCGGCATGGTGATTGAGGACTGGGATGTGGTACGGGTTGAGTAATAAGAAAATGCCCGCAAACTAAGACACACAAGGAACCACAATGACCCGGAACCCAACTCCCAATAGCCTATATTACGGCGATTGCTTGGAGATCATGCACGATTGGCCCGCCGAGTGCATTGACCTCATTTATCTAGATCCACCGTTCAACTCGAAGGCGAATTATAATCAGACTTTTGGCCGCGGCAATGGTGTTCCGGCGCAAGTTCGGGCTTTTACTGACACTTGGATATGGGGCGAAACCGCCCAACAGCGGCTAGAGCGGCTGCGCCGTGCGGTCAATCATCCGGCGCATAAGGCAATTCGCGGCCTGACCGAAGTGATCGGCGAGTGCGGGATGCTGGCTTATCTGACCTATATGGCGGAACGGTTGACCGAGATGAAGCGTGTGCTCCGAGATACCGGCAGCATTTATCTACACTGTGATTCCGCCGCGAGTCATTATCTCAAGCTGCTCATGGATAGCATTTTTGGCGCTGGTAATTTTCAGAATGAAATCGTTTGGCGTCGCACCAACGCCCACCCCCTGTCAATTCGGAAATTTGATGCCGTCACGGATTCGATTTTGTTTTACACAATGGGGTCAAAATTTACCTTTCACGGGGTGAAGATCCCGATGACGGAAACCCAGATCGAAGATTTGTATCATTTGTCCGATGATCGCGGTATTTTTACCAGCACTGACCTTACGGGTGGCAAGCAGGGCGGTGAGGCCGCCTACCAGCCCTTCAAAGGCATTCTGCCCTCGGCGGGCCGCGCCTGGGCACCACCAGCATTGTCCAAACTACCAGATTGGGCACAAACGGAGCTAAAGGAGAACTATGCAACCCTTAATCAACTGGAGAAGTGTGAAGAACTTGACCGCATCGGCCTCATTCATTGGACGAGTAATGGTCGCCCGCGGCTGAAGCGCTATTTGCAAGGGACCCCGGAGCAAAGCCTAACCGGGCTTTGGACCGATATATCGCCGGTCGGACGCTCCGAGAGTCTTGGTTATGATACGCAAAAGCCGCTCGCGCTGCTTGAACGCATTGTTCAGGCAAGCAGTAGTCCCGGTGACATCGTTTGTGACCCCTTCTGCGGGGGCGGCACCACGTTAGACGCCGCGCATCGTAATGGGCGCCGTTGGCTTGGCATTGATGTTAGCCCGCGCGCGATTGACCTCATTAAGTACCGCCGATTCAAGGATGCGAGCATACCAGCGCACGGGATTCCTGAAGATATGGAAGCGGCCCGATTGATGCTCAAAGATAACCCCTTTGATTTTGAGGCTTGGGCTGTCACTCGCATTGAAGGATTAGCACCAAACCAAACCAAAGTTGGTGACGGTGGCATTGACGGCCGCGGCCGGATTTACGACGATATTGATGGTGAAACCGGGCTGATCATCGCGCAAGTGAAAGGCAGTGGATACTCAGCCGCAACGCTACGCGACTTTCTCCATGTGATTGAGCGAGAGAAAGCCACCGCTGGGCTGTTTATTACGCTCAATAAGACTACCACCAAAAATGCCCTCACCCAAGCCGCGGCGCTGGGAACCTATACTATTGGCGTCAGTTCCTTTCCAAGACTGCAGTTCTGGTCGATAGCGGAACACCTCGCCACCCCCCGCATCAAGCCGATGTTACCCCCGATGGCCGATCCTGACACCGGCAAAGCCATTCAACGTGACTTATTCAGCACTAATGGCTGAGTCGGACCAAGTCACCTCCAAAGAGCCAATCCCGCGCAGTGGGTTATTCCTCACCCTTGGCGGCGTCGCGCTGGGGTTGTTGACGTTGATTGTGGTGTGGTTTCAGGGTGACGCTGATTGGTTTGGCTCCAGTGAGCCGCAACTCGAAGAAATCACCCCTCGCACGGAGGTGGTTGCCCGCGATAATTTTCCGGACGATGAGCCGGCGGATATTCCCGAACCACCGCCGGACCTACCACCTGCAACGGTCGCGCCGATTGATGAGGGCCTATCGGAAGACGAAATTAGACGCGCTGAACGGGCACGCCTGGCTTCCGAAAGCCCACTGTCACCGCCGGTACGGGATCTTCGCGAGATGATTCGCGCCGAAGAGGAGGAGCAACGCGCCGAAGCAACAGAGACTGAAGTCACACCATCGGCCCCAAACATTCTGGAGCCCCTGCCCCTACCAAAAGCCAAGCATAATTTGGCCCGTGGCACCGTTATCCCCACCGTACTTGAGAGTGCGCTTGATAGTGCCTTACCCGGTCTGGTTCGAGCACGGGTATCCGAGAATGTCTTCGATACGCTGACGGGTAAACATATTCTCATTCCGCGCGGTTCGCGCTTAATTGGTCGGTATCAGCAGGCCGCTTCGGCGGGATCACAACGATTATTTGTGTCTTGGGATGATTTACGGATGCCGAATGGCGATCCGATTGAACTTGATGATTTCTCCTCGCTCGGTGCTGACGGCGCTGCGGGCATTCGTGGCCGTCGCAGCACGGGACTTTTCAAAGCCTTCGGTGCCGCCATCCTCTTTGATCTCGCGGGTAATGCGACACAGATTCTGACCGGTCAGGAATCAACAAGAGATCGAAATGATCTTAGTGCGTTGCTCGCAGGCGCCACGGGCACCGCCACCGAACGGGTCGCGGAGCAGTATCTCGGCCAGATCTTAAGTCAAGGCACGCGGTTCCGCGTGAAGGCGGGGGCCATTATGAATGTGCTGATTGAAGAAGATCTCGCGCTGCCCGTGGCGGAGCCTTGGTCGTGAAGGTCTTGGCGCTCACCCGCTATATGCTTCGCATCACCGCCTTGTGGCTGCTGACGGCGTTAGCGGCATTGGCGTGTACTGAAGATGATATTCTGGAGCTGGTTGGCCAACTCGAGGCACCCGGCGGTTATGATACCGTCTATTCGGGGGCAACCCCGCCGCCCCGTCCCTTATCCTCAATGACAGTTGACGAAGTACTGCTGTGGCAACGCCAGACCGCTCGCGCCGGATCGGTTTCGACGGCGGCGGGCCAATATCAAGTGATTCGCCCAACGCTACAGCGCTTGGTTGATCAGGGCGTGGTCTCGGGATCCCAGCGGTTCGATGCCGGTACGCAAGATCGCATTGGTCGGCATTTATTACGCGAGACGGGATATCGCGACGGCGATACCTCGCCGGAGACAGCTAATCGGATCGCGCAAGTCTGGGCCGCCCTTCCCGACCTTCGCACTGGCCAGTCGGCTTACGAAGGAATTTCCGGCAACCATAGCTTAATCACGGCCAGCAGTTGGCAAGGGGTTCTTGACTGCTCCATTGCACCAAACGACCCGCGCTTGGCCGCCGAAATCGATGCTATTCAGTTGGGCGAGCGATTTGGCTTTAATTGGGATCGCGCCCTTGAGGAGATGGCAGAGTCCGCAGATCGGACCATGAATGCTATGGCGGGCATCGCGATTGGCCTGCTACTGACGCTGTTCGTGATTGATCTCGTCATTCGTGGCGGCGGTTGGCTTTTTGCCGGCAGACTGCCGGGCATGATGCGCGGATTAGTGCTGCGATTATTGATCGTGCTGCTGTGCTTGGGACTGCTGTTGTTTCCCGACGTGTTCCTGCAGGGATTGCGCTCAATTGCATTCGAGATCGCGGGCGCGGCTGGTGCCGGCGAGTTTTCGGTGGCGAATTTCGCCGCCGGGCGCATGGTGTTGGTGTTTTCGCTGCTTGAGGGGCTGATGATCTATCCGGCCCCCGTGCGAGCTTCGATCCAAGCGTTTGTACTGCCGATTATTGTGACCGGCGGGGCGCAGATCGCCGCCATGATCTATTGGACACTAAATTTAGTACTCATCGGGGCCAGTGGTTTATTGGCGTTAGGTTTTGGTGGTTTGCAGGAAATGACGCCCACCGCGAAGGCGTATATGCGACATATGATCGGCGCGGCCTTGGCCTTGGTCACCGCGTTAGTGGTGATGGCCTTAACGACCCCGATTGCGGCGGAGATTATGGCGGCGAGCCGTAATCCGTTAGTGGCGGCGATCACCATTCTGCTCATGGAGGTGATCGCAACGGTCCTTGTGTGGTACCTGCCGCAAGTGTTGGCAGCAATTGCAGGCGGGCCAAAGCAAAAGCATCCGAAGCTGATGGGGCGCTTTCGCTTTTCGAGCAAAGGCAAGTCCAAGAGCCTCACCAGCAAGGTCGGGGCTTAATTATGCGCCCCGCAGTCATAATAATAATTGTCGGGCTGCTGCTGGGGCCTATGGCCAACAGCCGGGCTGCAGCTAGTAATGCACCTCTTAATGAAGATTTGCTGACCTTTATTCGTGCCTTAGAAGCCCCCGACGGCTATAACGATTATGAGCGCCGTATTCGAATCGCGCCGCCGCAGCCCTTAACCAAAATGACGGTTGGTGAGGTCTTAGCTTGGCAACAGCAATCGCGCCGGCTAAAAACCGCCTCAACCGCTGCGGGCGGCTATCAAATCATCTATCCGACGCTTTCGCGCCTGGTGCGGACCTATAACATTGACCGCAATCGCACGTTTGACGCACGGCTTCAGGACGAGTTGGCCCGGCACCTGTTAGCGGAATGTGGTGCTCGCCCGACTACCCGCAATACCAAGGCGCATCCACGCTATGGCAATTGTTTAGCATCGATCTGGGCATCGTTACCGCGCACAGCTGGTAAGCGGCGCGGCTATTCGGCGCATCACGGGATCGCCGGCAACAAGGCCCTAACCACCCCCGAGGTCGTCTTAGCAGTTCTTGCTGGCGAGCAAACCCTGCCGATTGTGCCTAATGGATCGCGCAGGGCCTCGGGATCCCGACATCGACCACCCAAACCTAAGCAGCTAGCGTTTGGGGCCGTACGGATCGCAGATGCGAACGCGGCGATGCGCAAGACTAATAATAAAGCCGATCTCACGCCTTCGGTGCATAAGTGGGCGTTTGATCCGTACGCGAGTGAGTGAGATGCTTATTCAGTTGCGAGCATTACAACCATGGTCATATCCAGGGCGTGTGAGATGGCAATACGGGGCCATCGTGCTGGGGCTCGCGGCGGCGCTCATTGGCTTAGCTTATGGGGCGTTATTTGTGCCCGGACTGACTTTGGGTTGGCTACTAGTCCCGCTGGTCATTGGCATTATGACGCCAAACCGCCCCATGAAGGCGGCCATGATGGGGGTGACTCTTGGTTGGCCAATCGCGGTCTGTAGTCTGGGTCTCGTCGGGCTTGGACACTCGCTGTTGTGGGTCAGTGCCGGCGCCGTTCTACTATTGACGAGCATTATGATGGCGGCGAGTATCATCGGGCTTATAGCCACAACCTTGACCTTGCTGGTCATCCCCGTGTTTCCCGCCTCGCCGCTCTTGGTACTCGCTGCAGCTACCCAGTCCCTACCCTACCCGGTGTTCGGTTTTCTCGGCCTATTGGTAGTTGCATTCGTCCTTGAGATTCGCGGAATTGGGCGCCAGCAACTCGGCGATCCGCGAGTCGGGCCAGCCTCGAGTCACCCCCGCAAGGTCATCATCGTGGTATTCATGGCGTTGGGTGTGGGTGTCGCGCAGATGGCGGAATCCCGCTCCTCAAGCCTTGGAGAGGTTCCCACCGGTTGGCAGACAGTGAAGCAACCACCAGCCATTACCGAGCATGGCACGCGCTGGCGATTGCGGGATGCGATTCACAATGCCACCCGGCCCGGCAGCCTCGTTATTCTCGGTGAAAACATCTTGGATGCCGATGATGCGCCCGTGCTGGCCTTTTGGTGCGAGCTTGCGACTTCAGCCGACATCACCATGCTCATTGGTGTGCGAGAACCGCAGCGGAGCACGCTTTGGCGTTTTGATGCGAACAGTTGTGCCGCCAGTGCTTATGAAGATCGGGTATTTCTGCGCTCCCGCCTCGGGGTTCCGGGTCATACGGGATCGTGGTTCCCTGCTGAGTCATACCCGAAAGCCCCGCTGTATGCCCCACCCGCGGGGACCTTTTCCGTGACGGGTCGTGATGTGCTCTTGTGCCTTGAGGCGTTTTTGCCATCGGCATGGCTTGATGGGCCTTGGCGCTCAGAACAGTCACAACAAGCAGGGGCCGAGTTCCGCCCCGTTGTTCTCGTGCTTTCCAATGATCGCGCTTTTGGCGCTTGGGCCGACAATATCCGTCAGCTGCGCCGCAAAGCGGCACGGGCATTGGCGTCTCTTGCCGTGTCGCAATCGGCCCCAGTCGTCCTGCACGCCGAAACCGATCACAGTTTCATCATCTACAGCCCGCCGAGTGCAGAATCATGAATGTGCGCAACCGCCGACTGCCGCGGCCCGCATTACGGCTCCCGCATTTTCCAAAGCGTCAACTCCGCACCCTCACGATTGTGCTATCCTCACTACTCCTGTTGCTGATGGCTTTTGCACTGAATGTCATCCTCGCGAGAGCGCGGATCTACTCTATTGATTGGTACGATCTGACCTTTGCGCTGATTTGCATTGTCCCTGCCGCCGGTGCGCATCTATATGCCCGCCGCCACGCCACGCGATCCGCGTGGTGGTGGCTATTATGGCTGCCCGGCATCGTACTTTACTGGCTGCGTCCTTGGTATGACGGCACCGGCATTGATCTCCTCTGGATGCGGCCTTCCTATATCTGGAACAACGGCGCGGCCTTATTCTGGGCCTCGTGGTTCAATCAGCCCTTACCGCCGCGGGCGTTCGCCGCCGTCGTTGGGTTCACGGTGATTGCCACGGCAACCGCCGCCGCCTTAATCCGCCCGCTCTTTGAGTTGAAGGCCGCCCGCCGGCTAGCCGATCACCCCGAACAAGCGGGGGCTGGTACCGTTGAGGGGTTACCGCAGGCGCGTTGGGCTGATGCCCGCGAAGTCGACCAGAGCTTCAACCATCCCGGCGGCATTGTACTGGGAGAGTTAACCGATCCTTTGGAAGGGTCGCCGGATTTCGACGGCTACAATCGCCGGTCTTGGGGACGGCAAGGCAAGGGTAAACTGATCACCATGGACCCCGCCCGCGGCAATGGTCATGTCGTCGTGATCGCGGCTTCTGCCGGCGGTAAAACTGCCGGCATCGTGATCCCGAATATTCTCAACTACAAAGGTCCCATCGTGGTGCTTGATCCGAAAGGCGATCTGTACGCCCGCACCCGCGAAGCGCGAGAAGCCATGGGTTATACAGCGCGGGTCATTGACGCCGAGCACGGCTTTGATCCGTTCAAACTCATTGCACCCCTTGCCCCAACGACACCCTCAATTTATCTGACTATGGCGAAAACCTTGATGCCGTTGGCGCACAGCGGCTCGGATATCAGCGAGTACTTCCATGACATGTCCTGTGCGCTGTTTTCGGCGCTCATGGCCTATTATATTCAGGACGGCGTCCAAAATGTCGCGGCGGAGATTTCCAAAACCCTCAACCGCTCGCGCGAGGATGTCGTGAAGGCTGCCGCAGCAATTGCTAACGCGGTGGATCTATCTCTCATCAAACAAGAGATGGCGGGGTTGGCGGGGTTAGACGAGCGCACTTTTCCCGGGGTCGTGAAAAGCATCACGAATAAACTCGCCTTCGCCCGTTTTCCGGACATTGCGTGTTACGGAAACTCCGATGACAGCCCCGCCGAGCATATGGCGGCGCTGGATGCCAAGACCGATATTTTTATCAATCTGCCGACGCTGGCCGCGAAGGATTTTTCGTCATTCCCGCGGCTGTTGATCGGAGCCATGTATGTCGCGGCAGAACTCCTCGAACAACCTGATCGCCCGCAGGCGCGACGGCTGTTCATCATGGATGAGGCGCGGGTGTTAGGCGGCATGGACGCTTTAACCAATGTGCGCGACGCGGGTCGCTCAATCGGCATGCACCTCATGTTGATCTATCAATCACTCGGTCAGTTGAAGCAGGCATGGGGCGGCGAAGCTGGCGCCGATGCTTGGTTAGATAGCTGTGAGGCTCGCGTCGTTGGCGCGGTGGGCGCCGCTAAAACGGCGCAGGATTTGGTTACCATGCTTGGCCGCCGCACGATCCAAACCCATACTCGCGGGAAGTCGTCGTCAGGCCCCGCTATGTCGCTAACTGGCGGCTCGGTTGGCACCAGTGCCTCGGAGCAGCTACGGGAAGTACCGCTCATGTCCGCCGCGGCTCTTGGCCGCCTGCCGGCGCATGGATCGCTTATTTTTACCCGCCGTACCCGCCCGATTTTGGCAACAAAAGCCCTCTATTTTACTCGCAAGGAAATGGAAAGGAGAGTTAAGCGGCCAGAGGAGGTGACCGACCAGCTAGCGGCCACCAAGCGGCGGCGGAGCGTGATCGAAGGATTGCGGCAGCAAGCACAGCAAGAGGCGGCGGCGGAACAACGAGCGTCTGCCGACCAAAGTTCAAGAATGCAGGCAGCGGTGGAGCAAGACCACCGCGAAAATAAAACCACTGCCATCGAGGAGATACCGAGCGATAGCAAGGAAGCTGCGCCAGAGAAGACGGAAGCCGCAGTAGCCGCGCCAGCAGATAAGGAAACGACGGTAGTCGCCCCGCAGCAGGAGAGCGACGATCCGGTTACGCCTCAGGTGACTAATGCTCTCCAAGAAAATCGAAACCGCCGCAAGAAAACAAACACCAAATCCGAAGCTCGCACCAAAGTTCCCGTACCGTCTGACAGCCCTTATGTGGTTACCCCTGATCGCCGCACCGCACAGGCATTACTCTCACAAATGCCTATGCGTACTCTCGTCCGCTATATGAACGATAATTTGCTCGAGGAATTGCTCGCCGCGGAGTATCACACCGACGACGAGTTGCTAGCGGCATACCTCGCCGAACATCGCGAACAAATCGGCAATACATTTGACGAGGCCGTCGCCGAAATCTTGGCTGCCGGATGCGACACCGTTACTGATCCCCAGCAGAGTGACGCGGAGATCGCCGAGCCGCCGCCGGAGCGAGAAGAGCAAGAAACGCCAGCGGCAGCGCAATCAGCAGCAAATACAAGTAGCGACAATCCCATAGCCGCGGCCGGCATTAATGATGAGCTAACCGCCGCCGAAATGGGGAAGAAACGAAAAGCCCCACGCCCGCGGAGAAGTGAGAAACGCTGGTATCTTGATGTGGATCGGCTGCGGGCGGAATTATTCCAGCGTCATCAAGAGCTCTTCATGGCGGCCTTCGATGAGCCGTATAAAATGCAGAATCCGCAAGACTACCGGGCTGGCAAAGGTAACGGCGGATCAATGAAGGCGACTAGCGCCGAAGAATGTGTGTGGCACGATCATAAGAGTGGTATTGGCGGCAATTTGTTTGACTTGTTTGCCATCGTCCATTGCGGCCGCAGGTGGCAGAACCATGCGGCCAAGCAAAACTTCCACGAAGTCCTGCAGGAAGTCTGCAAGTGGCTGGGTCTCAATCCGCAGGATTATCAGCACGATCCCAACAGTGTATCACCCCAGAAATCGGCGGCTGCGAAAGCGGCGAGGGCCGAACAGGACGCTGCTAAAGCGCAAGACTATGAAAATCTGATTGATTGGCTACAGGACCGCGTTAAGCCCATTGAAGGGACGCCTGCCGAAACGTATCTCCGCGCCCGCGCCATTACGAGTTGGCCAGCGGCTAGTGTGTATTGGGTCGGGCCGCTCGCAAACAAACTACCCGAGCAGTTGCAACAATACATCGCCCGCGCCAAGTTCGGGGCGCTACTGGTGTTTTCCCGCAACCGCACCAACAAAATCATCGGCGGGCAACGGGTATGTTTAACCCGTTCTGGGAAAAAACCGTCCCTTTCGAATCCGAAATGTAACTTTGGACCGTCGACCGGTGCCGCCATTCATTTTCCCGCCGTGACGCCCGACAAAACCGCGCCGTTAATCGTCACCGAAGGCCCCGAAACGGGACTTGCGGTTTGGCACGCAACCAATGCGGACGTGTGGGCGGTACTCGGCGTTGGTGGCTTCAAAACCCTGACGTTACCGAAAGATCGAGCCGTGATTTTGGCACCTGACAATGACGCCGAAAACAGTCGCGCTGATCATGCATTTCGGGCCGCGGTAGCAACCCATTTGCAAGCGGGTGTTGACCTACAGATCGCTCGCGCCCCAGAGGGCATTAAGCAAGATCTGGCCGACACCCTTGAACGCGGCGGCACGGAAGCGGTGCGCGACGCCATAGCCCTCGCGGCGGCGCCCAGTCCGAGGGACTTACCAGTTTAGAAATACCGGCAGCCGGATAAAGCCGACTGGCAATGTAGTTAAAGACCACGCAAACAAAAGGAGACGTAGTGATGACGATAGCAGAGAAATTCGCCGAATACGAAGGCTTCAGAGAGGGCGAGCCCCATCGATATCAGACCGATGACCTGTTTTGGGCCGACGGTGAGGCGCGTTTGGTCTACGGCACCGAGGAAGAAGTCGCCGAACTCGTTGATGAGCACGGTAACCTCAACGCGGCCAAAATCACCACTGAAAACAGTTTTGGGATCATCATCAAGGACTGTCGGGACACCCCCGAGCCAATGGATGTTGTGCGCTATGAATTCGAAGATGGTAGCGCGATTATCTTCAACGGTCGCGATTGGGCATTCGGATTATCCGAAGATGAACTCAAGAACCCCGATATCCTTCGCCGATGGGAGGATTGTCCCGATCCCGAACTGCCGATCGCGTTTATTAACCGCGACCGCCTCTTGCACCATCAGTGAGGTGCAACATGGCATTTCAGAAATCGCTTGCATTAGAACCGTACGACCAAATTGTCGAACGGGTTAGCGAGGCCCTCGAGAATGACCTCCCACCCTGGCAAATGCCGTGGTCAGACAAGAGCCAGGTTAAAGGCATGCCGCTTCGACACAACGGCGTTCCTTACCAAGGCCTTAATGTTCTCGCCCTCATAACAGTCGCTCATGAAAAAGGCTACGAATACCCATATTGGATGACATTTCCTCAAGCCCGAGAATATGGCGGCAAGGTGCGAAACGGCGAAAGAGCCTCGAAGATTCGCTATTACAAAACTATCCAAGCGGAAGCGGCAACTACCAAAGCGGAAAACACGAAAACCGAGGACAAGAAGACTGAGAAAACGGGTTACGTAGCCCGATGGTCTAATGTGTTTAATGTCCACCAGATCGACGGCCTCCCTTCGCACTTCTATTCCGTCCCGAACTGGGCCCGAGAGTTAGGGACGGAGAAAGACCCGAAATTGGAGCAATTCTTTGCTGCCACCGATGCCAAAATCGAAGTCGATAATTTGAGGGGTGCAGCATACTCGCCCCCACTCGACAAAATTTTCATGCCTGAAGTCGAGCGCTTTCTCGACGCCGGCAAATACTACGCCACATTATCGCACGAGATGATCCATTGGACGGGGCATCCCGAAAGATGCAACCGAGAATTTAGCCAAAACATGAAAAAGTATGCCGAAGAGGAAATGATCGCTGAGTTCGGCAATTGTATGCTTTGTTTCCAACTCGGGTTGCAGCCCGACTACGAACAATCCGCCGCTTACATCGCCAATTATCGAAAGGAGGCAAAGAAGGACAAAAACATTATTGGGCGGACAGCGGCAGCGGCAAATCAGGCGGCAAACCACGTTATTGCTTACGCGCCGGAACTAGCCCGCGAAATTGCAGCGGAGAACGCGCTGGTCGGTACACTGCCGAAGGCGGCCCGATCCAAAGCCGCCATCAAGGCGGTGGAAGAAAACGAGAGTAAGGAAGCCACAAACGAGAAGGCGGAAGCCAAGGTAACCGAGCCAAGAGGTGCAGAGGTCAAGTCTCCCGAAGAGGAAAAGACCAAAGAGAAGCCGGTGGCAAAAACGAAAGAAGGTAAGGCCCCCGCACTACCCTTAGCACCATTTAACGATGAAAGGTATAGAAGCTTTGCGCTGTCCGCCGCTGTGGCGATATCGCAACGGATCGGCGCTAGTAACGCCGTGCATGGTCAGGATACGTTAATCGGCGATCTCGCGATGCTAGCGCATACGGCGGAGAGAGCGGAAGGCAATATGCCGAACGTCGACAGCACGGCGCAGCAGCTGGCGACCTATCGCGCTACCTTCAATGCGAAACTAATTGTGGCAAAAAACGCCGTTGAGAAAGACCCGCGAGGGGAGCGATTCCAGACACTCAAGAAGGATATATTTGTGGCGGCGGTTTCCGGACGGCGCGAGGGCCATCCGTTGCAATTTTCGCATCATTCGGTGAGAGTTTGGTACGATAACTCTGTCGACGAAGTCGTAGAGCACGCACTTGAAAAGTGCGCCGAGCCGACACCAACGGAACGGTTAGCTGCGAAAGTCATTGTCTTTGAAAAGACCCGCAGTCTGGTTGGTCCGACAATCGCCCCTGCCCTCACCGAGGTGTTCAAGAGCGGTGATCTCACCCCCGCCGATAAACTCCAAGCCGAACGGGACACGCTTATGTCGACGCTGCCTTATATTAAGGAGCCGCCGGCAAAGACCGCCGCCGAGGAGATGCTCACGAGGGTATTCAGCGCCTTTACGCACAAAGAGATCACCGACATGGCGACCAGCAGTACGCCCGCCACGGTCAACGGCAGTGCGCTGGCACCAGGCCTAAAGAACATCACCGAAGCCGCTGGCGCGGGCAAGAGCACCGCCGCTTGGTATGCCGCCGCGAAGAAACTGGAGGAAATGTTGCATCCTGCCCGCCAGCAAGAAAAGGGACAATTAACCTTCGAGTTTTATTGATACACTCTGCACCAGTGTGACTGGCGACGGTAGCCTCATAGGTTCATGATGAATGTCGAACATCTCAAAAGCATCTGGCAAAAAAAGACGCGGCACCGCGAGGCGAAGGATCGGCACCCTGACGACGCCGTATTCATACTGTGGGAGGAACTCACCGACCTCCCTTCCGCAGCGTTGCAATTTGGCCCGCGAGAGAACCTGCTGGTCACGAAGATACGGCACAAACTGCGTATCGCGAGCCCCGATCAGTGGCCGCAGAACATTGCGCCTTGGAGTAATGAGCCGTTAGCAACCGGGAATCCACAAGCCAGAGGCCTCCCCCGCCGAGTGTGCGAGGCGTGGCTATGGTTATTAGCCCACCCACGAACCCGCTTAGAAACCTTAGCCTGGCACCGCCTGCAATGGCGTTACTCGCGTTGGCGCTGGCGCTTACACGCCCTGCGGCGAACACTGCGGGGGGCGCCGACCGGAAGTCCTCCCGAGTAGTAGCAGGCTTACAAAGTAACTCGCAACCGAATGGACAATTTGTATTTCACTCTCACCCGCCACGTTAGAATCCCAATGGGGTTGGTGATCGCGACGGCCCTATTAGCGGCGGCAACGCTTGCGGTCACCACCGCCGTTGGCCATGGCTGGATCATCGGCAATGCCACCCCCTCGGTGCCTCGCGGGGTGTACTTGCGTAGCAACCCCGAAGCGGCTTCGTATGTGAGTTTTTGTCTCGACACGCATCATCGCGAGCTGGTGCTCTACGATAACTATTGCCGTCCCGAACAACCGACAGCGACACGCATTCTCAAACGCATTGAGAAGATACTCCCCAGCGGCAAACTAATCGTCCGCGGCAATTCCGAGTGGTCGCTTGATAGTCGGTTGCTAGGGCCAATCGCCATGTCCCGCATTCAAGGGTGGTGGCGCCCGCTCATCGTTATTGATCCAATTGCGGTGGCATACTCGACGGGAGCGCAGCATGACGGATAAGTACCCAATGGCAGTGCTCCACCTCCAACTGGAACTGGAGGACGAACTGTGCCGAATATATTGGAAGGAGCGCCGCCGTATTCTTACTGCGGCGCACAAAGCCCGATGGTTCGAGCGGCGGGTATTGAAGGCCGATATGCTGGTCGGAATGCGGTCAATCGTTGCCGCAAGAGACCGATCACCCTCACGGTTGGCCAGACTCTCTAACCAACTGAAAAACCACCATAGTGAGTTTACGACCATCACCGCGTTTATGGCTTCGCGGAGTAGCGATTCCCCCGCTACTGATTGGCCGAGCGATGCCAATGTGTCGCCGTCGAATGACGGCAGAATTACCCAAGCGTTGCAAAAATCAGAGACCCGGTTCATGAAGCTAGTCGAAAAAGCGGGTTGGCTCAAAGTCCATATCCCGACGCGAGATATTATCACCGGGCTTACGGCGGTCCTCGCTTTCGAACCTTATCCAGCGTCGACGTGGTCACAACTGAAGCAGAAGCGTAACCGCCGCGCCGCCCGATCACGGGGCAATGACGTCCGTAGGAAAGTGCTGTTGGGCGGCTTTGTCGTTGCGCAGTGCCGGTACAAACCCGATCTTCATCAGGCTGTCGCGAGCGACATCAAGGACTACTTATCCGAGCATCCCAGGCCACATATTGCCGAGAGGAACATCGCCGCCTTGGCGGGGTTTCTCGCCGATCCGCACGACGGCGGCGTGAGCGATAAGAACCAAGATACGGCTCCTGATGACGCGCGGGCACGGAATCATCGACAAATTCTGCTCGGCACTTGGCTATTGGCACGCAAGGACGACGATCCTTCGATTGCGAGACTGATTGAAGAGGAACTGGAGGGATTTCTGGCTGAATCGCCGGTGAAGGTATCGCCGTCGATGTTTCAGGACTTGCTGAATTAAAGCAAAATATTGATAGTAGCTTGACCTAAAGTCCTGAGGGCTATAAAGGATAAGTAGGATTTAACTATGACGGAAGAGCACGACAACGCCTTAGCCATTGCCGAGATGCGCGGCGAGATGAAGGCGATCAGAGCGGAGAATGAAGCAATGGAAAGTCGGATTGATGCGAAATTGGCCGATCTCCGGACTGATATGGCCACTAATCGTGAGGATGCAGCTAAGCGTGAGACGCGGTTAATTTTGGCAATGGCCGTGATCGTGGGCGTCGGCCTCGCGATCTTCGGCTTCATCACCGTCCCACCCTCGCCTTAATTGCAATACTGCCGATTTGTGAGCAGTGGCGCGGCTAGACGCCGACCGCGCAAAAACAAGCAAAACCCGCCGGCGGAAAACCGGGCGCGAGAAGTGCTCTCTCGCGTCGCTCGTGGGTAAATACCCTTGCTACTCGCAACGAGCTCAACGCTAGAGCACCGGTTTTGGCGCTATTTGGTGGTCTTTGCTCATTTTCGACCTCTTGCGCAGAGTGTCAGGGACAACACTCCAAGGAAATCCGTTCCACTCAATCCCCTCTAGTAAACGCCCGCCCGACTTCGGACGCACCCCGCCCCATTGCTTAAAGAAGAACTCAGTTTTGGCAGTTTTGCATAGATCGCGGATCGCAGTTACCCATTCGTAGTGCATCGGGCGAGCCCGCGGCCCACTCTCGCCGCCAACTATCGCCCACGCTATTCCTGTCAGATCCAATGCGCCGACGGGGCCAAGCAAGGGTTCGAACGAAATGAACCTCGCCGGCGAGTTAATTCCCTGCAGATGGTCAATGCGACTGGTATGAGCGGCATTTTCGACCGAAACTCCTAGCCAAATGTGACTTGGTACCGAGTTGTTCCCGTAGCGTTGTCGAACATAGGTTCGCATGCGAGAACTGCGTTTGGTGAGAACTTGAAAGATATGTCGATGCTCCGCTTCCATGACGGAAAACACTTGGTCAACAAAATCTTGCGGGATATCTTTGTGAAAGAGGTCACTCATTGAGTTGACAAAAATCATGCGCGGGCGCCGCCACCGCGCCGGACGATTCAAACGGTCGGGCCAAAGCTTCAGGTCGAACCCTTGCTCATATGGATGATTGGGAGTGCCTCGCCAACGTTCCGCGAACCGCTCGGCGTAGCAGTTGTCGCACCCCAGACCGACCTTGGTGCAACCCGTGACAGGATTCCACGTCGTTTCCGTCCATTCAATTGCCGTCTGTTGTGCCATGATCGCGTGTCTTCCGGTTTTGTTGGCGAACTGTCCTTTGACTAGCGACTTCGAGGAGCTGCGGATTGTAACGCCTTGTAAGCCGTCGACCGTCCGATACCGAGATGTTTGGCGGCTTGGGGAACGGACTTGCCAGCATCAACGAGATCCCGAAGAGCTGAAATCGTCTCAAGAGGCAAGGATGGCCTGCCAGGCAACCGCCCGTGCTTACGAGCGTTCGCCAACCCATCTTTGGTACGTTCTGCGATTAGTCGGCGCTCGAAGTGAGCAATCGCTCCGAAAACATGAAACACCAACTCCCCTGCTGCGGACGTTGTATCGATCTGTTCTTCCAGACTGATTAGGTTGATATCCCGTGCTTTGAGGGAATCCACCGTTTCGAGGAGTTCTTTGAGTGAGCGGCCCAGGCGATCTAGTCGAATGACAGCGAGAGTATCGTTCGGTCGCGACTGCTTGAGCAAGTCGGATAGTCCGGGACGAGCGAAGGTTTTCCCCGAAATCACATCTTCGAATACTCGCACCGCACCATACTCCAGCAGTCGATCTCTTTGGCCAGACAGATCTTGATCGACAGTAGAGACTCTTGCGTATCCGAGAATATCGCCGGTACGTGTCATGGGCGTCCTTTTAACGACCGTTTACGGGACATTTTGTGTGATAAACGAACGGGCACGACAAAGAGGTGTTTACCAGTCCATTTATTCGTCCTATTATTAACCGATGTCCGAATACTTGCAAGGCCCTTTTAGGGACTCTTAATATCACAGGGCTTGAACGATATTTCGCGTCAGCGCAAGAGCACAGCCAGTCGTCTCGCCCCAAAAGAGGCACGAGAGAGAACCTAATTGGAGACACAAACAATTATTGTTGTGATAATCGCAGGAATGCTTTGTTGGTCGGAATTGCAGCATCGCAACGATCAGAATAGGAGCTTAGCAACGAAATGAATGATCCGCATGTGGTGGCTCTGATATACCAAATTGATCATAGCGACGGGATCGACTATTCGAAAGCCGAGCCCCTCACTTACGCCGGTGACGGTTTTCGTCTTTCTGTTGCCGATGGGAGCGCTCGTTTTGACTTGGAAGACCACTTTTCTACCATTGAAGCGGCGGATGAGGCGTTGACCAATTTCCGTGCGCAATGGGAATTTAGTGCGCAACTTGATCGTGGTCCTGAGACATTTAGACTTAAGTTAGATCGAAACGCTTCGGAGATCATTGACCGTAATCCGCCACCGAATGCCGTGTATATTCGTGGTATTGGTGTCAGTTTGGTGACTTTCTCTGCTAAGCTTCAAATAGGAGCTCCCGCTTATCCTTCACCAACGACGAGTGTTGCACTCACCCCCGACGTCAAGACAATGTTTGATCGTTACATGGGTTACAAAAAGGGTCAAGAACCTTTGGCGGGCATGGCAAATTTCTGCTTGACAGTCCTCCAATACACTAATGGGCCATCAAGGGGTAGCCGTAGCAGGGCTGCTAAGATGTATACCATCGACAGAATGGTTCTTGACAAAATCGGAGAGTTATCGGCCAACTGCGGTGGCGCAGAGGCGAGGAAGGCAGTTGGCTTAACGCGGGAATTCACAAATGAGGAGAAGTACTTTGTGGAAAAGGCAGTGAAGGCCTTGATCTGGCGAATGGCGGAAAAAGCGCATTCGCCGGATAAACAACTCTCGTGTATTTCGTTCGCCAACTTGCCGCCTCTAACAAGCGGCGAAGGCAAACCAGCGGATAGATAGAGGCTGCACCAATGATTACCCCCCCCCCCAATGGGCGAACCAGACCATTTGGAGCGATGATAATCGGCCTAACGTCCTTTTGAAAACTCCAGTTTATCGCAAGATCGCAAAATCTTTCCTAACACTCTTGACATGGATATTAATGGCTCAGATTGCCTACGCGGACTGCAATCCCCAATATCTCGCTGAACAGACATATTTCAATCTTGCATCAACGAAACACATTAATCAGTGCATCAAAGACGATATCGAAATATCCCCTTTGCATTTTGTGTGGATGACCCAAATCCCCAACGAGAAAAAGCGACAAGAAATGGGTCAAATCATGATCGAAGCTCTGAAAGAGCAAGAATTCGATCTGAACTCCGCAATCGACGGGCGATTGACATTTTTTGGGGATTTCACGCTGCTTCAGGCAACGGTGATGTACGATGCGCCCGACATTGCGAAGATGGTAATTACTGCTGGAGCGGATGTAAATACGGTAACCGCAAACGGTATGACAGCTTTGACACAGGCCGTTTACTCAGACAACATGGCTATGGTAAAGCTTTTGGTAGATGCCGGAGCGGATGCAGCGGGACCAGCACCACTTAAGTTTGCAGTCGACGGAAATCACTTGGACATTGCCGACTTTCTTCTCAATGCGGGAGCGGTCGCCGATAACGCACTTCTGGAAAGCACTATAACTCAATCAAAGGCCGCCATGGCCAGCCTGCTAATCGAAGCTGGCGCAGATATACACGCAACAGATAAATATGGGAACACGTTCCTGGCCAAAGCCATCGACAAGAAATCGGTCGCTATGGCGACGCTTCTGATTGAAGCCGGAGCGGATGTGAATACTCCCGACAAAGATGGCAATACACTGTTAGGTATAGCCCTTAGTTGGCGCTATCTGGGTATCCTATCGACGGATCGCGATCTAGACATGGCTAAGCTTCTGATTGAAGCCGGAGCGGATGTGAATGCAAGAGGGCAAGGCAACAACACATTATTGTTCAATGTCGTTGGCTCTAACAATCTGGATGCGGTTAGGCTCTTGGTTGATGCCGGTGCCGAGGTGAATACTGACGGCAAACATTTGCTTACAAACTTTCAGGGTTTCGGCGGACGATGGCAGCATTTACCGCGATATGATGAACTTATAGTTTACTTAATCGAAGCCGGACTGAATGTTCAAAACGATATCGGCGGCAGTGCATTGGTTCAGGTCGCGGGTTATCCCGTTCAAAATGAACAAAATGCCATCGGGCTAGCACTGATCAACGCCGGTGCGCCGTTGAACTTCGTGAACCAAAGCCAAAACACCGCGATTACAAGTGCATCAGGTCAAAGCAATGCTGTATTGGTCAAGGCATTAATAGAAGCAGGGGCCGACGTGAATATACCGGCATATGGTGGCTGTTCCGCTCTCGACCGAGCACGTGACGCTGAAATTCAGCTTATGCTCAAGGCGGCGGGAGCTCTGTGCTCTTGCAATAAGCGAGGCACCGAAGCTTGGTGTGGGTGACGGCGACAAAACACCGTTGACAACAACTGCTCCGCAAGCGATTTCGTTTTGTTTCACACTCTATTATCACTGTTCATTGCCTTGATCAGCGACGGTTTGATTGGGCGGTCCGCTACAGGCTCATTCCTTCGCCTTCCTTAGCCCGCGCCCGTTCAGGAACCATACGATTACAGACATACTTCGCCGCTGCAGACCAAGCATGCCCCGTCCCGATCAGTTCAGTTTCCTTCGCCGCCTTAGCGACATTCGCAAACAGGCGGGCACGATCTTCCATCGGCACCACCTCCAGCGAGGTAGGGCAATCGCTCGTGGGATTGGCCAGAGCACCGATCTCACGCTGGGTAAATACACTGAAGATTCGCGTCAGCAATGTCTTGTCTTCCTCTTTCGAGAGCGCGTGTTGGCGCAAGTCCTTAAGGATGGCCTCACGCTCCGCCTTAATCTCGTCGGCAGCGCGTAGTGACCCCTCGGCAAACACCTTCGCTAAAGCCTCGGCAAGGTCTCGGTCTTGCGGCGATAGATCAGGTAAAGCGGTCACACAGGCGACCTTGATTTCTTCATGAGAAGGCTTCGGTCCGTTGGCGAGTGCCGTCCGCACCCGCGTTTCGGCTCCCTCGTCGTACGCATCTTTCAGGGTCCGAGGCGAGAACTGCAAGGGATGGTAAAAACTTGACCGCCCGGTGAGGGCCGCCGCGAAAAAATCTTCATCGAAGTTGCGCCCGATCCCGCTTCTGAGCGCACGAGCAAAATCCCGTTTAGCCTCATACGTTATCCGTGCTTCAGTAATCGCCCGACACCGCGCCACTACCGAATCGCGTGGCAGATCCGCCCCGGCGGCTCGTTCAAGCAAGGTACGAATATTCTTTACCAGATCATCGCGACGGTGCACGCCGTCGTACGCATCGATGCGTTCGCTGATCGCGACTGCCAACTGGAGAGCTAGCAGATTGAAGTTTTCCCGTGGCAGCTTCTTGGGCTTCGGGGGTTTCTTAGCCGACTTCGCGGGTTGCTTCGCAGCCGTCGCCTCCTGTTTTACTGCCGCTTTCAGCTCCGGCTTCAGCGTCGGCGCCGACTGCCTTGGGGTCTTAGTTTCTAGTGGCTCATCGCGGCGCTCGCGGTCAAGGATATCCGCCCGCGCACTAAGCCGCGGAATATTGTCCGCGCCTGCCGTTATTGAATGACCTGCCCGCACCGCATTCTCGGTTCGCACACTGTAACTGGATAGTGCCAACTCAAAGATCTCGGCGACCGACTTCTCTCCCAAATGCCGCGCGGCCAACGCGCCTCTTGCCAAGTAACGAGCCACACTGTCGGTTTTGACTTCCGCCGCAGTAGAATGACTTGGCATCTGCGACCGCGCTAGGGCACCGGCGGCAGTCGGGAAATTAGCGGGAAGCTTATGCAGCAACGACCGCCACTGCTTGCGATCAGCAATCGCCGCGATCAGTTCTTCTGCCGTCCGCCGCTCGGCAATACTCACTGGCCGCGAGGAATTCTGCTCCCAATGTAAGGTGGCACCGACGACCTCTCCGAGCGCATTCGCGGCCACACCTGCAGGGAGTGCCTGATTATCGTGGCTCCGCTTGACCCCCGCCACCCGTGCCAACTGATCAAGGATGGTATCAAAACCCGAGGTGTCTTGTTTCGCTGGTGCTGTGTTCTCGCGAATAGTATCAAGCAGCGGCTCGTGAGACTGCATCGCTGCCCGCGCTGCCAAGGTCGGATCAAAACCGTAATCGAGCGCACTCTCGGCGCGAGTGTCACGGCGGCAAACACGATTCAATAATTGTGCCATCCGCTCGGCCGCGGCTGGCACCACAATCGATATCTTGTCTTTATGCACAGCGACGCCAACTGCTAACACCTGTCGCGACATACCCCTGCTCGCGAGCAGATGAACACTGCTATGCAGCTTGGCGCCTTGGCTGTGAATAGTGCTGGCGAAATCAAACTCCCAATCGGCCATTGCCGATTGATGCTGCGGCAGCATATTCAGCCGGCGTTTAGATTCCCCGTCGCGACCAGTGACCTCAAGAATAAACCCGCCGGTTTTATGATTAACCGCGACCACTTCAGCATGTTCGCCGACCAACACCCGCCGCGCCTGCCGCGCTTTATCTTTGAGGAGTCCCGGCGTCCAAGCGGTACTGCTGGTGAAACGAATGCGATCCCCGAGTTTGAGTGCCTTGACCTTGGCGTCGCGCTGCGGCGAAGGTGCCGCTCGCCGTTCTGATCGCTGTTGATCAAGACGAATGCGAATGGCCTTGGTGACGGCTTGCATGTCAGCGCGGCTCCAGACCAGCGCCATCTTATCATCCGAGGCATCATTGACATACGCGTCGGCCAACACCCCAATCGCCTGTCGCGCACTCACGCCGGCAACGAGGCTTCCGGTATTCTCGAGGAAGCCAATGGCTAGAGCGGCATCCCGACCACCCCGTAATAGTTGCCGTAGCACGGCCGCTTGTTTAGCATCGCGAGCGCGATCCGCCCCTAAGTCGAGCGCCCCGAGCCGCATTTCAAGGTCGCGCATGACGGCCCCTGCGCGGAGCGGTACCTGTTCCTTGCCGCCTAACATCCCAATCAATTTCGCGCCGCTGTGGGCAATCCGCTCAAGCAAGGCTGTCGCGGCGGCGCCGTCTAGCAAGGTCGCATCATCGACAATAACGACGGATTTCGACGTCAGCTCGAGGGGATCGACACTGATACTATCGCCGCTGGGATCATGGGTTTCAGTCCGCTCCAAGAACCGCCGTACTGTCATTGGCTGCGTGACGCCCGCCCGTTCTAAGGACGTTAGGCCGGCACCGGTCGGTGCCAGTGTGACAACATCCCACCCGACGGCGGCGTGAGCCGTAGCGAGTTCTGATGCCATATGGGTTTTGCCCGCCCCGGCCTCACCGCGAATAAGCCTTAGGCGATTGGGTGCCATCGCCATTGCGAGAAGCGCACGGTCCTCGGCGCGATCGCTATGATCGACCCGCATTTTTAATCGCCAGTCGCTCCGCATAGCCGCATCTAGATCGCCGGTCGGCGCCCCTTTGGCATGGCCATGGAGAGCAAGTTGCACCCCGATATCGACGGCCCGCGCATCGGCGCTTAGCTGTTGCTTCGTCGTAAATACATGGTCGCCTTTGGCGTCGGGCTTACCGAGCCGAATGAGATCAGGATGCGCCATAGCCTGCGAGAACATCCGCACGAAGGTGGTTGGATCATTAACCACCCGCGCTAGCTGTTCAGCGATATCGTTGGCGCGAATCACCGAGCGACGACTAATGAGATCATCAATGACGCGCTGCGGTGCATCGACATAGCGAGCGAGAGCTGGCGCGAGATCCGTCTTAATTGGGGGTTGATCGGGAGCATAATCTTTTTGGATCAACCCCACTTGGCGCTCGACGACCTTAAGGACATCAGGATCGCCAATTATGGCACCGTGCGGATCGGGCGGTGTAGTAGCATCCAATCGCGCTGGCCAATCGCGATCCGTGAGGTGATCCATAACCATGCTATTGGCCGTCGCTGCCGGTTGGCCATTGGCATCACCGAGGCGGGCAAGTTCCTCGGGATCCATGTCCAGATGTCCCGATGCCTGTGCGCGGCGCGTCAGCTGCGCCATATCCTCGACATGGCCAATGCGGCCATAGATCGTCAGATTATCTCGATGACGGCTCATCGCCACATAAGTGGCATGGCGGTGCATGCGCCGATGTGTCAGCAGATACACATCATCAGCGGACAGTCCCTGCGACTTATGAATGGTTGACGCATAGCCATAATCAAGCGCCGCGATCATGTCGCGATCCAACTTCATCGACCTCTTGCGCCCATCGAACCGTACCGCAATCTCGTCTTCTCCGGTCTTGACGACAGTACCAAAACTCGACTTCGCAATACCTTTGACCCGTAAGGCCGCAGTGGTCATCACCCGGTCACCGACGGCTAACAGGCGTGGCGTGGCGTGCACTTCCGGTTCGCCATCTTGATTGACATAACGTCGCTGTATGAGGCCATATTGCCGCTGGGTTGCGGCATCAATCGGCAGGATTATGTTATCGTCTTGCCCACCCTGGGCGGCCTCCTGCACTTCTTTGGCCTTAATGGCTGCGGTTAGACGCATTGCTCGGATCGCGTCATTGAGCTCCGCGACATCGCGATTAGAGAAGGCGAGGGCGAGCCGCGTGCGGGAAGTCGCATCTGCCCCTTCGTCGAGCTCCGCGTCAACATATTGGCGAGCGAGCGTCGTTATGGGATTGGCAATCGTTTCAGCATCAAGCTTCACGGCATTGAAGTTAGCATCATAGATAGCCAACGCCAAAGTTATCCCCGTGCCGCCCCGCGCCAAATTTTGCGTCGCAATTTTATGACTAGGTTGACGCTGGCGCAGAACTTCGCCGATCTCAACGCTACCCCCTGCTGCCCGCTCAGCAATCTCCCAACCGGGCAGGTCGGCAACCGGTTGCAGTTGATTAGGATCGCCGACCGCGATCAGCTTCCCACCGAGCGCGAGGACTTTTTCTTGAATACGCCCCCACTGACCGACACCAACCATGCCCGCTTCATCCATAATGAAGACAAAGGGTTCGGTTGGCACCTCATTTCGTGCCCAGCGCGCTTCCCAGCTGGCTAGCGTTTCGGCCTCAATGGCGTGAGTGCCGCGTAACTCAGCCGTCGCTTTACCCGACGGCGCTCCGGCGAGCACCTTAACCCCGCGCGCCTCCCATTCTTCAGCTACCGCTTTGAGGGTGAAGGTCTTACCCGTCCCGGCGCGACCGGTGATGAGCGTAAGGCGCCGATCACTCAACATCGCTTCGGCCGCCAGTGTTTGTGACTCGTTCAGTTGTTCGAGCGCATCGGGTCGGACTACCGCCGCAGTTCCCGGCGCAAATGTTGCTTCGATCAGCTTACCGGCCCCGACCCCAACCGCCGCCAGCTGCGCCGCCCGCCCCGGGGTAATATATTGCGCGGCCCCGTCCGGCGCGGGGCGAGAGAGTTTAATCAGTGACGAGGACTTGATAATACGGCTGGCGGTCTTCTTGATATCGGTTTCCGACCACTGTCGCCCACCATGCTCACGCAAGGCTTGACGAACATCGACCTCCGTGAATACGGCACGGTCGGTTGCTAATACGGTGAGCACATGTTCGGGGTTCGCCCGCACATACGCTTCGTTGGCTTTGACAACTTCCAACGCCCCCAAGCCAACGGTAGGCAAGGCGGTGGCTTCGAGTTCCGCCGTTAGATCGTCGGCGGGAGTTGGGTTCCGATCATCCAGTTCGAGAGCCGCAATATAGGGCTCCGCTGCAACGGCTTCTCTTGCCATCTCAATAGTTTGATATGCATCGAACCCGTAATCGACGACGGACCTAGCGTCCCGACGGCGCGACGCAAGGTTATTGATGACTCGCGCTTCTTTGCCATCATCAACTGGCAGGACCATCTGGAAGGCGTCACTAGCACTGGCGGCCGCGGCCTCAAGAGTCACGCGATCCAAACCAACGCTACCGAAGAGGTGTATCGATCCGTGCCGCCGCCCACTGGTCGCCATGATGGTCGAGGCAAAAGCGAAGGTCCAACGCGGCAGCGGACCGTCGCTTGGCACCGTCACTTCCCGCCCCGCCTTGCCCTGAGCATCACTCACCCGCAAGGTGAGTGTATCTGGGGTTACCGCCAGCACGGTTGCAAGATCACCTCGATGCAGCCGCAGATCATCGGTGTCGGCATCGCCGCCCGCCGGACCTGCCAGTCCCGATGCCGTGAAACGAACGCGATCCCCGACTTTAAGCCCCTTACAGTCGCCAGTCTTGATCACGTGATCGGATTGGCGGGCAGGCACCGTGGCGTCCAGCGCCGCCCGAATAGCGTCGGTCAGCGCATCACGATCTCTGCCGCTCCAGCCGAGCGCCAGCTTATCTTCCGCCGGATCATTGACGTAGGCGATAGCCGCGTCCTCGAGCGCCTGTTCGCTGTTGTTGACTAGCGCAATCGCCCCCTGCTCTATCGCCGTCTGCAGCGCGGCTTCGACCGTTTCCGTCCCGCCCCTTAACCCCACCCGCAAGGCATGAAGATCATCGGCCTTCACACCATGGACCGCCGTGAGGTTTGCAACCATTCCAACGATATCACCGTCCTCAGCCGCGAGTTGCATGCGCTCACTCAGTCGTTGGAACGTTGGCCCGGCTCGCCGCGGTCGACGGTCGGGATTGATAAACGCCACCAGGCGATCCCCGTCGGTCTCAAGGCGCGATAACAGTAATTCCGCGTACGCGGCGCTTAGCGAGTTCGCGTCATCCACAATAACAAGGCGATTTTTAGTACTCGCACTCATCGCGGGAATTGATCGCAGATGCTCGGTGATGGTGACGGAATCAACCCCCTCAGCCAGTAATGCTTGGCGACTGGCCTCGCTGCTGGTGATGACGACCACCCCCCGGCCCGCTTCCCGTTCAGTCTGAGCGACCACCGCGGCCAATCGCGTCTTACCGCTGCCCGCACCACCTTCGACAATGGCCAGCCCAGAGCCCCCGCCACCAACGGCCGAAGGCTCGTATAAATCGCGTAGGACCTGCTGCTGCGTCGCATCAAGATTGGCGAGTGCCAGCATATCAAACGTCGGTGCCGGTATTGCCTCGCCCGGTGCCACCGAGCGCAAGGCCAGCCGCAAGCCCCGATCCACCGCCGCCAATTCCGTTTGCAACTGGGCTCGCGTGGTAAAGACCCGCACATCATAATCGCCGGCGCGGCCGTCAGCGCGAGGGAGATGCACCAACTCTGGGTGCGCAATCGCTTCGCTAAACAACCGCAGGAACGTGACCGGGTCTTTGACTTGGCGAGCCAGAGCTCCGGCCACTTCTTCAGCCGTAACGACACCTTGTCGCGCCACCAGATCATCGATGACACGAGTCGGATACTCGCGATAATCATTCGACCCATCGGTCACTTCGGCGAATATAGGATCATTCTCGGCATGGTCGGCCCCAAGCAAGCCGGCGACGCGTGTCGCTACTGACATGAGCTGCCGATCCGCCAGCAACGAGCCTTTCGGCAGCGGCGATTGCCGACCGGTCCAGTCCGCACGGCCGAGCACCACATCAGCATCAGGCAGCGGGACAACTGGCGAATCCCCGCGTCCGGTATTGAACCGCGGTTCCCACTGTCGCCGAGTCGCCAGCTTGTAAAGTTCCTCGAACCCCTCGCAGTGATCTTTCTGGCCATACAGACGCACTTGGTCGCGGTGTCGTGTCAGCGCGACATTTAGGCCGTGCCGATCCATGGTTCGGTGGGCGAGGACAAAAGCCTGATCAACAGTCATACCCTGCGCCTTATGCACTGTCGCGGCGAAACCAGGCGCGAAGTATCGGAACTGCTCCGGGTTAATCCAGACCGCGCGGCCATCACCATCCATACGCAGGCAGAACCGACTGTCTTCAACCGCCGTCACGGTCCCGAAGGACGACCGTGGCAAGTCATATTGGTGATGGGGCTGCGTGAGCATGATGCGCCCGCCCACGCCGACTTCGACGTCGTCGTAAACCCGTGTTAGCACCTCAAGCTCATCGGAATCGACCGAACGGTCGATCGTTTCGACCGGCCAAATGCGCGCATTCTTGCGATCAACCAGCCCCGCTTCCCCGGCGGCGTGTAGGATCGCATCATTCAACGCTTTGACATCCCCGTGCGTTGCCGCGAGCGCGATGCGCTGGGCAAGATCGATTGTACCGCCATCCTCAGAGCCCTGCACCAAGGCTTTGGCGATCTCAGTGATCGGGTCCGTCGCATTGAAAACGAATGCGCCTTTGCGCTCATAATGATCAAGTGCGAACCGGATCCCCTCCTGATGACCCTCCGCCAAGGCAACGGTTGCTTCGCGATCCGCCGCGTCCCGCTGCCGCTGCACCACACTCATGACGGGAATTTCGGCACCTAGCTTCCGGACCTCACGCTCAGCCCGCCGCCACCCCGAAATCTCCATGACTGGTTGTAACTGCTCTGGATCACCGACGGCGATGAGCTTGCCCCCTAACGACCCCACGAAGGACTGGATGCGGGCCCATTGACTGGAGCCAACCATGCCCGCTTCATCCATGATGAAGACGAATTTTTCGCGCTCTGGCGTCTGCCCCCGCGCCCAGCGGCTTTCCCACCCCGCTAATGATGCGGCCTCAATACCGGGAATGGTCGCGAGGGCTTGGGTGGCTTTACCCGACGGTGCTCCCGCCAGCACGGTAAAGCCGCGCTCCTGCCAAAGTTGGCTGACTTCAGTGAGGGTATAGGTTTTTCCCGTCCCGGCATAACCCATCACCATGGTTAGCCGCTCCGGACTCAACATCGCTTCCGCCGCCCGGCGTTGACCCTCATTCAAGGTCGGCGAGAGCCACGGCTTAACCACTCGCGCTTGCGCAATGGCTTCCTGCACCGCCTCTTTACCCGCCCGCATCGCCGTATCGTTGAGATCGCGTTTCGATCCCGTCGGCTCTGGCGCTACGGCGATCTTGAGATTGCAGCCACGCGCTACATGATGCGCGACCGCCTTGCGGAACGCCCGCCCCGCCGGACTTCTAGGGGCATCGCGATCCGGTGCCAGAATAACCTCACGATCCAATGGGATCGGCGCCGACTTCCAGTTCGAAACCCCGAATACGGCCCAAGTCTCAAGGCCCGTTGCCTGCCAGATCGACAGCGCACTTTCCGGACCTTCAGCAATCACGAGCGGACCCTTTTGGCCATCACTCTTAGTCGCAGCAAACCGCGCGACGGACCCGGCGATCTCCCCAAACGACGGCTTCCGCACCTCGACTTCCGCCTTCTGGCCATCGCCCTGCGTCAGAATTCGCTGCCCACCGGTGACCTTGCCTTCGGCGTTGTAGGCCCAGACGATGAGCGAATCATAATTGGCGTTCAGCAACCCGCTTGGGGCGTCACTGCGGGGCGTCCGACCCAAGGCCGCGAGCCCTTTGGACGGCAACTCCTTGATACTGCGAGCGGATAGGTAGGCCCGTGAAGCCTGCGCCGCCTTCGATAAGGGCGGCGCTCCTTCCCCCGCTTCGAACGATAGCCGTACGGCATGGCTACGGATGTATTTAACCAAAGCCTCGCGGCGTAAGCGTTTTCGGGCCTCATCAATGACGGCTTCTTTTTCGCGGGCGGAGCGTTCGTCTTCTAACCGCTCAAGCACCGCCGCATCGGGGGCAAACGCCTCAGCCCTGATCCCGCAGATCGCCGCAGCTTCTTGCATCACTTTTGGGAAGTTCTGTCGCGTGTCCGAATGCCCGAGCAATTTCTTCGCCACGAGGTCGATCAGATCGCCGCCCTCGCCGGCAGAATGATCGTACCATTTCCCACGATTAGGTCCCCGTATCTGCATAGCAATCGCCGAACTCTGCTTCGCCCGCCACTCGGCTCCTGCCCGCCGCTGGGGCTCGCCGAAGGCCTGCTCAAACAATTCTTCAGCACGTTGGTTCAGGGCCTCCCGGATAATTTCTACCGAAGGCCCTTTGCGCTCTAACTGCCGCTGACGCAGGGCCGCGGTTTTCTCCTTCCGCGCTTGCAACCGCTCTCGTGCTTCATCAAGCTGTTTACCCTTAGTGACCGCTTCGGTGGCATTCGCCGTCGTCAATTCCGCTAGATCAATATACGTTGCAACATCAATGATAATTGGCCCCGTACCCGTTTCGATACCATCTGTTGCGATTGCCACGTTTTTGTTCGCCGTCCCTTCACTATCCTCTCCTTGTGGCTTCGCCGGAGCAAGCTGCCGCAGTACGGCATCGCCAGTCAAGTTTTCGGGATCTAGCAACGCGCCAAGGCTTGCTTGCGCAAGCCGTTTCGCGTCCTTGCTGACCTGTCCGACCTGCCGCGCTTTGGCCCGCGTAATGTAACGGCGCTCCCCCTGCACAATCGTTGATATGACTTGCGGCAACGCCAGTGCGGCATCGGTCAGTTGCAGTAATTCGTAGGCATCTTCATAGCGGTCAAGACGGAGTTGCTTGACAAATTGATCATACAAATCTTGGCGCGTGAACGTCGCCTTTTGGCTCTGTACCCAAGTGAGAATATACTCTGGCGATTCGCGTAGAACGCTTTGGTTATGACGATCAACAGTTTCAAGCCGCTCTAGCTCGCGCTGCTGATCGCCCATCAATTCGGCATAGTCCGAGATATGAATGTTTTGGTTGCGCGCTATTAGCCTCGGCTCCAGACCTAAATCGACTTGAATGGCTTCGAGCGACCGGTGATCGACGCGATCCTCGAACCCTTCGCGTTCAAGGATGAGATTAAGCTGTTGCGCCCAAAGTTGCCGCCACTCCCGCAGTAGCGAAACCTTGTTCCATTCCGTGGTCTTGCGTCGGCTCCAGTCGGTATCACCAACCTCTCGCAGAGTGAGCATGATATGCACATGCGGATTGCCATCGCCTTTGTCGTGCAAGACCCAATCAGCGACCATCCCGTTTTGGGTATAGGCACCCGTTATGAAGCTGCGCACCGCCTCAATCTGATGCTCCCGTTTGAGCACCTTGGGCAGAGCAATCGTCACGCTTCGTGCCAGTTGGGCTTTGTTGGGAAACTTGTTGAGACGGTTTTCGGCCTGAGTTACTGACCGCCAGAGACGCTCCGAGAGCCTTGCCCAGGCTTCGCGCTCAATCTTTTCTTCAGTCAATTCCGGCGTGTGTTCAGCCCCCTGTTGGCCTTCGTGACCACCATCGGGACCTTCCGCGCTACCGTTCAATTGCCTAGGAAACGCTATCACATTTGAGGAACTAGCAACTCCAGCGGTAACCGGAAAGCGTGCAGCGTCGTTATCAGATTGGCCGAACTCCGTCCTGATTTCTTCATAGACTTTCTTGAAAGCCGCCTCGCCAATCAGATTTTGAATCCACTGTGCGGCATCAGGCGGAAGCGCAATTTCTGAGTGAATCAATTCGTTCTTCTTGCCGCCATAGTCGTTCGTTAATCTCCCATCTTCCTTTTGCATTTTGGTCGCGTGCCGGTAGGCCGCCGCGCGTACCGCGTCGTGCCCCTTACCTTTGGTAACCACCGTTACATTGTGATGCGGACTTGCCATCGCTTAGATTTATCGCGCCCGTGGGTCCGACTCTGGTCGCATCATATCTATTTCTTCCTCAAACTCATCGAAAGGCAGGGCTTCATCCTGCTGCTGTGATGCCCAGGCATTGTACTCGAAGGCGAACTCCGGAGGCTCGTCATCTGTGAAGGGCTGATGACTTATTCGGTAGCCTTTTTCCTTTAATTCTTCATAGTCGGCGATCCACTTCGCTTCGCTTTCGAGTAGCCGCCACTTCTCTTCCTCGTGCTTCTCTGTCAGCTCCTGTATCAACCGTTCGTTCGTCTCGCTGACTTCAATGAAATGTCGCATTGCTTCTTCGATACTGCGCACGGCGAATCGTTTCTTTTGTTGCTGCCAAAAGGCAGTCATCGGTTTGCCAAGTTTAACGCTTTGTTGCGCGTTCTTTCTGACGACTTTCTTTTTCATGTTTACCATTCATGATCCTAGCCGAACTTGCGCCGGAAAACCCTATTCCGTTGTAAAACCTAACGTTTTGTAAGTTGAAAGCACCACCAAAGCCAAAAAACCACTTTTATTCAATATATGTAACATATTGTAAAAACTAGGTTTTTGTGGCATTTTTGCTGCTGATTTGCCGTTAGTATACAGGATGTGACAAAATGCGCAAGCATTTTTTCATATATTCGTGCCTGTGGGAAAAAGCGGTCGCTCCGCTCCCTGGCTTTTTTCCCCACCCTTGCGGATGAGACGCGTCGAAGACGGCAAAAGTCGCAGGATACTTGGACGCCGATCCAGAGGCGACAGCTGCCGTTGGCCTTCCGAAAAACGGCGCGAAATCAAGCGTTTGCTAGATTGGGATCCGAGCCGCAGATGTGCTAATGCCACCTTAGACAGACCCCCAAAAAGGAGCTGCTGGAATGACCCGAGTTGGCGCCCCGCTGGTCGCTCAGAAGGCCGCCGGGATACTCCAGATTGACGACCACCAAAGAGGCCAAGAGAAAAAAATTTAACCGATCGCGATCAGACTGGTCCAAAGTCGAACAAATTTGGGCGTCGCGAGGATCAATTTCGAATGCCAAGAGAACCGCCAAAACAGGAATTGGCGAAACCGGCGGCAGTGACTATAATAGCGATATAGACAAAATCGCGGAATCGCCGAAAAGCGCGATATAGACGATAGGCGACGGCCGCTCTCACGGCTTTACGATGATGTTGCACCATGAAGGAATCGTGTTATGAAATACAATTATCCCATCACCCCTGGCCTGCAGGAATTGTTCAGTCGGCTCGTTCGTCGCACCAGTCGCTCGGATCTGATGTGGCTCTCACGATTACCGACACAAGAATTGCGAGCGATCATTGAGCTCGCGACCATGGTGAAAAATGACAAACACGGTGACCGGAGTCCGGACGCTTGGTTCGAGGAACACAACAAGAATTTGCAACCCCATCAGGATCGCGGTGGCGGCGGCTCTTGAGGTCAGGCAAAATGGCTTGCAAAAAAGAAATCGCCCGACGATCAAGTCTGGGCGATCTCCAGAATTTCTAACCCCGCACTGGCGGGGAACGTTGCGGCCTTATAACCGTCTTCAGATAAGACACGGGGCCATCCCCGCAACGGCGGGGAACGTCGCCTATTCGGCGGACCTCATATGAGTTCTGATTGCTTTACTTCATATTCCAAGTAAGCATAACCCCCAATGCGCGAGGCAACTGCCAGAGGCACTCTCGTCGTCCCGCGAACTGCGCACGTCGATAGGCTCTAATGGATATCTCCCCGCTGTGTGCGTATAGAGGCTTCCGCGGAATCAAACACCGCCATCATGTCGTTGATGGCGAGATAGGCAGCATCAATCAAGTGAGCGTAGTCGTCACCTTCGAACGCTTCGTAAAATTCGTCCGCCTTAGCTTTTCCATGACGGCCACGAACCCAGACACCCAGAAAATTTATCATGCCAAAAAACAGCAGACCCCGTTGCTCGTCCTTTTTAAGATCGTTCCAAGCCGCCCCATCGCAAAATGTCCGGGCAATGAAATCGCGATTTTCCTCCACGCTTAACGTACGGCCCTTCAAACTTGGGTCGTCCGCCACAAACTGCCGAAGGTGATCAAGGGTTGGCGAACTCTCCTCGGGCGGCGATGGTTCCTCGGTATTCGCTTGAGGAATACCCTCGCCGTCATCATCCCCGTGCGAGGCGAACTCTTCTTCATGAATTTGTTCCCACGCCGCATCAAGCAGCGCCGCGGTGCCCGCGATCTCCTCGCACCCATCCGGAAACTCTTCATCCCCGGCGGCCGCAACCGATCGCCACGCGAGATCGGGGATTCCGTTATCGATAAAACTCTCTCTCGTATTAAAGGCGACAAGCTGGATGTCGGAATAGAGTTCGATGATCACCTTCCAGGCGAGAGCCGACGGTTGAGCCTCCCCGGAACACCATTTTCTGATCGTTTTCGGACTACAGTTGGTAAATTTTGCGGCCTCGCTCTGCGTCAACCCACAAAGTTGAATTGCCCGTCCAAACGTTGAAAGTTTTGGCATTCTGGTAATCTCCACATTAAATAGATGATTGGTCGGTCGGCGCGGCAGGATAGACAAGGCGAGGCACATGCCTATGCCGCTTTCCGGCGCAACCGCCCATAGAAGCTTCGCGGGAGATTGAGTTCCCCTGCTCTCCCTTGTTTTGGTTACATTGTGCCGCTCAGTTAACAGCTGTTAACTCACCGGCTCGGATTCAAATCGCTCAAAGGTTTCTTTGAGGATCTGTTCCAGATTGTGATCGAGCCAACGCGCAAACGCCGCGTGTTTGCCACTCTTTTGCACGGTCAACGTTAACCCAGTTGCTCCGGACTTGATCGTGACGCCGGGTAATGGCTGACGGGTAGCCACTTGGGTCGGAGGTTTTGTGCGCCGAGTACCTTGACGCATCTGTATCAACAGAACTTCGAAGAGTTCATCGGATGTTAGATTTCCGAAGTTCGCGAGTAGCTGCAGAGCTTGTTGTTCGGTGAATGGTCCTTTTTCGAACTCAGCCCCCAATGTCATCCATTTCGGTCGCCCAGCACTTTTTGCAGGTCCAATCGCATCGCCAACCGTTTGCGGGATCATCCGATTGACCTTTTCCATCTGCGACAGGGTTTGCTTGCTGACCGATAGCGCTTGGCACACGTCGGCTCGCGAGTAGCCTTGTTCGAGGATAGCGGCCGCGAAGCGGACTTTTTCGTAATAGCTGAGATCGTCGCGGCGAGAGTTTTCCAGTCCTTTAGCCATAAGCGCCGAGGAGTCATCAAGCGTCCGCACCAGTGCCCGCACTGCGATACCCAGATGCCGACAGGCCAGCACGCGCCGCTGGCCATAGATGACCTCAAAGCACCCGTCGTGATCGGCGGCGGGTCGCAGCAACACTGGAACCTGCTGTCCCACGCTCCCAATACTGTCGATAAGCTCGTGCAATTCCGTTGGTGGCTCACCGAGCGGTTTTTGCGACCAGTTAACAGCTGTTAACTCAATGTCGAGACGATCTCGCGGCCCCCATGGCAAGATGGCATTGGTGCTGATTTCTTGAATGCCGCCAAGTCCGGCTCTGACCGAGCCAATCGTCCCCTTCGGGAGTGTTGGGGTGGCTCGAATCGCCCGTTTCTCGCCCTGCTCTCTCTCAACCACTGCCGCGGCGGAAATCGCCGCCAAGATTCCTTGCTTGTTTTTGGACATCGCCATTATGTGCGCCCCCACGCTGAGAGAATGATTCCCTCGACCTCTTTGCCAACGGCGTCCATGCTAAGACGCACGCGATCATAAGTTGCCCGTACCATATCCGCTCGCGCGACCTCATAAATCGACATTTTGAGCATCGATGCATCGGCTATCGCGGTGCTCCGCAAGCATGTCGCTGCGAGTACGCGGTCCTGAAATAGGGCCCGCATTAAACTGACGATCTGCTGGCTGGGAACGTCATGCGGGTCGTCACGGGTTATCAAGAACGAAAAGCAATCGAAGTCGAGTTGCACCCCGCTCTCCTCAATGACACCGATGTAAGCCGAGGTCATATCAATAAACTGCTGCGTCGACGCGAGATCAAGCATGCTCGGCGTCATTGGCACCAGCACGGCACTAGCGGCGTAAAGCCCGGTTAGTGTCAAAAAACCAAGCGCCGGCGGGCTATCAAGAATTACCACATCGTAGCAGGGGGCAACGGTTTGGATCGCGGCATCCAAGCGATTGAAGAAACTCACGCCGCGGCCTGCAGCTGTCGCCGTCTCTAGTTCAAACTCGCTTAAAATGAGTCGCGCCGGTGCCAGGTGCAAATTTGGGAAATAAGATTCGAGCACCACATCAGACATCGGGCGCGGATCCTCATAGCGGATCGCATCATAAATCGTCGCGCTCTCAAGCTCCTGAGCAGTATCGAGTCCAAAAAAGCCACTCAAGCTTCCCTGAGGGTCGAGATCAATGGCCAGCACCCGAAAACCTCGCAGTGCTAGATAGTGGCACAGATGGATAGCTGACGTCGATTTTGCTGAGCCACCCTTGAAATTCATCAGTTGGATGACTTGCAACTTTTCGCCAACTTGCCGCCGCGGTACGTATTTGTTCGCTTTGCGGGCAGTAGCTTGTAGTGCTTCTCGCGCCTGTAGCATTTCGTCCGCCGAATAGATTCGGCGGCCATTGTTGATGACTTCCGGCTCGGTCACAATTCCCTCGGCGTGGCACTTGCGTAAAAACTGGCCGCTGACGCCGATCCAGTCGGCCGCTTCCGTGGCACCAAACAATCTCAAAGTCTTACGCCGGTCCGGCGCATACGCCTGTTGCAGGTGCGTGGTGAGCGCGGTATTCAGGCGCTGCGCGATCTGCCCGGTGAGATCGGCCTGCGTGGTAGCAGTGATTGGCGCGGTTTGAAACATAGTTGCGATATTTAGACGATTTCGGCCCCAATGGCGATACTGCGCCGCTTCTAAACGCCTCGCGCAACCCCTGTCAACAACAAAATCAATAAATTGTAGAAAAATTTGGGCGCCCACAAGAAGACTGCCACCGCGAGAGTTAACAGTTGTTAACTAACAGGTTGAGCGACTGCGCCGGTCTTTTTCGGCGGCGCAAGCATCGCAAGGGTGGTAGCCATAGGTTAACAGCTGTTAACGCTCCCAGCCCCATTTCTTGTCGCTCACAATGCCGACCTTTTTGGTCTGCGCTTCAGAGCAGAGATGTGTATAGTTCTCTTCGTCTCGGGTTGCGGTCTTTGCGTGCTGCGCCAGGCGATTTTTCTCAACGGTTGAACGCCACTGAGGAATGCACACGCGGACAGGAACGTCACCGTCGGCCACCCGTTTTGAGGGGCAACCAGTTAACACCTGTTAACTGTTCGCAATCTTGCCGAGCGAGATGCAATCCTCGCACAGTTGCAGGGCCAGTTTTTGTAGTGGCAGTAACGGTGACCGTCAGCTGCCCACACGGATAGGTCGTTCGCCCGGGCCTGCGAATGTTCGGGGTTCACGCTGTTGTTACCCAATGTTATTCACTGTTACTTGTGGTATTGCAAAGTTTCGGTTAACAGTAAACCAATGTTTCACATGAAACAATTCCACGACGAGATAGAGAAAGGATTAAGTCAATGACTACGCAGATCAAAATTGCAGAAATTGCTAGCGACGCGATTTTCGGCGATAATGCCAATCGCTACAAGGCCAACCTCGAACTTCACATCCCCGCCTGTAGCGGCGAATCCTCTCTCCAAGTTGAGGAATCGCTTTCCGGCGACAACACAATTTCGATGGACGAATTCAACGGTCATGTTGGGGTAGCCCGGGTAAAACTAGGTACCCCGTGCACGATAGATGTGGAGCATCTCCAAATACTCGCTACGACAGTAGTGGGTAAAGTCCTCGAGTATCAAAAACTGTCAGATCGTGACGAGAAAGCTGAAATCTTGACGGATATCGAACAGACGATGGAGCTTGCGATCCCGGCTATTTGCGACGGCCAATACTCCGTTTGGGCTGCCAGCGAGTGGCTCTGCGATTATCTGCGGGAGTTGAAAATCGACGAACTGCGCAATCTGGATGCCGACAAATTAATCAAAGAAGCGCGAGGTGAAGGGGTTCTATTCTGCCCGGTGAGCCAGTCTCCCGCGGATTACATAAAAGAGTGTATTGAGGAGAAATGCGAAGCGGTCGAATGAAATCGCGACTTCAAAAATGAAAGGCTAGGGCCACCCACCGCGGGAGGCCAGCATTTCACAAAAAGGAGGCCAACTATGAACATACTAATTTCCAATAATCTTATCACGCTCAACAGTGGCGAGATAGATTGGAATGAACACGATTGCGAAAGTCAACTCGCAGATCGGGGCATTAAGTTCGGCGCCCAATTTTACCACACTAGCGATTATGCGCCAGCAGATTTCAGCCCCGAATCAGATATAACGGCTTTTGCTGGCACAATCTGTGTTTCCGAGTAGGTATACATACCACCGCACAGCGACTTGGATAATCGCTATATCTACGAGGTTATTTTCGACAGCGGCGTGGTGATTCCTCGACCGGGAACTTACGATTTAACAATAGACGAGATTGCGAAAAGCGAAATTTTGGGACTCGGTGCCGCAGCTGAAAATGCTGAAAAATACTTTGATGAAGAGATTGATTTCGAAGACGCTGAAAAAAGCTGGGCATTGCAGGGCATCATTGCTCGTGCTGCCGCCCGCGCCGGATTTCAAGCGGCTTGTCTTCGCGATGAGCAAGGCGACGTCATTGTTGCTGATATGACCGCGGTCACCGCGCCGACATTAAAACTGGTCGCTAAGCCAAAAAGCTCCAAAATCGCAACTTAACGGAAACAAGCTTTTATGAATAATTATGAACACAATGTCGATCTAGTGAACCACAAGGTGTCGCCGCATCGGCTTGATGCCGCCGCAAAAGCTGGGGCGGCTGCGATCTACCAGAAGGCCGTCATCGTGACGCTGACCGTGCAGCAATGGCGCGCAGTGAGCGTCCGCCGCGATGTCACCGCCCAGCTAACCGCCAGTCATCAAGTGCCAAAAACGGCCGCTAAGGTTCAGGCCAACCTCATCGAGCCGCAATATCTCCGCGGCTTATGGAGCGCGATCACTGCGGCGAGATCGGCGCATAAGCGCTATTCGCTAGTATGGGGCGGAGACGGCCAGCGTCTGCTTCCGCTGGACCGCTCCCATCAGTACGAAACGGCCATGCACGCTGCAATGGACCAGTTTGAGCGGGAAAAAACAATTTTCCTTGCGGAGTACAACAATATCAAGGCATCCGCCGCCACCGCGTTGGGGGTATTCTTCGATCCCAACGCTTATCCGACTGCCGCCGAATTACGTCATAAGTTTTCTGTCAGCTACCATTTTCTACCGATCCCGCAAGCCGCGCACTTCTCTGCGAACGTGACCAGAGCCCAGTGCGAAAAAATTCGTGCGAGTATTGATGAGATAGTGCAGCGGCGGTTGCACGAGGCTCATCAGTCACTACGACAGGAGATTGGGGCCAGCATAAGGCACCTCATCAAACAACTCGGCGTGGACGCCGCCGGCGAACCGCGGGCCTTACATAAAGCAGCGTTTAGCAATTTATTAGAACTCGCTGACGAAATACCCGCGCTAAACGTCACGAGTGATCCGGCAATACCAGCCGTAAGTGCCGCTCTGAAAACCGCGCTTGCTGACCAAGATCTCAAGTATTTTCGGCGCCGATCGCGCGACACCAAAGAAACGGAACGCACCCAGCGACAGCGCGAGGCATTGTCCCGTAAACTGGAGGCGATAATTGACGGATTTTGCGGCAACTCAAAGATCGGCGAACATTAATTCGGGACTGGGTTGCAATGCGCCCAGTGCCGCCAACATGGAGTAGGCAGATCGCCCGGACCTGCGAATGTTCGGTGGTCACGCCTTTGTTACCCAATGTTATTCACTGTTACTTGTGGTATTGCAAAGTTTCGTTTAACAGTAAAACAATGTTTCACATGAAGCAGTTCACCGACGAGATTAACCTAAAGGAGTAATACGATGGGATATCGATACCGACCAAATGCCAGCGATAAGCGCCTATACGCGCAGTCGATGGAGAAAATCAACACGCAATACCCAAGCCGTGGTACTCATGCTGCCATCCGCACGGGCTGCAAACTGACTTGCGTACGACCTGACGGTGCGGGCGACATTGAAGTAATCAAAGGCGAGGTGGTCAACCACAGCTACGGCGCATCGACTGGGCAACATACTTTCACGATCCAAACCCCGCAGGGGAAGCGGCGAATGAAGGGCCGCAATCTTTATCCCGCGATCATCAGGCATGATCCGGGAGAAGAATCGCGACTTCAATAATGAAAAGCTATGGCCTCCCACCGCGGGAGGCCAGCATTTCAAAAATGGGAGAAGCAAATGCCGCGGCATACTGCAAGGGTGCTAACCTCCAATACCGCCCCTCTTAGGCGGTCTGCAGGTTTGCCGCTCCGCACTGATGAGACAGCCCCAACACAAGGAGGCCAAACTATGGACACCCAGAATTTAGAATTGAATGAACACGAGGCACTGAGTCTGTCAGTCGCACTAGATATGTTTATTAAAGATACCCGCTCAGAGGCGTCGGCGCAGACGATCACCTGCCGCGAGCAGTTGCAGGAGCGCATCAATATGATCGCCGATGCGCTTTCACCAGACGACGAGTGAGGAATCGTCATGGTTGATACTACTGCACTCGTTGCAGACACACAGTTCCCGATTTCTCGTGTCCCCGTTGCCAATGTTGCGTCGGTGCCGCAACGCAGTCCGCTGCGCTATCCGGGTGGTAAGACTTGGTTAGTGCCGCACATACGGGAGTGGCTGAGCCGTACTCTGCCAGAAATCATCATTGAACCGTTCACCGGCGGCGGAATTGTTTCGCTGACCGCAATTATGGAGGATTTGGCGTCTTCAGCAGTGATGATTGAGATTGACCATGACGTCGCGGCGTTCTGGCGTTCGGCGTTGGAAAGCGGTGCTACTCTGAGGGATTGGATTAGCGAGTTTGAGCCGACGCTGGATCGTCTGCGCGAGATTGAGCAATCCTCGCCTGCAACCGTCGCTGAGCATGGCTTTAGAACCCTCGTGCTGAACAGAACTCGCCGTGGTGGAGTACTCGCGCCCGGCGCATCGTTCTGTCGGGCAGGGGAGAACGGCAAGGGGGTTGGCTCCCGGTGGTATCCGGAGACAATCGTGACACGACTTAACAAGATTCAGGAGTGTGCGGCTCGCATCCAGTTTATTGCGGGCGACGGAATGAGGCTGTTGCCAGACTTGCTCCAAGAGCAGGGTAGGGCCGCGGCGGTATTCATTGATCCGCCCTATACGGCGACGGGCGGCAAGAAGGCCGGCTCCCGCTTGTACAAACACTCCAAAGTGGACCATGAAGCATTGTTCGCAATGCTCGCAGAGCACGAGTGCAATTTTCTGATGACTTATGACGCCGCACCAGAGATTATAGCTCTCGTACAAAAATTTGATTTCTGTGCCGTGCAGTTGGCGATGAAAAATGGTCATCACAACCAAATGACCGAACTGGTCATTACACCAGAACCGATATTCGCATGACGCCTCGTTACGGAATTGCCGAGTGGTTCGGCAGACCATTCGAGAGGCTGTCGGTCAAAGACCGTCAGAAACTGGCCCGCTGTGCGCTGGCCCATGAACCGGCCCCTAGCTGTCCTTTTCAGCGGGGGCGTCCCCCGTGCAACAAGCGCGGTGGGGTCTGTTCGATAAAGCAAGGTACCAAACCGCCCGTAATTACGTGCCCGAAAAGATTCGACGAGGGGAATTTGCTGCCAGAGTGGCTCGCAGAAATTGCCGGCTTTCCGGATGTTTTTATCGCCCCAGAAGTTCCCTTCATGCGATCACCAGCGACAGGCCGCCCAGCTGGACGCATCGACCTCGTTGTTTCGGATGACATTACTGCGAAGACGTGGTTTGGCTTGGAGATCCAAGCGGTGTATTTCTCAGGGCAGGGAATGACTGCCGATTTTGAGTTGCTGTTGCATAATTCCGCCGACATTCCGCCGCCCCCCACAGCTGTTCGACGACCAGATTGGCGGTCATCGAGCGCGAAGCGACTGATGCCGCAGTTGCAGATTAAAGCACCAACACTCCGCCGCTGGAGTACCAAGCTCGCGGTTGCGGTTGATCGCCCGTTTTTCAATGCGATCGGTGGACCGACCTCCGCACCTTCGAAAGATGTGAATGACGGCGATATCGTGTGGCTCATACCGCGTATCACTGACGATTATCGCCTCATTGCCGAACACTGGGAAGTGCTTTCGCTCGAAGACTCCTGTGCCAAGCTATTGTCGGCGGCGACCATTAAACGCGAGGAGTTTGAGGTTGCGTTACGCTCCAAACTTCAACGCCTCTGCGCCCGGAAGCGATTTCCTTAAAGGCGTTTGAACAATGGGTCAAAAGTCAGAGATCGAGTGGACGGACGCAACATGGAATCCGGTCACAGGATGCACCAAGATTGGGCCGGGTTGTGATAACTGTTATGCAGAACGCTTTGCCGAGCGATGGCGGGGCATTGCCGGACATCCTTATGAACAAGGCTTTGATCTGCGGCTGTGGCCTTCACGTCTGGAGCAGCCGAAGCGTTGGAAAAAACCGCGGATGATTTTTGTAAATTCCATGAGTGATCTTTTTCATAAGGATATTCCACCTGATTATATTGATGAAGTATTTGATGTCATGGACTCCGCATCATGGCATGTTTTCCAGGTGTTAACCAAGCGATCATCGTTGATGCTTAAGTATCTAAAGAGACGGTATGGGAATCAACTTATTCCATCGCATATCTGGCTGGGCGTATCAGTTGAGGATCGTGCTCATATCGGCCGCATCGAACATTTGCGTCAAATTAACACGGATGCGCGGTTCGTTTCGTTTGAACCTTTGCTTGGTGGCGTTGGTTCAATTGATCTGACAGGAATAGCGTGGGCGATAGTCGGTGGCGAAAGTGGGCCCCGGGCCCGTCCTATGTGCTATGAGTGGGTGACTGCGATCCGCGAGCAGTGCGTCGCGTCTGGAACCGCATTCTTCTTTAAGCAGTGGGGTGGCGCCCGTCCCAAATCTGGTGGGCGGGAGTTGGATGGTGTGGAATGGAACGGATTTCCTTGGAAGATAGTTCCACACGAAATCAAATCTGAACTGATAAAATAGACCCGATCCATTATTTTCGATTGGATGAGTGTAGGAAACTGAAACTACGTTGTTTCCTCAAGCGCAAAGTATCGTCTAATGATATTCTGTTGGGAACTCTTCGCTCTCGCTCGTCAGGTGTAAGCACTTCTAAATCTGGGTTTTCCATGATTGCGGTATTGATATCATCACTATGAGCAGGTGTTTCATTGTAAATGGTCTCATAGAATGTTCCCATACGAATTGTATCTCCACCTTCGGCGATTACTCGTGCAATGTCGTCGGGTAACTGTTCTAGGGCCTTCCTCCTTCCATCCATATCGAACAAGTAAAGGGAACTGTTGTCAGGGTCGTGAGAGAGCATTTTCAGGCCCGATTTGCCGAAATGGGCTTGCTCACAGCTGTTGTTATGAAGAACATCGTTGTAGACTTGGCGAGCTCGGTATTGGTTGGCAAAGTGCATGAACCAATAGCTCCAACCCTTGGGGTTGTTGACGGCAAACGGCGTAACATATGGGGCGCACTGACAGAAACATGAGAACACGATCCTCTCGGCTGTTCCAAGCCATTGTTGTTGGCTTAGTAGTTCTTGTGAGAACTCCAATGCATTTGCGTCTAGTTCCAAATGCTGGAGTTGTTTTTTTAGAAGGTTCGGATCGTGTTGATTCAAGAAAGCGATAAGGCTTTCAATTGCGTAAGTTAGAAAAATTTCTACGGATTTTCTTGAATACATTAAATTTGTTATTGTGCGCCGACGGACTTTACTAGATCCGTACTGATCCAAGAAACAGATCACATTGTTAAATCTTTTTGCTTCTATACGATCGCGAAAGTGATCAACTCGCGTCTCAAATTGCCCAGTATAGTATTCTGTCAGAAGTTGGACATGACTGTCTTCTTCCTTTGCCTCGGCCTCGAATGGAGCTAATGCTTTTCGCACTTCGCTGATTGCATTGGGATCGCAGTCGTTCAAGATCATCATACATTCGACATCAACCATCGGCATATTTTGCGCACCTCGGTCAATGTTAATTTCTTTGACTGTCTCCAATAACGTTTTCACGAATATGACGGGAGAGCCTTGGTGGTCGTTCTTGTAGTAACCGCCCCCGCAGAAACCATCTAGAATGGCAAGTCGGAAGCGACGACTCCGTGGGTTCTTGCACCGTTCCTTAAGATATCGCCGGAAATATTCTGCTAGAATTTTATGTTTTCTTTGAGAATGTTCCTCAAGTACAGCCCCACTTTTCCAATCATGATGTTTCTTAACCAAACTTCATTTCCTTCGACTTGCGGTGTTAACTGCTTTGAAGCGTTATCGCTCGCGCCTTGATTACCTGACTAGGATGATTGGTTTTTTTGTCCTCGTCTGGCACATTCCGGTTGCAGAACCGTTCGACGTGATAAGTTGCATAGCTAAAGAAACAATCGTCTTCAAAGTTGCGATTTACCGCAGACATCGCTGCGACTAGCCTATATCACTTTTACGATATCGGAAACGTAATACCGTCCCTTACGGTCCGTGAGTTTGCGAATCGCAACAGGACCAAGGGTGCGAGGAATTTGGAGCGTTTCATAGTCGACAAAAACAATGAGTAGATCATCAGCGAGGTCGAGCGTCGATCGGGACAGTGTGACATAAGTCCCAGAGTCACGGCGGGCACCGTATTTTTTGGACTTAACTTGTAACCGTCGGCCATCCGGTAACGTCCCATCAAAACCTTTGGCGCCTTTTGGGGCCTTAACCATTTTGAGGTGCTCTTCGGCCCATATTTCGGCCAGTGCCGTTATGACGTTTCCGTCATAGTTGCGAAGAATATGATGGGCAGCGACAAGCAAGTCCAAGTCATAAGTCGATTGTTTCACAACGCTCTCCAAAGCATACAACATCGTCCGTGTATGTTCGCAAGGCACTAGGTGCCAGCGCACTCGCGGGCTGACGCACTTTGCAAAAGGGCAAGAAATATAGACGACACTACTCAGACTGTCGACTTTCTCGCTAATACAGTATTCTGGCTTAATCCACCGCTTGTGATCGAACACATGTCAAATACATACGGAACATATAAAGAAACATATAAGGGCATAAACGATGGTTCGTCTCTCAACAGATCGGGAGATCGCCGCGCATCGGCAACCAGGACTGTACCGCGCTGGTGAGGTAAGGGGACTTTGCATCAACATAACCAAGAGCGGAACGCGCTCATGGGTATTCCGATATACACCACCAATGGCTGAGGTTCGAGTTAACGGGGCCACCGCCGGTCGCAAGAAACCGCGCGCAATGGGTCTCGGTCGTTTCCCTGACGTCGATTTATCTTCTGCCAGTAAGCGGGCAATCAAGCTGCGGCAGCTTGTGGCTGCCGGTATTGATCCGCTCACAACTGACCGCCCTTTAGATTGCCATAGCCCCGACCTGATGGCTGAAACCTCCAGTTTACAACCCCAGTTATTTCGAGAAGTCGTTGCGGCATACCTATCAATCATGGTTGAGGCAAAGGGCCATTTTCGCAGTGCTGTGCACCGCCGGGATTGGCGCCGAAGCTTGGAAATATACGCCCTGCCGCTACTCGGACATTTGCCCATAGAACTGATTAATACCAAGTACATATTAGATGTTTTGCAACAACCGACGTCTAATCGACATGGCGAGTGTGGCCCTATGTGGACGCTAAAGCCAGTAACGGCTAGCCGCTTGCGCGGCCGGCTTGAGGCTGTTCTCAGTTGGGCGGCGTTTCACGGTCTACGGCCTTCGGGAGACAATCCCGCGCGCTGGCATGGTCATCTCAAGTTGGTTTTGGTTTCACCGGAGCGAATTCGGCCGGTTAATCACTTTGCGGCCATCCCGTATAAAGAGGTTCCGCAACTCATGACGCGGTTGCGAAAGCTTGGCAGTCAACCCGCCGTGATGCTGGAGTTTGCTATTCTTTCGGCCTGTCGATCAAGCGAGGTTCGCAAGGCTCAGTGGCAAGAAATTGATTTTGATACTCGGGTTTGGACGATTCCTGCTGAGCGAATGAAGACTTATCAAACACATCGGGTTCCCATCACCAACCGCATGTACGAAATTTTGGTGGGTTTACCGCGAATGAACCATAGCCGTTATGCGTTCATTGACGTTTCCCATGGCGGCTGTCTTCCCGAGGGCGCCATGCGTCGGACGTTGCGCCAACTCGAATATCGCGTCACACCACACGGATTTAGGAGTTCATTCCGTGATTGGGCTGCGGAGAATGGGGTCGATTGGTTCGCCGCTGAATGTGCGCTGTCACATCAGGTTGGCTCAAAGACCTCGCGTGCTTATCATCGGAGCGATCTGTTGGAAGAGCGCCGCAAGATCATGACACAATGGGAGTTGTTTTGTGCTTCGCATCCAACCTAACTCGGCGATGGCTTTGTTCCTGCATCGCAACTGCCTCTTTGATCTGCTGCAGGAGGGATGTTAACGCGTCGAGCCGCGATTTTAGTTCTTCCGATGTGGGCTTTCGCGACAGTTTGGTCGCGAGGAGATCATCAAGATCTGCAGTGAGTTCGGCCCAAATGCCCTCAATCACGCCATCACATGCGTGTTGGATAAGGGCTCGTGCGGTTCTGCGCGTACTCGTAATTTTGTTACGGAGCTGCTGACAAGCCACTCGCTCTTGCTTGAGTTGCTGCCCCAGCGCCTCAAAATCCTCGACTCGGGCCTTTAGCGGGCTGAGATCAAAGCCGTACGCTTCCACGATCACACCCTTCTTATCGCGATGTCCAAACCGTCTGCCATTGGCACTATCACGACAGATGATGAGGCCGGTTTTCTCCAGCACTTTAATATGTCGCCGTAAGGCCGAGAGGGAAAGGCCGGTTTTTTCCATGAGTGCAATGTTTCCCGGCCATACAAGCGGGCGGCAATTCGCTCCCCAGTCTTGCGGTTCTGACAGCGACAGCATCGCATCGAGGAGCACTATTGATCCTAGTTTTAAACCAATTGCCGCCGCCACAGCTTTGACGGCCGCAGCGGCTCGGTTACGTGAAACATCGCGCGCGGCCCCGTCGCGAGCAAGTTCCTCGGTCAACAAAAGGTTCGCTGGTGCTTGGCGCCAGCCGTCCCGCCGCCGTTGGGGTTGCGTATGAACGGAGCCAGTCATTTCTAGGATCCCTTCAAAAACTCGTTGGTACCCCGCCACCGCGGCGCCGTCAAGCCCTCGCGACCATTGCCCGCACGCATCCGATTGGCTCGCCACCCTTGCCGATCCTGATGATAGTCGGCTCGGCGGCCACGTTTGGGCGTCAGTGTCGTGCCATCGACGGCCGCGCCTCTCGCGCCTGATTTTGCCGCGATAGACGCCCGTAAAAACTCCTCGCCAAATACAGTTTGCCAGCGTGGGCTTTCGCCGACAGCGCGACAAAATAGGCGTTGGGTGAGCGGATCGCTTGCTCGTTAAATTTCTCAAAGACGAGCACAAAGGCAATCGCGGTCATCAGTGGCCCGAGGCGATTGTCGACCGCATTCCAAGCGCTGACCTTCAAGCCGATCGCGCTACGCAACTGCGCCGCGGCACGGTACAAATCCTCCCAATTGCCAATATGCCCATACATTTGGTGCGCCCACTGCGTAAACTGGGGGCTAGCCTGCATAATGGTATTCAGTGCTATTGTCTCGCTCTCGGATTTTTGCGCCGTGTCGGCTTGCTTCGCCGTCTGTGGTGCTGGGTCTCCTGCTGCTGCATCCCCTCCAGTCGCTGGACTGGAGCTGGCTGGTTGCTGCTCCTCGACATTTTCGCCACCATTACAAGTTACAAACGTTGATTCTTCACTTGTAGTTTGTATGTGGGCACCGCCGTGCACCACCAAGGGTGCCATATTTGGGCAATTATCACCATTTTTTGGAGTTTCTGCTGACGCCGTTTTGGCGTTCAATCGGGCTTTGAATATCGGTACGACTGCCTCTTTGATCTGCTGCAGGAGGGATGTTAACGCGTCGAGCCGCGATTTTAGTTCTTCCGATGTGGGCTTTCGCGACAGTTTGGTCGCGAGGAGATCATCAAGATCTGCAGTGAGTTCGGCCCAAATGCCCTCAATCACGCCATCACATGCGTGTTGGATAAGGGCTCGTGCGGTTCTGCGCGTACTCGTAATTTTGTTACGGAGCTGCTGACAAGCCACTCGCTCTTGCTTGAGTTGCTGCCCCAGCGCCTCAAAATCCTCGACTCGGGCCTTTAGCGGGCTGAGATCAAAGCCGTACGCTTCCACGATCACACCCTTCTTATCGCGATGTCCAAACCGTCTGCCATTGGCACTATCACGACAGATGATGAGGCCGGTTTTCTCCAGCACTTTAATATGTCGCCGTAAGGCCGAGAGGGAAAGGCCGGTTTTTTCCATGAGTGCAATGTTTCCCGGCCATACAATTGGGCGGCAATTCGCAGCCCAGTCTTGCGGTGCTGACAGCGACAGCATCACATCGAGGAGCAATATTGATCCCGACTTGAGGCCAATTGCCGCCGCCACCGCTTTGACGGCCGCAGCGGCTCGGTTGCGTGAAACATCTCGCAAGGCACCGTCATTAGCAAATTCCTCGGTGAGCCAGATATTCTCTGGTGCTTTGCGCCAACCATTGCGGCTGAGGCTGGTCAGTGATGCTGATGTAGTTTCCGTGTTTACTAAAATCTTCATTCCGAAATTCCTTGTCGGAAGAAGGTCGTCTGACACTGCCGATTTTTGTCGCCGGCTACAAAATAACGCTTGCCACCCCTTGCTAACTGTGGTACCGATTCCAATGAGTGTTTATTGGAGTCGGACCTCATGTAGGTTCTTGGTCATGACCAGTGCGCTGTGTCTCGACCTTCATTCCTTTTGGGAAAGGGTGGAACTTTTTTAGTTCTGCCCTTTTCTATTTTATCCAAAAAGCTAAATGCCGAATCGTAGACACGCATTCGGAGGGGCTCGTGGAGGGTTACTCCCGCCACGACAAAAACGGCTTGCAAAAGGGGATGCAGTGCTGTAGGGAGAGGTCTTTAGAGTGTAGCGTCGCTGACAGATTCGAGGATGGAATGATGCGGGCAAACTGCCAAGCAAGCTCTCCAACGGCCGCCTTAGGGCACCGGCTGCGGAGAGTATGTCCGCAGCGCAAAGCGTGGGAATATCAGGCTTTGGCCGTTTCGGAATCGACTACAACGAGGCTAACAAAGGGGCTAACCAAGATGAAGGCAATTTGACTAGTCGCCTTGAATTGAACCTCAAGGGTTCTACTCAAAGCGATGCTGGGGTGACTTTCGGCGGGAAATTCCGAGTTCGAGCAGATAATACAGACGGAACTCCTAACACTGCCACCTTTAACGGAGGTCAGGTTTACGCAGTAGTAGGCCCCACAACCATTGAGTTTGGAAACGTGTCTGGTGCAGTCGATAGTATGGAGAATTCTATCGGCACTGGTGTTGATGGTATGGGCTTTCTTTCAAGCGTAGTTGAAGTACCTCTTCATGGCTACTCTAGCGGTGGCGAGGGTGATAGCAATGGGGTAGCGCTCATTTATAGTATGGGCGGAGCCACATTCCATGTTTCGAGCACTTCTACTAACGACCGTGTCGGCGCTCGCATCCAATACGACATGAACGGCTGGAGTTTCAGAGTTGGCGCACAAGACTCATATGCAGAAAATGAAAAGGTAATTGTAGGAAGTATCAGACGCGATCTCGGTTTTGCGATGCTAGAAGCTCACTATGCCAACAACCAGAACCTCGCGATTAATGGGGATGACGTTAACAAATACCGCCTCTCTGCAAGCGTACCTCTCGCGGCAGCCACAACTCTGACTGCGTGGGGTGCCCACCAAAACGAGCCATTTGTAGGACAGGCTGACGGTGCGTCTTTTGGACTTCATCTCACGCATGATTTAGGTGGTGATGTCAATTTCCTCGCAGGAGTTGTTGAGCCGACAAATGATGACGCCGTTCAGGCGCAAGCTGGCGTTAGCTTTAATTTCTAGGGTGAATTTTCTAATTCCAACGGTAGATTTGAGGGGCGAGCGACTGTGCTCGCCCCTCTTATTTTGTTGTATCAGTTCAGTATGTCCTAGAGATCGGTTGACTGCTTTTTTGTTTTGCCGCTGCCCCACTGCTCTTGACTAGTAAAGATTTGGCCGACGATATGCGCCGCTATGGCTAATTTTTGATGAAGAGCGGCGGTGGTGTAGGCTTGGTCAGGCTCTCTGATTCACCTTCTCGAACCAAAGTAACGCTGCCTCCCCGTCCTTTCTCGATATCTCGCCGACGGTTCGGCTGTGGCGAATGCCGTTGCGCAACTCCGCAAGTTGGTCGACTCGTTTCGAGAACTCCTCTTTGACTTTAAAGGTATCGGAAAAAGTCTGCCAGTTCGACTTCGCAAGTATGATATCTTTGAGTTCTTGCAAGTCGCAGAACTCAAGCATTTCGCCGAAAGTTGCTTTATAGTCTTTGTCGAAACTAGGATTCTTTTTCTTCTCTTTGTCCATTCTTCGACGCAACTTATCCCTCACATGTTGCGGCAACGCGTCCGCCTGAGCGGATAAGGCGGATTCGATCTTTACCCGCACTGCAAGCTCGACCGTCTCAATCCGTTCATCAAGATCGTGGAGACCCGGGGACAGATCAAGACGCACTTCTATCAGCGATGACTCGATTGCTTCGATATAGGTTCGTTGCCGTTCGGCGATAAACTCTTCGAAATCTGACCTAGAGAAGTTTGGTCGCATTAGAATGTCGAAAGCGGCAGGTGAAATCAGGTGACTTGCGAAGATCTTGCGAACCTTACGCTCGCCACTCTCCGCAATCAATTCAGGCAAGTAGGCGTTAGGCAGTTTGTCCCGGATCACTTGTCGGTTCGTATTATCCAACAACGGTGTCCTGTTCAGGATCGAATGAATAGATCGGTCCTCCAGATTACTATCGCCCCAAGACGCTGGAACGATGTGATGATCATCCAGCAACTCTTCATCAGGTATTTTTCCCGTGATCCAGTCGCGGGCGCCCTTCATCACGAGTAAGTTGAAAATACCGTTGTAAGTCGAAGTTCCGTATTTGGTCTCACGGCGTAGTTCGAGTCTCTTTACCCTATCTCTGAATTCTGGCAGCAACGCTGGTTCTTTAGTATCATTTTCGATCCACGCCTTAACGTCTTGGAAATCACGTGCCGCTGTTGACTCGACTGAACCCGAATATCGAGACGTAAAAATCGCTGCCCAATACCAAAACCGGATTTTGTGCTGCGCGTCTAGCTGCTTGTTTGCTGGCAGTGCGCTACCGTATTCCTGCAACGCCGAGAATGCGGGAAGAATGGAAACGTAGGGCAGATATTTTGACGACGTGACGCCAAACTCATGCGGATGGCGCAACATTTTGATCGCGTGTTCCAATGCTGAGACGGACTTATCCCACAACTCAACGAATTCGTCATTCGTCCGAACTAGAATCTCTTTTTCTGTCTTTCCATCGGAAGTGCGGATCGTCTTCTGGCGCTCCGGCATCAAATAATACAGGTACTTTGGTGAACAGTATGCCTGCTTAAGTATCGACATGATCTGCAAGATGTAGACGTTCAGTCTTGCACTATCGACGAAATCCAAACGCCCTTGCGCCTTGTGCCACATTTCCTTGAGTCTTAGTCCACGTGGTCGCAGAAGAGCGTTCAACAAATCGAACACGTCCAATCGCACGCCCCTCCTGTTGATCTGGGTGAAGATATCGCAAATCTTCTCTAATCCCAGATCACTGTCGAGTTCGATATAAGAGATCTGGTATTGCTGGGTCAGGCTTTCGAGTGTCTCACTGAACTTTTCGGCGTTCATGGCGTAAGTGGAGAGTTTTTCCAACGTTTCACAATCACCAGCATCTTTAGCCTCGGCAGTCTTGGTACGCCAGTATCCCACGTATCCCTGTGCCCACTTGGACATAGCGAAACCGCCCTTGCCAACCACGGAAAGCGGAAAAATGTGCTCGTGATACTGCACCTCGGGGTCTTCAGTAATCTTTTTGATGCGTCTGTTTTTCCAATCGTAATCGAACGAGGTGTCATATTCCTCACGCATGTAGTGATCAACGTTAATGAAGTAGATCGCTCGGTTAGCACGATTCGGCAGGGGCAAGTCGGGAGCAACGCAGGCGTAATACAGGGCAGTTAAACGTTGTTGTCCATCCAGGACGATATGCTCTGGCGATCCTTTTTCGCCGTGTCCGTATATCGGTTGACAGGCGAGTGCTTCGAAGTTCTCTTCTTTGCTTTTCCACAGGAGCAGACTTCCGACATAGTAGTCGAGAAAGATCGACCGCATGAGAAGAGTGATATCCCAAGGTTTCCATTCAAAGTCTCTCTGGAAATCGGGGATGACGAAGCGACCTTCCTTGAGACGGGTTATAAGATTATTCAGAGTGAACTGGTTCGGTTTTTGGGCATCTTTCATACTGTGAACTCGTTGTAATGGATAAAGGCAGTGATGAAGATTGTTTCATCAAGGTATTGCAAATGAGCCTCTCAATCGGATCAGCCACGCCGTCCAAAAACCGCTGATCCTACTCGCACATGAGTCGCACCGAGCCGAATGGCGACCTCAAAATCTGCGCTCATTCCCATAGAGAGCCACTCCAACCCATTTCGCGCCGCTATTTTTGCCAAAAGCGAAAAGTGTAAGGCGGGCTCCTCGTTAATTGGTGGAATACACATCAATCCGCGAATGGGTAAATCCAAACGATGACAGTCTGCCACAAAATCATCAGTCTCCTTTGGTAAGACTCCCGACTTCTGTGGTTCTTCACCAGTGTTAACCTGCACAAATAGGTCAGGGGAAATTCCAACTTCCTGTATTCTTCGTGCGAGTGCCTCAGCCAGACTTGGCCGATCCACGCTGTGTATCGACTGCGCAAGTTCCAGCGCCTGACGAACTTTGTTTGTTTGTAAGGGTCCGACGATATGGATCTCTATATCAGGATATAACTCACGCAATGATGGCCATTTGGCTTGCGCCTCCTGAACACGGTTCTCTCCAAAAATCCGATGGCCCTCGGATAGCGCTGCTTTTATACGATCAAGGGGCTGTTTCTTCGAAACCGCAACCAAACGAATTTCGCCAGGGTTGCGATCAACTCGCCTTGCGGCCTGAGCCACACTGCTCAGAATGCTAGATAATGTCATGTAGGATAAATCGCTCGTTAAAGACGCAGCAAACAATAAAAACGGCAAAAGTGAAGCAACATTTTATAGAAGCTTGAGACGACCTCCCAACAGAAGAATTTATTCGAACTTCTATCGGCTAGTATACTTTCAATTGCTCAAAATAAAGCGGTTTCCGAACATCGTTATATGAAATCCCGAAAGAAAGTTCATCCCAAGCAAAACATCATGATTATATGGGCTGTATGGCAATGCACCAATCTCTATATCCATGCCTGCCATAAAATCATGAGGGGCAACAACCCCGACCCTATGGATTGCTGGCCTTCTAACAGGGTTGTCGATTCTTGCTCTATACTTTTTTGAATGAGACACTGCCCTGTTACTCCGATGATTGACAGGTGACCAATAGGAATCAAACCTAGGGCTTTTGCATAACCCTATCAGAAATCATCGTGCCTTGTGCGCAAGTGTCCAAGAGGGCGTGGTAATTTAACGGCGCGCCAGCAGCGCCTGAAATAGAAACTACAGCAACAATGATAATCTGACCATTTTCTATCGATGCCTCAAAAGTGGCCGTTATGCCGACACTCCAGCAACATAGGTAGTGAAGATTCCAAGCAACTTCGGGGTCTCCGAAAGTCTATAGCGAAAAGTTGCCCAAACCAAACGTTTCAACGCCAATATCTTAAACATCTTGGCCGTCATTGTAGACTGCGATCAAATTCCCATGATGCAAAGGTGCGGTTCGACCTAAATCCTCCTTTTTATGCTCATTTATAGTTTTGAAAACAATTCCCAGTTTTTCTGAAGTTGATCATTTTCAGACATCTCGCTCATCTCCTCACGAAAACTGTTTGCCTTTCTAGTTTCGTGCTAATTCGCCGTGTAGGGCGTTTAACACTTTCTTCGGTATTTCGTCATTAATAGGTTGACTATGCGCCCTGACCGGTCTTGATCGGTACATCGTATACTGTATTTTCTTTAGCCAATTTACAAATTACCGTGCAAAGTTTATCCGTGGATATTTTCTTCGCGAATTGAAAAACATTCCTAATATTACGTTAAAATCTTAAGGGGAAAACCGTAGATTGAAACGAACGCAAAAGCGACACCACGAGAATCTGCCCTAAGCCTATCAGTCTCAGTAGTTTTGATTAATAGATTAAATTGAAGATTATGCTGACCGCTTGAATTCTTCTCGCAGGCGCGGCGGTCAGCATTCGACAGCCCACGCTGTTAATCGACCGACCGAGTTTTGGTGAGTGCTTGACGAACCGTATTCTTGCAGATTCCAGCACCATGGAGTTTGATATAGGATCAGGAATCACTCAAAGATGACCATTTCGGAAAAAGACAGTATCGAAACGAGAAAGGGCGAGCACTCTGGCTCGCCCTTCAAATAAGTATGGATAGCTGAATTTACTTTAGAAGTTGAAGTAAACTCCTGCTTGAGCCTGTGTCGTATCTTCAACCGAAGGGTCAACAACGCCAGCCACGAAGGTAACTCCGCCGCCTAGGTCATGAGCAATATCAAGGCCGAAAGATGCACCGTCAGAAGGCTCACCTGGGTTGTCTTCGTTGGCACCCCACGCAACAAGGGTCGTCCCTGCCGCAAGCGGCACACTACCGTAAATTCGAAACTTATCGACGTCTTCTCCATTAGGCGCATAATTTTGGTTATTTGCGTAGGACAGACCGAGACCAGCAAAGCCCAAATCACCCGTTACCGTTGCCAGGACAAGCTTTTCGTTCTCAGCGTCGGAGTCCTGTGCACCAAGAGCAACCGTCCAACCATTGATCGAATATGAGACGTGGGCAGCAATGCGGTCTTCTGTGTTTTCCTTATTGGAAGAGCCTGAAACATGGAACCCTACTCCCGCCATAGAGTAGATAAGTTCAACACCGTTTGACCGACCTGCACCAGTTGCCGAATATGCATCAATTCCCGATTTGACGACGCCATTATGGAAGCCCATTCCGTCAACACCCGTGTCCACTGATTTCGTAGGCATATTCAGTCCTGGTATGGAGTCAATGGCACCAAAAGTATTGCCCACACCGAGCGTTGCAGGGCCCATTCGTGCATAAAACCTGCCGCCATTGAAGGAGGCACCGTTCGGATTGCCATCTCGTTGCTCTGCTTGAGCGCGGAACCGTGCACCAAATGTTACGCCGGCATCGCTTTCGGCTGTCATGTCAAACTGCAAGCGAAGACGGCTTGTCAGATTGATCTCATCTCTTCCATTTACGTCCGGGTCGTTTCCTTCGTTATAGTCGATACCAAAACGACCATAACCTCCAATGGTTACGTCGGCTGCGGACATACTCGCCGTGGCAAGTAGTGCAGCAGCTGCGAACAAAATTCGTTTCATAACTTTATCCCTCGATTTTTTTCTTTTAGTAAATAGATACCGGTTTATTCCAGCTAGATCACAATTCGATTTCATACTTTTTGCCCGCAAGAACAAGCCTTCCGAACCATTATCCCGTTTAAAGGCCTCCAACATGATGCAACTATGCCACAGTTAGACCTTTTCAGAACGCACTTCCCAACCCCCTTTTCGATGATCTAACGTCTATTAGGCGGAGAAATACCCGCGATCACCCTTAATCAAATAGGCATTTTTGCTCACCTAACAACTTGCTCCTGTCTATAATGTTAAGTATGAAGCTATTCGTCTTACAGGGAGCCGAAAGAATGAGACTCCAGCACGTAACCAAGATAGTTATCGCTGCATGTTGCTGCCTAAGCCTCACCGCATGTGGCAACAATGATAATTCGTCTGGGGATCAGACAAGCGTGATCCCCGCCGCCGCAGACGAACAAACTGGCGGCTCCTCAATATGGGATCTTCTGCAGCCAGATCGCACCGACCAAACGGTGGCAGTCAATCGATATCTCTGGGCAGCCTCCCTAGACATTTTGGATTTTCTTCCCGTCGATTTTGTCGATCCGTTCACTGGAGTCATCGCCACCGGCTACGGTACACCGCCCGATGGCGGTAGAGCGTACCGCGCCACAATACATATCTCTGATCCAGCCCTTGAAGCACGAGCCCTTCGCGTGTCACTACAAACACGCTCCGGACCCATATCTCCAGAAACATCAAGAGCCGTGGAGGATGCGATCCTCGCTCGTGCGCGGCAAATGCGAATTGCTGACAATCGATTCTAAAGCCGACATTAGGTAACCAGACGACGATCAACGAGCCGCAAGCAACAAAAGTTCGGACAAAATCAGCATGAACGCGTATCAGCCAACGGCGATTGAAGCCAAATGGCAAAAAGCTTGGGACAGGGCCCAAGTCTTCAAGGCCGAACGATGCGAAGATCGGCCAAAATACTACGTCCTCGAAATGTTTCCCTACCCATCGGGCCGCATCCACATCGGGCACGTGCGCAACTACACGATGGGAGACGTCGTCACCCGCTACAAAATCGCAACGGGGCACAACGTCCTGCACCCCATGGGCTTCGACGCTTTTGGAATGCCCGCAGAAAACGCTGCAATCGACAATGGCGGTCATCCCAAAGATTGGACCTACCAAAATATCGAAGATATGGTCGCCCAAATGAAGCCACTCGGCTTTGGACTCGACTGGTCCCGGATGTTCGCAACCTGCGACCCCGAGTACTACGGTCAGCAACAGGCACTGTTCATTGATATGCTCGAACGCGATCTCGTCTATCGCAAGAAAGCCGCCGTTAATTGGGATCCAGTCGATCAAACGGTCCTCGCCAATGAGCAAGTTATCGACGGAAAAGGGTGGCGATCAGGCGCAACCGTCGAACGCCGTGAACTAACCCAATGGTTCTTTAGAATTTCAGATATGGCCGAAGAACTGCTGCAAGCGCTTGACACACTTGAAGATTGGCCCGCAAAAGTTCGCTTAATGCAAGAAAACTGGATCGGACAATCGCACGGACTTCAGCTGCCCTTCCAATTGGTCGAGGCCGTCAATGAAATTACCGACATTGAGGTCTTCACCACACGGCCCGATACTCTGCTCGGTGCCTCATTCGTCGCAGTGTCCGTCGATCACCCTTTGACCCTAGAACTCGAAAAGTACAATCACGATCTTGCGGCTTTTGTGGTGGACTGTCGCAAGACAACAATAACCGAAGAAGCCTTGGAAAAAGCGCCCAAGCTTGGCTTCGATACCGGCTTCCGCGTTCAACACCCGATCAACCCCGATCAGTTTCTTCCTGTTTACGCGGCCAATTTCGTCCTCATGGATTACGGCACCGGTGCTATATTCGGCTGCCCAGCCCACGACGAACGCGACCTCGACTTCGCACGAAAATATAATCTACCCATCATTTCTACCTTTGTGCCAAACACGAATACAGCGAACTTCTCGCTCCCCGAGAATGGTGGGGACGCGTACGTTCCACCTAAAACCCAAATGGTAAACTACATCAAAGGGTTCGCGGGCGATCAGTTCCAAACCGCCAACACGGCAATTGACGCCGCCATCACCCATTGCGAGGCCAACAATTTCGGAAAACGAATTACGCGATACCGCCTGCGCGACTGGGGACTCTCCCGCCAGCGATACTGGGGGTGTCCAATTCCCGTCATCCATTGCGACAAATGCGGCGTGGTTCCTGAAAAAAAAGAAAATCTACCAGTCCTGCTTCCCGATGACGTCACCTTTGATCAGCCCGGCAACCCGCTCGACCGCCATCCAACCTGGCAACACACCACCTGTCCACTCTGCGGCGAAAAAGCGCGGCGAGAATCCGACACAATGGATACCTTCGTTGACAGTTCTTGGTATTTTGCTCGCTTTACAGCACCGCATGCACAAACCCCAACGTCCCCAAGAGACGCTTCCTATTGGATGAATGTCGATCAATATATCGGCGGTATCGAACATGCGATCTTGCATTTGCTCTATTCCCGCTTCTTCGCCCGTGCGATGCATCAAACTGGGCATCTACCAGAAACCTGCGCCGAACCCTTCAATGCGCTCTTCACGCAAGGCATGGTAACGCACTCAATCTATCAAACAAGGGATAACAAAGGCCGTCCCGTCTACCACCTACCTGACGAGGTGGACTTGAATTCAAAGACCGTCAAGTCGACTGGTGAGGCCTTTGAAACGATACCCTCAGCAAAGATGTCAAAATCGAAGAAAAACGTCGTCGACCCGAGTGACATCATTGCAAAATACGGTGCCGATACCGTCCGATGGTTTGTATTAAGTGATTCACCACCCGAACGCGATGTCGAGTGGACCGCCGCCGGTGCCGAAGCAGCACATAAACACCTCGCCCGGGTGTGGGCAATCGCAAGGAGAATCGCGAATACCAACGCCGATGCGCCCAATGACGGGGATCCCGAACTGCTGCGAGCAATAAACCAGACTATATTCGATGTCACACTCGGCATTGAAAGCTTCGGTTTTAATGCCGCTATCGCCAAACTCTACGCCTTTACCAATATCTTGGGAAAATCTAAAGCATCGCAACCGGTCCAGCGTGAAGCCATCATGAAAATGGCGCAACTCATGGCCCCGATGACCCCGCATTTGGCGGAAGAAATTTGGGCGATGCAGGCCGCGGAAGGATTGCTCGTACAAGCGCCATGGCCAGAAACCGATCACAGTTACCTAAAATCCGATGTGGTCACAATGCCAATCCAAATCAACGGCAAGAGAAGAGCGGAAATTGAAGTCGCGAGAGACCTCGCAGCGGCTGATGTCGAAAAAACCGCCTTAGAGGTCACAGCTGTCAAGAACGCTCTTGATGGCGGAGCCCCCAAGAAAATCATCGTTATTCCGAACCGGATTGTCAACGTTGTCATCTAGCCGCTTTCTTTTCCTCCTGTTTCCGCTCCTCGTGAGCGGATGCGGATTTGCGCCGGTCCACGGAACTAGCGGCCATGGACAAAATCTACAAAATCAGTTGTCTATCGCATCCCCCACCAATAGCGATGCTTTCATTCTCGTACAGGAACTAGAATCTCGTTTGGGACGAAACGGTGATCGCTATCGCCTCAACTACGGAATTAACGTTGGTAGCGAGCGAACCATCGTCGCAAAGGCTGGCGATACGATTCGATATCACCTCGTCGGTATCGTGAACTACACTTTGATTGACTCGCACTCCAACGCGATCGTCGCGCAAGGACAAACCCAAAATTTCACCGGTTATTCTACCACCGGCTCAACGGTTGAGACCCGATCCGCTGAGGACAGCGCACGTGAGAGGTTAATGCGAATCTTAGCAGAGCAAGTTACAAAACGACTCTATGCGGCAGCTGCTATTACCTCATCATGAAGCTTAATAAGTCCCAAGCTGACGCGTACTTTCGTAAACCGACCCCCGACGCAACAGGCCTGTTGATCTATGGATCTGACCCAACAAGAGTCTCGCCCAAGCGCAAGCATGTTATCAAAAATCTCATCGGCGAAAACGGCGAGCAAGAACTTCGCTTAACGCGATTTACCAGTGCCGAACTTCGCGCCGACCCGTCGCTGTTGCGTGACGCCACCAAAACGATCAGCTTTTTTCCAGGACCGCGAGTTGTTTTGGTTGAAGAAGCGATCGATAGTGCTTTTTCCGCAATTGAAGCGGCTGTCGCCGCTTGGGAACCTAATGATGCTCAAATCATTGTCACGGCCGGACAGCTAAAAGCAACCTCGCGCTTGCGCAAGCTATTTGAGGGGCACAAGAATGCGCGGGCTATTGCATTATATGACGATGCGCCCTCTCTCGCCGAACTACAGTCTATGCTTGCCACTGCTGAATTGCGTAACGTCGACCGCGACGCAATGTCAGCGTTGGCACAGTTCTCGGGCGATCTGGGACCTGGCGATTTTCAACAACTCCTTACCAAAATCGCGACCTACAAAATTGGCGACGACCGTTCCCTCTCAATCACAGATGTGGCGGCCTGCGCACCAAGTTCAATTGATGCCACCCTTGAGGATGCGGTCAACGCCGTCGCAGAAGCACGACACCAGGACATTGATTCAATTCTTCGTCGCCTCGAAGCTCAGGGCACAACTGGGGTGGCACTGTGTATCGGTATAATGCGACATTTTCGCACCCTCTACGCCGCCGCCGCCGATCCAAAAGGAGCAGCGACGGGAATAACACGCGTTCGTCCGCCAGTATTTGGACCGCTGCGGAACCGAATGTTACGTCAATGCCAGAATTGGGGCGTGTACAAGCTTGAGCGTGCGATTGCACAAATCACCGAAGTCGATCTACAATTGCGATCACCCAATCAAAACGCTCCGGCAATGGCGCTCGTTGAACGCCTGCTCATTCGGCTGTCAATGCTTGCTAAACGCCAATAGCGCTTACAAAAATCCCGAAATAGCCGCATTGAACTCGGCTGGTTGACAAAGATTAGAGATGTGCGCCGCGGCCGCAATTTCAATAAGCTCACTGCCTAGCGTTTCCGACGCCATTTTCTCCATTACCGAAGTCGGGGCCACAACATCCTCGTCGCCAACAACGTAGAGAACGGGTATTGATAACTCGCACAAACGCGGCAGCAAATCTAAATGCCTTATTGCTTGGCAGCAAGCGATGTAGCCTTCCGCATCATTGCCCAGAATCATCTCACGTATCCGACTTGACTCCTCAGGGTTGTGGTAGAGCCAGGCATCTGTGAACCAAGTTTTTAAAGAGTTGGCTACAACGCCCGCCAATCCCGCATTCCGAACTATTGCAATCCGCTCAATCCACATATCCTTATAGAAACTAGGCGCATCCGCTCGGGCATTTGCGCAAACTAACCGCGTAATCCTGTCGTGGCGATTAAGGGCTAAGTTCAAACCTGTCATCCCGCCAAGGGATAAACCCATAAACGCAGCCTGCTCAATTTGATGATAGTCCATAAGATCGACAACATCACGAGTTAACTCCTCAAGGGAGTATGGACCCAAGGGCGAGTCACTATCGCCGTGTCCTCGGGTATCGTAGCGTAGGACACGGTATTTTCTTGCCAAAGTTGCAATTTGCGGTGTCCACATCTGGAGATTTGCACCTAAGGAATTCGATAAGATGATCCATGGACCACACTTCTGGCCGTCAATTTCGGTGTTGAGTGTTATACCGGAAGCTAGCGTGATGCGTTTAGCCATGACTACCTTGTTTACTCTCTGGCTCGCCGCCGTCCCTCAAAACGTCAATTCTGAAGTCTTGGCGGGCGGTTTTCATCAATCATCCGCAACTGCAGCACTACACGACCGCTCGTTTCATCGAGCCTAATGGGTAAACTAGTATTCCAACATCATTAAATTGCTGGGTATAATGATTTTAGTTTGATGTGCGCCTTCTCGGATGTGAACCGCCAGTCGACGGATTTTTCCGCCTCGTTCCACCTTTTCTGCCAAGCCGTCATCTCCCAACCAGCATCTCGCGGTCTGGGCTCCGGCGATCTTCAGCCAAGGCCCATGTTTCGGTGTATAGTGCACCGCAATTTCCCGCGCAATGCGGGCCGCCGGCGGATAACGGTCGTACAAAACCGAGAGTTGTGCGTGTTAAGATGATCCATAACCAAGACAATCTGCTTGTTCGGAAAATAATCATCCACCAGATCTTTTAACAATTCAGCGAAATCCTGCCGTGCGCGCCGATCCGTGACGTTCACCTGCCGTCAACCGGCAAATGGTGCGCAAACCTTAAACAGATTGGCGGAGCTTTTGCAGCGTTCTTGTGCCTTCAATCACTAGAATTAATTTTGGCGATTGTCTCTTGATAGTTGTCTTGGACAATAATTGTTCGATGCAACTTTCCAATTCGAAAATGTATTTTGCAGCCATGCCAACGTTTTACTTCTTTGACAACTTTCCAACTAGAACCAAACGTATCTTTAACAATTTCACCGGTCTTGAACACTCCAGGCTTTCTGGGCTTTTCACCCCCGAAATAAAAGGGTTCAGTGAAAATTCTATCGGCTGGTCGGTCTCCCAAAAGTTTTAGCCCAATGGTTACCGAAGCCATAACGGTAGTCAACACACTGATTTTATTAGGTTCGAATTCGTACTTTCCATAACTCCATGAATATTCTTCTACACCTATGAGCCTCTTGCAAAATTCATCTGGCGAGCGATTTTTTCCTGAAAACAAGCGATTT
>JAPORY010000003.1 GCA_026709985.1 Aestuariivita sp. | reverse complement strand
AGGAAAGCACGATCCGCTCCCACGTAAAGCGAACGCTGGCAAAACGGGGATTTTCCCGACAAATGGAACTGGTGCTTGAGGTCCTGGCCTACGGCACAGGGCGCCGGCCACGCTGAACGAATAAGGACAGAGCGGGCCCCAAACAAGAATTCTGCCCGTCCCACAAAAAACTTCCAAAAATTTACCTAATTTGGGGGGCGCGCCCTTGCGCCCCCGCGCATATTTTCGATTTGAAATCGCACCAAAGTTCTTGGTGCTCCCCGACGCGCCGCCAATTCACCGACACCTTTGGCGGCATACCCAAGGTTGTCAGAATCTAATTTCTTCAGGAGCCCTCATGCGTCACGTTAATCAAGCATTCAAGAAAATAAACTCCTTTAAAGCGAATTGCCCACAGGCTGCCAGCCTCTTGTTGCTGGCTTTGCTCAGCCCATTCTCCATCAATGCTCAACTCTACTCTGGCGATACGCAAACGATAGGCCTGTCTTTGAGCAATCCAATCTCAAGCAGATCGATTGGAGTCACGACGAAGGCGGCATCTACATCTTCCTGCTCGAACTACACGACCGCTCCAAGAAACGCACAGAGCTTGTCAAATGGCACTTACACTTATGTTGTTACCGGAAGCTCGTCCGGTACAATCTGGGGAACCGGCACGTATACCGACGACAGTCCCATTGCAACGGCCGCCGTACATAACGGTCATGTCACTGTCGGTGCCAAAGCCGTCATTCGCCTGACCAAGTCCGCAGGTCTGTCATCCTATTCCGGCTCCACAAAAAATGGTGTTACTTCTAGCAATTATGGTTCTTGGTCGGGTAGCTATTCCATGACTTTTGTGAGCACATGCACGACATCTAGCAATCCACCACCTACGTCCACTGCCTCGTGCACGACATACACGACAGCACCCGCCGATGCCCGAAGCCTTTCGAACGGCACCTATACCTATGTGGTTACCGGAAGCTCCTCGGGAACGATCTGGGGAACTGGCACATACACCGATGACAGCCCCATCGCCAAAGCCGCGGTCCATGATGGCCATGTGGCCGTCGGTGCGAAGGCGGCTATACGCTTGACCAAATCAGGCGGATTGCCATCTTACGCAGGTTCCACGCAAAACGGAATTACTTCAAGCAGTTACGGTTCCTGGTCTGGTAGCTATTCCATGACTTTTGTGCGATCATGCTCCAAGTCGACTACGCCAACCACTCCAACCACACCTGCTACACAGGAAACAGATACGGATGGCGATGGCATTGCTGATTCAGTTGACACGGATGATGATAACGACGGAATGAGTGATAGTTGGGAATTGGAGCATCAATTGAATCCGCTAAATGCCAGCGACGCTGCCCTAGATGCGGACAACGATACCCATACCAATCTTGCGGAGTATAATGCAGGATCAGATCCGAATTGGAATCTTAGCAAGCCTGGAAGCATCCCGGTTATGGCTGCCGGATTTGATAATAGATATACTGTACAAAGAGGGTTCATAAATAGTGACATGCTACAAGACCTTTTAATTCAAGATCCTACAGCCGGAATACTGCCAGCGGTAAAGAGGTTCGTGCTAATTCAGCAAGAAGCCGGAGGATTCACCCTAGAATCCACAGACAACTACACTATTCCCTCCGCATCAAAATTGACAACGATAAATTCAGTTATCCGACTTCATGACTTGAATGCGGATGGCGTCACCGACATGTTGTTACACGGTTTGAATGGATACATTGATAACGCTGGAGATCAGATAATCTACACAAACACAGATGAAAAATACGTAATTCCAAGTGCTCATGTTGGATTGGCAACTGAAGTAAAGCAATTTTTTTCCGATGTAGCAGATTGGATCAGTGATGAAAAACATTTTCGAAATAAAGCACGATTGACCAGTACCATACCGATAACCACTAGTGTTACTGATTTGCCAACACGCCCCGGGGTTGCAACCTATGGGCAGATAAATCTAAACCAAGCTCTACTAGTTTCAAACTTGGGCAAGTGTATAGGGTTGTCACCGACACTATGCTACTTGATTACTTATGATGGGCTGATTAATAGCTTTGACAGATCGCTCTTTGATGATTTGGTGCTTATTGCATCAAGGTATAGGGTGGCAGTCTATGTGGAACCCGATTTACGAATAAGGCCCCGGACTGTGAATGTTTATGATTTTTTTGGAGCCGACCGGACGGCCATTTTACTCGTCGCCAGTTACTTTGCTCCGATCCGAAACTCGGGCACCATGGATCGTGGATCGGTCGCTGCCATCGCCATCTCCGAAACCTTGGGGGCTATGCTAAACAGTTCGGTGTTTGATGGCGGGCTTGAATCTGTGAGCGATGGAGTATTTCCAGCGGTTGGCGATTACTCTTCATACGAAGAAATAGTCCGTGATATTTTGATAGTCTTCGAGTATATACTTGGACGAATCACCCCTCCTTGCGATAATGATGAAACTTGCACACGCAGGTTTGCCCCGTTCGTCTATCCTCCTTTGGTTTGTACGCCTGATTTCAAATTGGAGGAAAATTACAAAATATCGACGACACCAAGCATGCCATCAATAAATTTGTCTGTTTCCAATTCTTCCTCGCTACCTCCAGGCGCAACCATAAACTGGAGGGCACAAGTAAAGTACGCGCCACAAGGAACAGGGTGCAGCGGTGGGCCAAATTTCGACTCGCAAGTCATCACTGGACAGGGCAGTAGCTTTTCGCCGAGCTTTAATGGATTTTTTGGCGGCGAACTTACAGTTACAGCATCGTGTAGCGCACGAAATTTCCTTACCGGATCGAGGCAAAAGACCAGCTCCATCACGGGCATGGTTCCCAGCGACGCGGTAATGGCGGCAGCCATCCCTTCTCTCCCGACTCCATTCCAGTCAGCAGACTTGCGCCGAATTGCATGTCACGAGAGTAGGTTTACACATTTTCTCAGCAATGGGTTACCATATATTGGTACTGGCGGAATGGGTGGAGACGCAGGGCTTATGCAAATATGTTATAAGCGAAAAACCGAAGATTTCTGGAACTTCAGGTCTAACATTAGTTCTGGACTGCAAATTCTGACCGGCGACACAGAGTCATTGGGTTCTGCAAGGAGGTGGTTGGCTAAAGTTGTTAAAGAAGCGGAAGATGATGGTCACGAGTTAGTTTTGACTGATGATCATTATCGCAAGGAGGCGATTCACAGGTATAATGCAGGTACTGGTGAGGCCAAAAATGCGTATTGGGAGTGGAATTCTGAGGAGGAAGTGCTAAAAATGGTTGCACGAGGCGGAGTATCCTCCGGATACGTGGATGCTGTATTGAGTAGATTGGCAAACTGTACCAATTAAACCGTATAGGAGCAAATGCTATGAGAACGATGATTTGTTTTCTAATCTCAGCGTGTGTGTTTAACAGCGCGGTCCATGCTGCCTGCAGGGATATCGTGGTTCTATCAAGGGATGCGAAGTACCTATTGCTGGATTCAAACAACCTGGAATTGCGTGATGTGGGAAATCTGTGGTGGCTCGGATTGAGGCAGATCGATTATGTTTACCCGGGATCAAATTTAAATTTTGCAAGCTTTTCAACGGAATTTCATGCCGATGTTTCTACCGGATACCGAATGCATGTTGGCCCTGGCTTGCGTATTGATCCTTCTCCAGAAATGCCTTTTATAGACTTGTATTTGCTGGAAAATCTGGGGCGGGATTATCAATCCCATCAGGATGTTTTATTTGCGGATTCCAGCAAGCTTGGTATAGAAAATGTAGATAAATATTCGATGGATAGACTAAAATGGATGCAGAATGAAGAGACTATAGTGTTTTCATATGATCAGTACAAATATGCATTGGTTTCAAGCAATCTGGAACTGATTTCTCAGTTCGATTTTGATTCCAGTATGCTTTCCGCTCAATGCAGAAAGGGGGACGAATACTTTTTTGCTTCCAGTAGAAGCGTGCTGAGTTTGGATATTGCCACCGGAGAAGCAAATAGTCCTTCATGGGTAAATCCCGAATACAGATTTTCTCGTACATTTGAAGGATGTAAAGTATTGACTTATTGGAGAGGTGAAAATGCCGGCATGTCTGCCGCATCAAAGTATCAACTCATTGATTATTCGAACGGCAATATCCTATCAGAATTCGATTTAGATATAGAGCTTTCAAATTATCACCTTTTTGCCGATGGAAGTCGCTGGCTAATGCAAGAACTCGAAATGGTTTCCGAAGGATCATATGCCGGCACAAACACTTTTCGGTTGATAGACACCCTATCCGGCGAATCCATTTTGGAGGCTGAGCTGGATATTGGTGATGCAATCCTCCCAGATAGCAGTGATGGGCGTCGTTTCTGTGAAACGGGCTCGAAGGAAGAGAGAGTGGTTGCGATTGATGGAAATACAATCTATCTCATTGATGCGCACTCACTAACTGTTTTGGCTTCAAAGACGCTTCCATTCGAAGAAAGAATTTTCGTCTTTTGATTTTTATTTTATGAAATCTAAACGGATATCAAATACCGTTTCAAGGTCGCCGATTGTACCGATATTTTTCGATCTCCGCCAACCTGATTCCATGAAAAAACTGTATGTGCTATTTCTCGCCACCGCCGCTTTGGCGGTGGCGATTTTCGTCCTTGTGCCCACTTCTCCGACTGTCTCCGAGCCGGAGACGGTCAACGACCCCGTGACCGCCGAAACGACAATCGGCGAATCCGAGCCGAATGATGAGTATGTGCAGATTGGCCTTGATGCCGGCCTGTCCCTTGAGGCTGCCGAGGAAATCGCCCGCTATGTGGAGTCTCCGGGCGAAATCAGCGCCGCCGAGTTCATGGAGCGCATCGTGGGCATCGCCGAAGACAATTTGCGGTCGAACCCGGCGACCCTGCCAAATGCCATGGAACTGCGCCTCAGGGAGACGGCGATGGAATTCGGCGACCGCATGTACGAAGAAAAATGGAGCGAGTTCGTCTCCGGCCTGGGACTGCAAGATCCCGGCATTGTGCGGCGAGTGATCACCGATTGGGAAGCTCGCGGGCGCGAAATCAACGACCTGTTTCGCGCCGGCGAAATGGACAGGGAAGAGTACGTCGTCGCCAGGCCGTCTATGGAGGACCTGCTGGAGGGGCTGCGGCCCCACCTCGCCGCTGGACAGCTTGCGGAGATTGAGGCCAACCACGAAGCGTGGCTGGAATACGGCGCGCAGCAACGCGCCGCGGCTTCACAGTACTACCAGGAGGCGGGCTATCGCTCCGGGGTCTACGGCGCGGTCAACCTCGGCGACTTGGATTTGGCCCGGGAGCGGATTCGCGCGGGGGAAGATGTCAACGCCGCGACGCTCGATAACCGGTGGTCTCCGCTGTTGCTCGCCGCTTACAATGGGGATGTCGAAATGGCCCGACTGCTGATCGATTCGGGGGCCAACACCAACTGGACAGCCGCGGACGGTTCAAGCGCGCTGACAGATGCGGCGTTGAACGGGCACGACGGCATGGTCCGGTTGCTGCTCGAAGCCGGCGCCGATATAGATTACGAGCACCCGGGGATTGCGGGCCAAACCGCGCTGGTTCACGCGACGCAGCAGAATCACACATGTCGTCGAGACGCTGCTCGGCGAGGGTGCCAGCGTGGACGGCATGACTGGCGAATTGGCGCTTTCCTGGGCGCGGGATTACGGCAACAGCGAAATGGAGCGGATGCTCCGCGACACCGGCGCTGGCGGCTTGCTGGAACGCATGTTGCGCTGAGGCGAAACGATGAATCGAGACCTGTTGAAGCGAATCGACCGAATTACAACGTGGTTGCTTTCCGCAGTTGGCTATGGTGGCATAGCTTTTCTCATCGCCTTGGCGATTTACATTGGACTGGACTTGCCTTGGCCACCACTCGGTTAAAGTGAATCAGTCGCCGTCGATAAAGAATATATCAACCAGAAACCCTTGGTGGGTAAATGGACACATGAACTTGAGAGCGGCTTCCTTTCTTATCGTTTGCGCAATCACGCTGTTTGCCCTGATCGTTGCGCTTCGAGACTCCCGGGACTCGGTCGATGGCGCGGGACTCCAAGAAACATACACTCCCGAGGAGTTGAAAGATTTATTCAATCCACCGACAACGGTCGAACTGGAGCGGTCCATCGCTGAGCGCCGGAACC
>JAPORY010000051.1 GCA_026709985.1 Aestuariivita sp. | reverse complement strand
GGCGGGATAACCGCCCCTGAAACACGCACGCGGGGCGGTCTTCGGATCGCCTCAACCTGTCCTCATTTTAGCAAAGGTTATAATCCCCAATTGATTGATCGGTATGCGCGGCGGATGGTGATCGAAAATGCCATCGCCGACGCCATCGACTTCTTTCATATGGATGCCTTATCGGCGGCCGTGCCGATGAAAGTTGACTTAGATCTGCAACTCACCCTGATTGCTGGCGGACTGTACCGTCTCTTAGCTATCCGGCTCGGAACCGGCTGAGGTCACCATCAGCGACGATCACATTGTTGTTCGCCTCCGACGACGCGCCAATAATCCCTTCTTGCTCAACGCCGATTATAACCAAACCAGCGTCGCTGTGCCGTGGCTGCAGCATCATCGCCTGCAGATCAATTTCCTTTGATACCCACAATTCAGACGAATTATTCCGTTGGGAATCGAGGCTAGCGAAAAAGTTAAGTCGCTAAAAATACATACTTTTTTGAATTGACCATCGAAGTCAAGAAAAATTGGCACTGCCGCAAGGCGGTTCCAGAAAACGGGAATCTATGCGCTTCGTTTCGCCTTTTTCTGAGTCGAGCATTTTCTCAACGAGCCAAGGCGGTGTAGAGACTTCGCCGTGATCGGCCACGTGTTTTTTGGATTTGATCAGGTCGCCTAACGCTTTTTCCCGTGGCGTTACTTGCTCCGTGGGCGCTTGCATCGGTTCCGTATTAGTCTTGGCACTTAGGGTGATCTCAATCTTGTCTGTATTGGCGGAATTGAAAGGCATTTGACCTTACATATTTTGCGTTGAGATTACCTCTTCCAATGATTTTTTACCTGATTCCCCAAACCTCTTCTACATTGCGTGTAAGACTTTGAGTGTAACGCCCACTTCATTCGCCACATCTCGAGTGATAAACCCGCAAACATTCGAGAACTCGAAAACGAGGCAAACTGTTTCGTAGAGATGCAATTCATTTCAACTGTCGCAAAAATTGGCGTCGCTAAACGATAATTGGGCCCAGGTCTCCATCGCCGCACGCCAATTGAACAGGTTCAGTTCCGAAGAGGTCTACTCAGCGCTTCTCGCACGATCTGAGGACGTTTCTCAATCAGTGCGAGCAATACTCGCTCATGATTTTGCTCCATAGGTTTCCGCGATCAAATCGCAGAGTTTTATCAGGTCGGTCGCTTCAGACCGCGTGATATTTGCCTTCTCATTCTTGGCAAATTTCGTTAGTAGGAATAGCGGCATATCAGGCGAACGTTGGAATTGGAGCACGCGATACTCGCCGCTCTTTCCACCGCTACGTCTTGCAGTGCGCACCTTCCGTAGGCCGCCTAAGCAAAATGCCCGATTCTGGATTAGCCGCGAACTGGTCAATTACATCCATTCGCTCTTCATCCGACATGCCCCGGCACTCGCTTGCTTGATGAACTCTGGTGTCCCAACGACGGTTTGCTGTGCCATCCTCTAATTCCTCGATATACGTCAACGACGCAGTTCATTCTTCGAACCAAACATTCGGGTAATGCGATTGGCAGCAAATGAAAATGGAATCTCTCAATTTTCCTACAGGGGATCCAGATCGTGAATCCAAGTCAAAATCGGTGGGACACTTTTTCGAAAAAAACTCAATAAAATACGGTAGCAAAAAAGAGTTCCATTTGTTAATAAACTACTGATTCCATCAGAAAAAGATACCTCGCCCCCGGACACCAATTTCTCTTAAGTGAAATAGTTACAATTATCCGAAGATTCCCGGATGCTCAGGGAGAGGCACTCTCGTGACAACATCCAATGTTAGCAAGAATCGGCGTTTCCGGAGAACAAAGAGGGGTTGCAATCACAAAATCAACAAGCGTTTAGGAATTTAGAATATACAGTCTCAGTGTGCCTCGAAATTCATCTAGCAACATAATTTCCATGTAGACCCAATGGCAAAGCCAAGTCCAATTCCGCCTTTACTATTGGACCATCCGATAAATGTGCTCCATCATAAACTGAGAGATTAGTGAGACCCTTTTTCCAATCCAACGCGGTTCCAATAATCCAAGATTGATTGTCGTGCCCTTGCTTTGGCACCATGATGTGTTCTTCTAGGATTTCAGAAGTGCTCACATCAAAAAATCTATTCGATTCTGACTGCCGATCATATAAGTTCAGGCGACTAAAGCCGTAGACACCTGAATGAGTTGAGCGAGAAAGCATCAAAGCTTGCTTATGTTGCGTAAGATTTTCGCGATCATCCGTTCGAATAAACTCTACCGGACCAAAATCATCGAAATGATCAATCACTGCTGTCTTTGTCGTTAAGTTCAATATGGCTTGCGCATATCTTGACTTAACGTGATCTTGACCATCCCAACTTCCGTCCATAACCGAAAACGCCTCTCGCGTCATAAAGTCAGGGTTATCATAAACAACAAAATCGAAGCCAATCTCGGTTGGACTAATGTCGTAAGCATTGCCAAAGTGAAATACCCAGAATGGATCCAATTCAATATCCGTCACTTTTGTTAAGTTGTTCTTGTCAATCACCAAGGTGCGTGTTGGTTGTGCACCTTGCCATTCGAATTTATCAATGAACGATTCTCCTTTTGGCTTTGAACTCACATACGGGGGTGCAACAATAACGATCTTTGATTCCGTAATCATAAAGTCATGGATCATCGGCGTGACCATTTGCGGGAGAATATGAGTCTTCAGCAAGTGCCCGCCCGCTGAAATATGGTAAAGAATTAGTGCCGCTGGATTAACGGAATATCCGATGTTCCACATTGATCCGTCTTGATCAAAGCGCGGGTGAGCACCGAATGGTAAGCCCGCTGTCTCGGGCGACCAAACTTTTGGACCTTTGGTTTCCAACGTTTCTGCATTTATCAGGTAGGCAGACCCACCTTCCCATAATGCCAGCAAATCATCGGCATGGCGCACTATATTGATATTGGCCGCATTTTGGCCGTCAGCAGAACCGCCTGAACTCAAGTCGTGACCATGGGTTCCAAAAGCAGAAAAAAGAATATTGCCGCGTTGAGCTTCGGTACGATTTCGCCTCGTTCCAACCAGACGCCCATGAAAACGAATTACGCCATCCGCAAAAGTAAATTTTTGAACCATTCCCGGTGCGTCAAACCAATGCTTGAAGCGATCTGGCCCAATATTATGTAACGCCGGCCCGTTGCGAAAAAAGTAACCTTGCAACTCACTCGGCACACGCCCGGATACAATACGAAGGTCAGCTCTAATTTCTAACTGATCCGTTCCAAGATATCCAAGCAGCCATGGCTTTTCTTTGAGAGCTTGAAGGAATTCCGCTTGGTTTCCGATGGGACTTTTCGCGTATAATGACTTTGGCAGTGACGAAATCGTCAACAAACCCGCAAACATCTTCATGAACAATCGACGATCCATTTGTCACCCTCCATTTAACACGATATTCAGCTCTAAAGGTGTCCCAGTAAATTCAAAGTCAAACTCGTCAAAATGAGGTGCTGAGAATGAAATGACCGGGTTTTGCGAAAACCCGTAGGGTTCGGTCGGGACAGCAAACAGGTTACGATCTAGCTGCTCATTTCCGTTTAGGTCTTGAAATACGGCAACGCCATAATTTCCGGGCGGTAAGTCTTCAATCTCCAATTTGGTTTCACTCGACGTCGCTGAACGACTCAGCGCAAAGGAACTGTCACCATTCTCAAAATCGGTCTGACTGGAAAAAACAGCGGCGCGGACATCGCCTTTTTCGGACGTATCACTGACAACAAGTGTCAGTGTCCCAGAAATCGTGACCGATGCAAACCCGAGAGTAAAACCGCAACAGGCAATAATTGTCATAACTTTTTTCATTGTCTTCATACCTTGTCGTTTGATAATCACGCGGATATTTTATCGGACATCCGGCAATCGACAATATTTCCCCTGCCGCTCTTTCGTGAAACCCAAAGGATTATTCGTAGAAATAATGCTAATTGCATTGGCGATGCGTGAAATCCCAAGTAGCGAGAGGTCTTCGAATGGAAATTCTGCGGAGAACGACGCATTCATTCGCCGCCCGTCTTGAAAATCCCATTTTCTGGATAATTAACGTCGGCGCGATCAGCTTGTGTTTTTGGAGCGGCCCGTTCGGCACGATTGACGCCTTGCCAAGTGGGATTCGACTCATTTACTGGGGCCTTATTGTTGTTGCTTCCACTCTAATAGCAACGTGGCTACACGCGTTAATTCACGCGCAATCATGGGTTTCTTTATCTCGCCGACTGATGGTCAGCATCATTTTTGGTGTGACTATTGCAGCAGTCGTTCTACTGCTTAGCCTCTCACTCCTGCTTCCGATACAGCGGTATCCGGGTCACACCCTTATCCTCCTATACAGTTTCCCGAGCGCAACGATCCTTTTCTTTTTGACAACTCTGATTTTTCGTTCAGAACTTAAGCCCGCGACTGAACCCCAACACCAAAAACCGGTATTGCTTAAGCGTTTAGAAAAGTACCCCCACGCCAATACCGTTCTATCATTATCCGCCCAAGATCACTATGTTGAAGTTACCACTGACCTGGGACATGAGCTGTGTTTGATGCGCCTAGATGACGCGATTTCGGAAGTTGCGCCTGAGAACGGGTTTAGAATTCACCGATCGCATTGGGTTTCCAAATCAGCAATCAAGAATCTCATGAAACAAGGCGCAAAAACGAAAGTTGTTTTGATTGATGGTAGACAATTGTCCGTGAGTCAGGCCCGCCTTTCAGATTTCAAAGACTTCTGGCAGAAAACCCGTACTCACTAAGGATGAAGGAACTGGATGCCACTTGCGATATAATGCTCCCAACTTCAGCCCTACTGAAACTTGCTTAGACGTCGTACCCGCCCCGCAAGATCAATTTCGTCGGCCCTACCCTCGGAAGCATCACAGATTTTATTTCCGACAGTTTCCGTATCCCACTGTATATCAGTTCCATACAATCGCAGAACCGCATCCATGCATCGAAAGGCTGTGCGCTTATTTCCATCATTGAACAGATACCCGGTGGATATAACCACTGCGTAAGCGGCCACTAAGTCATATTTATCTTTGATCAATCCATAAGCTAGCCGGTACTCAACACGGGCCAAGGCACCAGATAGAGACTTGTCAACTGCTAGCCCTTGTAGTTCACCGTGGTTCAGTACTTGATCATGGATATAAATGACGTCTTCTTCGACAAGTAAATGCATGGACTACTTGTCTCTGAGAAAGTCCAAGACTGGCTGAACTTTCTTAACAGAGGTTTGTAATACAGCGTCCAGTTAGGCACGATCAACTGGTTGATGTCTATTCTCATCAACGATATCGGCAGGGACGAGATATCCGATGCACTCGTTATTCTTGAGAACTGCCACAGGTTTGCCGGCAGCCTTTTCAAACACCTTTGCTGGTTCACGAAGTTCCGTAATTCACACCGTACGATTGGTTAGTAGGCGTTTCATTTTTGCGCTCCTAAATGTGTTATCTAAAAAACATACTCTAAGTACAAAAGTCTGTTCATGAACATGTAGCCTATGACTCGATTGGCACAGAGCGAGTCTTTGCGGAAGCTTAGAATTGAATGAGGCGGTTAAGGTTTATGCAAAACTACCTGCTTGGTTTAAAATAGAAACTCCTTTGGGATCATATAATCCAGACTGGGCTGTATTGATTGAGAAAAACGGTTCAGAAAGACTTTACTTTGTAGTTGAAACGAAAAGTAGCGGTTGGTGGGATGACTGGCGTCATCTTGAGGGTGCAAAGATTAAATGCGGCAAGAAACACTTCGACGCTATTGGTACCAGCGACAATCCCGCCAAGTTTCTTAAAGCCACGTCCGTAGCAGATGTTTTGCAAACTGTTTAACCGCGGCACAGCCAAAACCGCAATGAACCAGATTTCGCAAATTGCGAGGTGAGTAGTAACGCAAAATAAAGTAATAGGATTCTATGTAATGAAGCGTTACGGTTGATAGCGGGGTTATTATTTAGTTCCCCAAAACGTTATAGCGAATGCACTTATGCATGCACCTAAGACTGACGCAAAAAGCGGAGTAAGAATCACCAACATCCACTTTACCGTATCCGTTCGGTCACGCTCAAAATCTGCTTTCTTGACGAAATTTTCTTTATATTGTCTATTTCAGTACGAAGTACGGCGGCGTCTGTTTGAAGATCAGAGACTTCTTTAACGACAACCTCTTTTTGATTTTCGGTTGTCATGCGGATTTAGTTCCGTCATTCTGATTAAGCCACTGCCATAATTCAGTAGAAGCATATCCTGCATAAGAGCCGTTAAGTTTGAACACGGCTCCGGAAGTATTGCTGCCTTTTTTTATATTGGCTTTATGCATTATATTTTCTGCGGTGCCAGAGCCAGCAACAAGATAAGTAGTTTCTTCTATTAACGGAAAAAAACGAAAGTTACTCTTTTCGAGACTTTTCTTTCCTTCATCTGCTCCAGATTCGAAACATATAACAAATAAATTGCTTGACATGATAAACCTTGGTTTTTGATCTACACCGTTTGCTATTTGACCAACTTATTTGATATTGGCGTCAATTTTACCGTACAGATTTGCCTTATCTCTTATGTCAGACATAATTTTCATAAATAGAGAAGGCAATTATTATTCGCGAAACTTCGGTTGTCTACGAACTGAATGTGTGCTTCTTGGTAGCCAGCGTCTTGTATTCTAGTAATGATTAATCGGGCTTCCCAGCATACTTAATCATGGACAAGAATGCCGTCTTCTTCAAGAGCGGAAATAGATGACATATCTTCAAGACTGCTCAAGACAGTGTGAACCCGCTCCATCGACGCTACCATCGTGAACTCCAGTTCAGCATCACCAGCGTTCTTGCGCCAGTGCTGCTCCAAGTTCTCAATGACGAGATCGACCACGGTGAGAAACGCAACACTGTCACCGTTCTTGCAAATAGAAATCTTATCACCAACAACTCCAGCTTTCCCCACCGCCGGCGAAAGCCTTGGGCGCAGGAAGCATCAGCGACTGAAAGTCTGGCACGGGCATGGACTACCGTGCCCTTACGCCGCTGACTGGCGTGGCGTCACCCTCTCATCGATCTCGCGGCCAGCCACAACCTCCCGCTTGGCGAAGCTCCCAGGTCTTCTGCAAGTTCATCCAGAGTTGCGGCGTCGTCCCGAAATAGCGCGCGAGCCGCAGCGCCGTGTCGGCGCTGACGCCCCGCTGGCCGTTCAGAATCATCGTCACCCGGTTCACTGGTACGCTCAACGCCTTCGACAATGCATTGGCGGATAGCCCCAACTCGTCGAGCTCGTCGCGCAAGATCTCGCCCGGATGTACCGGCCTCATTCCGTTCTTCACGTTCATGTCAGTCGCCCTCAGTGATAATCGACGATCTCCACGGCGCACGGCTTGTCCTCCGTCCAACGGAAGCAGACGCGCCACCGCACATTGATCCGAATGCTGTGCTGACCGGCACGGTCGCCCCGCAGCGTTTCCAGCCGATTGCTCGGTAGCGCGGCTATGTCAACGAGCGTCGCCCGATCTTTGAAACTTCGGATCATGCGGCCGACTGTAGACTCTGTTACGCATTCTGTAAAGCAATCCAGTGCTCAACTGCTCAACGCTCGACGGGTGCAGCCGACATATCGTGTGACCCTAAGGGGTTGATCGCGTACTTTCCTGCGACAATCGTGACCTCAACACAACCTCACAAATCCATCAATAGCCGCCGCGGGTCCTCCAGAACTTCCTTGACCCGAACGAGAAAAGTAACCGCGCCTTTGCCGTCGACGATACGATGATCATAACTCAACGCTAAATACATCATCGGCCGTATCTTAATCTCTCCAGCAATGACCATGGGTCGCTCCTGAATCTTGTGCATACCCAGAATTCCAGACTGCGGCGGATTTAAAATCGGGGCCGACATCAGAGAGCCATAAACACCGCCATTCGATATGGTAAAAGTTCCTCCCTGCATATCCGCCATCGACAACTTTCCATCACGAGCCAATTTGCCCTTTGCAGCAACCTGCTTCTCAATCTCAGAAAAACTTAATGAATCAGCATCGCGAATTACCGGCACAACCAAACCCTGCGGCGTGCCCGCTGCAATCCCCATGTGAACATAGTTCTTGTATACAATGTCCGTCCCGGCAATCTCGGCGTTGACCTCGGGGACCTCCCGTAAAGCATGACAACACGCCTTGGTGAAAAACGACATAAAGCCGAGCCTTACCCCATGCTTTTTCTCAAACTCATCCTTATATTGATTGCGCAAGGCCATCACCTCGCCCATATCGACTTCGTTAAAGGTCGTAAGAATCGCGGCAGTGTTCTGTGCGTCCTTTAGCCGTTTGGCAATCGTCTGCCGAATGCGAGTCATCGCCACGCGCTCCTCGCGTCCCGAATCTTGGCTAAGCGACGCTTGCGGCTGAGAACTCACCGCCGCCGAGGATTGACCCGTGTCAGCGACAGCCGCCAAAACATCGGACTTCATGATACGCCCATCGCGACCACTACCTTGAACCTGCTCACGTGATAGACCAGCCTCCTGCATCGCTTTTCGGGCCGAAGGTGCATCTCTCTTACCATTCGCATTGTTGCTCGCCTTTGAAGGGCTATCATCCCCCGCAACAGTCTTTGGGGCCTCCTTAACATCACCAACCTGAATCACTGCTAGTCGCGCCGACACCTCCACCGTCGTACCTTCTGCAGCATGAATCGACTCCAGTATCCCCGAAGACGGCGCCGCAACCTCAATTGATACCTTATCAGTCTCTAACTCACATAATACTTCATCTTGAGAAACCGGCTCACCAACCGCCTTAGACCAAGTCGACACCGTCGCTTCGGTAACACTCTCCCCTAGCGTTGGGACCATCACATCAATCTTGCGCCCTTCCTCAGAGGAGGGCTCATCGGCGCTTGTTTTGGCGGGTGCCGGCGCGGATGCCGCAGCCTCTGCGTCCCCTGCCGATGCGGCAATAGTCGTCAATAACGCGTCAACGCCGACAGTTTCTCCGGCGGAAGCGATAATGTCGCCAAGTGTCCCAGCCGTCGGCGCCGGTACTTCAATCGTAACTTTATCTGTCTCGAGTTCACATAACATCTCGTCAGCAGCCACAGCATCGCCCGGCTTCTTGTACCAATTGGCAACCGTCGCTTCCGTTACCGACTCACCTAAAGTGGGAACCCGAACTTCAATAGTCATGAATCTTCTACCCTCAAATCGTAAGTGCTTGATCAACCAGCTTGATCTGCTGCTCTTTATGTTGTGACGCTAGGCCGCTTGCCGGCGACGCCGAGGCACCACGACCGACATAAGTTGCCCGCTTTTGTCGAGCATTCACTCGGTTCAAAGCCCACTCAAGGTTCGGATCAATAAAGCTCCAAGCCCCCTGATTTCGGGGTTCCTCTTGACACCAAACCATCTCAGCCTCGGGGAAACGCTTCAGTTCCTTCACCATACTAAGCGCCGGGAAAGGATAAAGTTGCTCAAGACGCAACAAGTAAATGTCGTCAATCTCGCGAGCATCGCGCTCTTCTAGTAGATCAAAATAAACTTTGCCAGAACACATCACTACCCGCCGAATCTTACTATCAGGCTTTAACGCGGTGTCGGAATTGCCCTTCTCAGCATCATCCCAAAGCACGCGATGAAAAGAGGACCCAATGGTGAAGCCCTCGGCCTCCGAAACGGCCATTTTATGACGAAGCAACGACTTCGGCGTCATTAAAATCAGCGGCTTACGAAACGCCCGATGAACCTGTCGTCGCAAGATATGAAAATAATTCGCTGGCGTCGTACAATTGGCAACAATCCAATTATCGTGACCACAAAGCTGCAAGAACCGCTCTAGTCGAGCCGACGAATGCTCTGGCCCTTGGCCCTCTAAACCGTGCGGCAGCAAACAAACCAAGCCAGACATTCTTAACCATTTGCTCTCGCCCGATGAAATAAATTGATCAAACATAATTTGAGCACCATTCGCAAAATCGCCAAACTGTGCTTCCCAAATCACCAAGGCATTCGGCTCTGCCAACGAGTACCCATACTCAAATCCCAAAACCGCAAACTCTGAGAGCATCGAGTCAATAACCTCAAAATGCGCCTGACCCTCTCGAATGTGGTTCAACGGAAAATATCGTTTCTCAGTTTCCTGATTAACAAACCCAGAATGTCGCTGCGAGAAGGTCCCACGGGTCGAGTCCTGCCCCGTTAGTCGAACGGGATAGTGCTCTGCCAACAGCGTGCCAAAGGCTAACGCTTCGGCAGTCGCCCAGTCGAAATTTCTTCCGCTCAAAAACATCTCACGCTTATTTGCCAACAACCGACGCAACGTCTTGTGCAACGGAAAGTGATCAGAAACCTCAGTGAGTGCCCGACCGACTTCTTGCAAGGTTTCTTCAGTAATCGCCGTGTGACCGCGTGAATAACTGTCCCTGTTCCGTTCTATGTGCGACCAACGGCCGTCAAGCCAATCCGCTTTATTCGGCTTGTAGTGCCGCCCCGCCTCGAATTCAGCGTTCAAAGTCTCCTGTAATTCTTCTTTCTCTCGTGCAACTTCATTCGTCGGAACCAATCCGTCTTTAATCAAACGATCAGCATAAATTTCCAAGGTCGATTTGTGATGCTTGATTTTCTTGTACATGATTGGGTTCGTAAACATCGGCTCATCGCCCTCATTGTGCCCAAACCGACGATAACAAAAGATATCAATGACGACGTCCTTGTGGAACTTTTGGCGGAATTCAGTCGCGACCCTCGCTGCATGAACGACCGCCTCAGGATCATCCCCGTTCACATGAAATATCGGCGCTTCAACCATCAACGCAATGTCAGTGGGATAAGGGGATGAGCGCGAAAAATGCGGTGCGGTGGTAAATCCGATTTGATTATTAATAATGATGTGCATCGTCCCACCGGTGCGATGACCGCGCAAACCCGACAAACCAAATCCCTCGGCAACAACACCTTGCCCCGCAAAAGCCGCATCACCGTGTAGCAAAATACCCATTACCGCGACACGCTCATCATCACCAAGCTGGTCCTGCTTGGCTCGAACCTTGCCAAGAACGACTGGATTGACCGCTTCAAGATGGGAGGGATTTGCCGTGAGCGATAAATGTACCTTATTACCGTCGAATTCTCGATCAGATGAGGCACCCAAATGATACTTAACATCGCCCGAGCCTTCGACATCTTCGGGCTTAAAACTACCACCTTGAAACTCGTTAAAAATTGCGCGGTAAGGCTTGCTCATCACATTAGCCAAAATGTTAAGCCGTCCGCGGTGGGGCATGCCAATCACCACTTCCTTCAATCCAAGCGCACCGCCTCGTTTGATGATCTGCTCCATCGCCGGAATAAGGCTCTCGCCGCCATCTAAACCAAAGCGCTTAGTACCCATGTATTTGACATGAAGAAACTTCTCGAAACCTTCCGCTTGAATCAGCTTGCTGAGAATGGCCCGCCGACCTCTTTGAGTGAAAACGATTTCCTTACCGTACCCTTCAATCCGCGCCTTGAGCCAAGCTGACTCCTCCGGGCTCGAGATATGCATGTATTGTAACGCAAAAGTACCGCAATAGGTGCGCTTCACCAATTCCATAATTTGCCGCATGCTGGCAATCTGCAGACCCAAGACATTGTCGATAAAGATCAGACGATCCATATCCACTTCAGAGAATCCATAAGTCTTTGGATCAAGTTCGGGGTGAGCCGTAGGTTCACGACTGCCAAGAGGATCAAGGTCAGCAATGAGGTGACCACGAATCCGATAGGCTCGAATAAGCATAAGTGCACGAACCGAGTCCAAAACCGAACGACGAACGGCCGAGTCTGACAACTCAACGCCTGCCGCTTGCGCTTTAGCTTTTATTTTTGGGCCAGCGTCTGATACTTCTGCCGCAGCTTCAACCCACTCTCCGGTTAGCGCTTGTGTTAGATCATCTGAGGGCGTGGGTGGCCAGTCTTTGCGGGCCCAAGAAGGGAATGCGCACGGTTGTTTGGCTGCGTCTGAACCGTCTGCGAATTGTTGAAAAAAATCGGCCCATTCAGCATCAAGTGCAGCGGGGTTGGCTTGGTAACGGGCATACATCTCGTCAAGATAGCGTGCATTGCCCGCTTGAAGAAAAGGTGAACTCCGATGTCTGGACGTTGAGGTTTGGTCTGTCACCACGATACTCCAATTTTTGGTTAGCGCATCCCAATTCTATCTGATTAAGTTGTGGCACGAACGCGGTTCGGCCGACCAAATCTCTCATGCACTTCAATTATTGCCGCCGCCATCCGTAGCTCTTCGATAATTGGGATACTAACGATGACAGTGCTCTCAAACCGAACGGGAGTTTCGCGGGTTTGGACCTAAAATTCCAAACTGGACAAAAATGTTCAGACATCGGAAGGTGCAGAACTGACGATCGTGTCAGTGATTTAGGTATTCTGACCATAGGTAAATTACCCAATCATCCGATCGCTTCTAGAACCGCTTCGCCAAGAGCTGCCGGGCTTTCAGCAACGACAATTCCCGCAGATTTCATCGCTTCGATTTTATCCTCAGCACCACCTTTGCCGCCCGCAACGATTGCACCAGCATGACCCATTCGACGCCCCGGCGGAGCCGTGCGACCAGCGACAAAACCCGCCGTCGGTTTCCATCGGCCCTTACGCTTCTCTTCTGCCAAGAACGCGGCAGCATCTTCTTCCGCTGAGCCGCCGATTTCGCCAATCATAATGATCGCTTCGGTCTCATCATCACCTAGAAACCACTCTAGGACGTCAACATGCTCGGTTCCTTTGATCGGATCACCGCCGATTCCGACGCAGGTTGACTGGCCTAAACCGACATCCGTCGTTTGCTTTACGGCCTCATAAGTTAGAGTCCCTGAGCGTGAGACAACACCGACCTTGCCCCGCTTATGAATATGACCCGGCATAATCCCGATTTTGCACGCATCGGGCGTAATTACCCCAGGACAATTAGGGCCGATGAGTCGCGAGGAAGACCCTTCAAGAGCCCGCTGTACTGTCATCATGTCGAGAACCGGGATGCCCTCGGTAATACACACAATTACTTCTATCTCTGCGTCAATAGCTTCAAGAATGGAGTCTGCTGCGAAAGGCGGCGGAACATAAATCACGCTCGCATTAGCGTCCGTCTTTGTTTTTGCCTCATGCACTGAATTAAATACCGGCAGATCAAGATGGGTCATCCCGCCTTTACCAGGGGTAACGCCGCCGACCATTCGGGTTCCGTAAGCGATTGCTTGCTCAGAATGAAAGGTGCCTTGGCTGCCGGTAAAACCTTGGCAGATCACTCGTGTGGTCTCGTCGATCAGTATCGCCATTCCCAGTTTTTTCCTTCTCCAAACCCGATCGCCTTCATTCAAAACAAGGGAGCACTATAACGGTATTCGACGGCGTCCCAAGCCAATAACGAATCGGATATGTCGATTTTGCATCACGCGTGTATTTCGTGCCGTTTGGAACAGCGCCTTAAGAGCGCACCGCTGCGACAATTTTTTCGGCGCCATCGCGCAAGTCATCTGCGGCAATAACGTCAAGGCCAGAAGTATTGATAATTTCTTTACCCTTCTCAACATTCGTTCCCTCAAGACGAACAACCAAAGGAACCTCTAAACCTACCTCTCGAACTGCGTCGACAACACCGGCGGCAATGACGTCACAACGCATAATGCCACCAAATATGTTTACCAAAATTCCTTTTACATTTGGATCCGAGGTGATGATCTTGAACGCCTCCGTCACCTTTTCTTTAGTCGCCCCGCCACCGACATCAAGAAAGTTTGCCGGTTCAGAACCGTAGAGCTTGATAATATCCATCGTCGCCATAGCCAATCCAGCGCCATTTACCATGCAGCCGATTTCGCCATCAAGAGCAATATAGTTGAGATCATACTTTGAGGCCTCTAGCTCCTTCGGATCCTCTTCAGTCGTATCACGAAGTTCAGCAATATCGGGATGACGATACAACGCATTGCTATCGAAACTCATCTTGGCATCAAGGCATTTTAGATCACCGCCGTCCGTCACAATCAGCGGATTGACCTCCAACATCTCCATATCGTGTTCTGTGAACATAGCGTACAGCGTCGACATCAGGGACACGCATTGCTTGATTTGCTTACCCTGTAAGCCCAGCATAAAGGCGATGCGTCGACCGTGATAAGCCTGATATCCGGTTGCTGGATCAACAGCAAAAGACAAGATTTTTTCTGGTGATTGCTCGGCTACCTCCTCAATATCCATTCCCCCTTCGGTCGAACAGACAAAGGTTACTCGACGAGACTGGCGATCCACCAGCAATGCCAGATACATCTCGGTCGCTACCTGACTGCCATCTTCGATATAGATTCGGTTAACTTGCTTACCAGCGGCACCCGTTTGATGCGTGACGAGGGTTCGACCTAACATCTTGCGTGCTTCTTCCGCCGCCTCCTCGACAGATTTTGTCAAGCGAACGCCGCCCTCGGTCCCGGCGTCGATTTCCTTAAAAGTCCCCTTGCCGCGCCCGCCGGCATGAATTTGCGCCTTGACCACCCATAACGGGCCGTCCAGTGCACTTGCTGCCGTCTTTGCGTCTTCAGCTTTCAGCACAACACGACCATCGGACACGGGAGCACCGTAACTGCGGAGCAAAGCCTTCGCTTGATATTCGTGGATGTTCATTTGGTTGCAATCTCGCTGTATCGGTGAGGTGACGACAGGCTATGTGTTAAGTCTAGGAGAATAGACTATTTGGCAACGTCAAGGTGGGGACGGTAAGCACGCAACCACAGACTGGTGCGTTTATTTCGAACATCAGTAAACAACCGGCACCAGCGTTTGGGGTCAATATGGCGCGAGATTAGCATATGCATGCGAAATGTTCCTCATTGTCTGCCGAAAAATGCGGTGGTTAGGCCAGCGAATCATCAATCTTCTTGCAAGCATCAACTAGACCTCTTACCGCAGCAGCAGACGCGTCAAACATCTTTTGCTCCTCACGGTTCAAATTGATATTGACGATTCTTTCAATCCCGGCGGCGCCAATTACAGTCGGGACACCAACATACATACCCTTGAGACCAAAATTATCATTGCAGTACGCCGCGCACGGCAACACTCGCTTCTGGTCCTTGAGATAAGCCTCTGCCATCTCAATTGCGCTCGTCGCAGGCGCGTAGAATGCGGAGCCTGACTTCAGCAGAGAGACGATTTCCGCTCCCCCGTCACGCGTTCGCTGTACGATTGCGTCAAGCCTTTCTTGTGTCAGCCAGCCCATGGTTACGAGATCAGGGAGCGGGATTCCACCAACCGTTGAGTAGCGCACGGACGGCACCATCGTATCGCCGTGGCCGCCTAGGACAAAGGCGGTGACATCCTTGACCGACACGTTGAGTTCGTCGGCTAAGAAATAGCGAAACCGTGCGCTGTCCAAAACGCCAGCCATACCACAAACTTTGTTCGCTGGGAGGTCGGAGTATTTCTGTAGGGCCCAAACCATCGCATCAAGCGGATTGGTAATACAAATGACAAAAGCGTCTGGCGCGTAGTTTCGAATGCCTTCTGCCACGCTCTTGATAACTTTGAGGTTGATGCCGAGAAGATCATCGCGGCTCATTCCGGGTTTTCTCGGAACCCCCGCTGTAACGATGCAGACCTGTGCACCGGCAATTTTTTCATAGGACTGTGTACCGGCCAGCGCAGCATCGAAGCGTCCTGCTGGTCCGCTCTCAGCGATATCAAGGGCTTTGCCCTCTGGAATACCTTCTTGGATGTCGAACAACACAACATCGCCGAGCTCTTTTTGTGCAGCAAGATGTGCAAGCGTACCGCCGATTTGACCGGCACCAATGAGCGCGATTTTTGGTCGAGCCATTTAAATCATCTCCCCTTGTCTCATTGAATTGTTCGCAAGCCTTAAAGGGAATAATCTCGCAGTGCAAGTGCCTGAGTAATTGCTTGAGCACTTCCTCGGCGAGCGGGCGATACCGATACATGGAGGCAAAAACTAAAGCGGCTACTGGCCCCAATTCTCGAGCGTGCGGTCGCAAAGCCTGCCAGATTCAATAGACCCGCATTTTACCCCTTGGTCAAGATTCAACGATTGGCGATTAGAGTCACCGCAACCTAGAACTTTAAAATGCTTCGAAGGCCGCCAGCGATCTTCGAGAGACCTCGAAAACGGTTAAAGCGACCAGTGAACGATTAGTTGTTGCCAATATTGGGTAAAGGTTCCTCGGTCGTACAACGGCGTGTAACTTCTCGCCTGATACCGAGAGGTAGACTATAGATTTCGAAGGGCTTCAAACTTTGAAATTGTATTGAAACAATAATGGTGCTAATCTTGAGGTCTAATAGCTTGGCATTGCTATAATTTCCCTTTTGCTCGCTGAATTGGGTGTGGGATTTTGGAAGTTGTCAATGATCTCTTCCGTTAACTATGTCATTTATTTCGTTGCCAAAAAAGCTCCCCTGATCGGACCACACTCGAAAGACGCCGCAACGAAGACAAGAAGGGACGATGCCTAATGATCACTGATCAAGAAAAATCAATTGACGATGTCACCCCGGTAAGTGGCGAGGATATTTCATCCTGGGAGGGGATTGACGATGACACCGAACTCGAGTCAACTCTGAAGGAGCCTTACTCCATTCGAAGTTATGGTGCTGATTACACCGTAGACTCTTTGGTGAAGCGCATGGACACGGAAGCGTTCATTGTTCCCTCATTTCAAAGGCGTTTCGTCTGGAATCTGACACACTCTTCGAGATTCATTGAATCATTGCTTATGGGCTTACCCGTGCCGGGTATTTTTTTGTACAAGCGACCAGAAGATGGCAGACAACTTGTAATTGATGGTCAGCAACGTTTGAAAACGCTCCAAGGTTTCTACCAAGAAATGTTCAAAGAAAAGAAATTTCGACTCGCAGGGGTCCGAGAACCATGGAATGGCCTTACTTACCATGAACTTGATTTTGATGACCAGTTGCGCCTAGATGACTCAATCGTGCACGCTGTCATTTTCAGCCAAGAAAGCCCAAAAGACTCAATCGATAGCATACATTTTGTCTTTGAAAGGATAAATAGCGGCGGGGCAAGACTATCTGCTCAAGAGATCCGAAACTGCATCGCCGAGGGACCTTTCACTGCTCTCACGGATGAACTCAATCGCAACAACGACTGGAGGAACATATACGGCAATCCCAGCGCACGAGCAAAGGATCAGGAACTCATAACGCGTGTGCTCGCTTTCTTTGAGCGACCCGATGACTACAAAAGACCGATGGCAACTTTCCTTACAAAATTCACACAGGATATGAACAGCGAGCCAACTCAGAAACTACAGTTTCTAAAGGCGACTTTTGAGGAAGTATGTTCCTTGAGTTGGGAAGCCCTGAAAAATCGAGCATTTCGACCTGTGCGTACGATCAATGCTGCGGTGCTGGAGTCGGTGATGTCTGCGCTGGCGCGGCGACTGCAAGACGCGGGTCCACCGCCGAAGGCCCACGCCGTAGCAAAGGCTTACAAGGAACTTCTTTCCTCTGATCGCTATCGTTCGGGATGGGAAAGCGGAACTGCTGACGAAGAAAAAGTAAGGATTCGGGTAGAACTCGCCCGAGACGCATTCTCCTCTCTTTAAGCGATGTTGGCAGTTAAGAGCAGACTTACTGTCTTGGAAAGGCAGATTGATCTTTCTTGCAGCACCAAGGATGCTGAAGTCGCGTCCAATTTGAGGTGTTTCGGCGCTGTGTTAATTTGTGGGTTCGTGGAGCGATCCGTTGAAGTTGTGCTGTTAGAAAGGCTTCGTGATCGTGCGCACCCAAGCGTTCTAAAATTCGTGAGATCTCATCTTGTTCGGGGACGAAACTATAATTGTGACAATATCCTCCAGCTGCTATATCGCTTCGATTCCAAATGGGGGCGTAACTTCGATAATTTCAAGAAAAATCACGAAAAAGAGGCGCAAGCGCTCGCGTCAATGTATTCTGTACGGAATTCAGTTGCACATGGCAACACCGCGGACATTAGCGAGGTCAAGATCAAGGGTTGGCTTGAAGACGCAAAGAAGATCATTGATGCACTCATCTTCGCTACGCAACAGTGATCTAATTGATTGGATGCTAGCGTATTCGTTTCAAAAAATTTGACCATCCCAACTTCTTCATAATTGGCAAGGTTTGGTAGCACTCTCCTCATCGTTAGGCGATTTTGCAGTGGAAAGGGAACTTGCTGTCTTGGAAAGGCAGATCGCTCTTTCTTGCAGTACCGAAGATGCTGATGTCGCGTCTAATTTAAGGTGTTTCAGCACTGGTTTAATTTGTGGGTTCGTGGAGCGATCCGTTGAAGTTGTGCTGTTAGAAAGGCTTCGTGATCGTGCACACCCAAAAGTTCCAAAATTCGAGAAATCACTGCATACCAGCGAGTGATATGCTAGGTAACTATTGCGAATTCTGTACGACTTGGATACGTTAGCAGATAGCAGAACGTTGCATATCCGTGCCAGCATCCAGAACTAAAGTGTCCACACACAGGAGGGCATCTAAATCGGTCTACCCCTGAAATCTGTTGCCGCTATGCTGTGATGCGCCGATCACTCACCGATTATCGTAATGTCGAAGTTCGGAATTGCAAAAGTGCCGTTAAGACGAAAAGGTCAGATATTTGGTAGTGAGGCTACAAATCTCTTGTTCGCAACCAATAAATGGGATGATTTGAAAATAGGAAGTTCACAGTGACCGAGAAAACTCCAAAGGCGTCCGTAATCGATTTGTTCTGCGGCGCGGGCGGCCTCTCCTATGGGTTTCGCGAAGAAGGTTTTGATGTTGTTGCGGGAATTGATGCCGACGAGACTTGTCGGTACGCCTACGAAACAAACGTCAGGGCACCTTTCCTTCGCCAAGATGTCTCTTCGCTTACCAGCACCAAACTCAATAAACTATATCCCAAACACTGTCACACCGTCTTGGTTGGATGCGCCCCTTGTCAGCCTTTCTCCGCATACAACTGCAAAAATAAGGACCAAAACTGGAAGCTAGTCCGAGATTTTGGTCGCCTGATCGCCGAGAGTCTGCCCGACGTAGTTTCGATGGAAAATGTTCCCCGTCTTTGCACTTTTCGCGGCGGCGAGGTCTTTCGTGACTTCACGCAAACCCTGCGTTCCGCCGGCTATGACATCACTTTCGACGTGCTGTCCGCCGCAGACTACGGACTCGCTCAAACGCGATCTCGTCTTGTGCTCTTGGCTTCTCGAAGAGGCCAAATCAAGTTACCGTCGCCGACACACAAAGATAGCCATCGCACTGTAGATATGGTAATCGGGAAGCTGCCAGCACTTGCTGCCGGGGAAACCAACCCCGCAGATCGATTACACCGCTCTAGCGAATTGTCCGCTACCAACATCCACCGAATTCGGGCATCAAAGCCCGGTGGTACTTGGCGGGACTGGCCAAAGGAACTTGTGGCCCGGTGTCACAAGATCGAATCTGGACGAGGATACTCCTCGGTATACGGTCGGATGCGCCCTGATCGACCGGCGCCAACCATCACGACACAATTCTATGGCTTCGGCAATGGGCGTTTCGGTCATCCTATCCAAGATCGCGCTCTGTCTCTTCGTGAGGGAGCAATGCTGCAGGGATTTCCGAAGGATTACCGATTCATGCCAGCCAACGAAGACATGCCGTTCACGCTCGTCGGGCGAATGATCGGCAATGCTGTGCCAATTCCGCTTGCAAAAGCGATTGCCCAGGCGGTCCGCGATCACCTGAAAATGAGACCAACGGAAACCGTATATGTCTGACGAACGCAAGCTAGAGATGACCATAAGCCTCAACGTTCTTGAGCATCTTGGCATGAACCTCTACAGCAATGTTCCCGCTGTCCTCTCTGAAATTGTGGCAAATGCTTGGGATGCCGATGCGAGAAAAGTTGCGATTACTCTCGACAAAGTTCAGGGCCAGATCATAATCGACGACGACGGAATTGGCATGGGCCGAGATGAGGTGATTGATCGATTCCTCAATGTCGGTTTCAAGCGCAGGGTCAAAGTCGGCACGCAAACGCCCAAGGGGCGAGTGCCAATGGGACGCAAAGGCATCGGGAAACTCTCTTCTTTCTCCATCGCACAAATCGTTGAGGTTTACACGACCAAAGACGATGAAAATACAGCCTTTCGGATGGACCGAGATGCGATCCGTCAGCAAAGCGAAGAAAGAAAGCAAGAGACTTACTCACCTGAAGAATTGTCAACTTGGCCAGAGGACCAACATGGAGGTACCCGTATCGTTCTTTCGGGACTTTCAAAAAACCTCACAGAAATGACTGATTCGGGTTTACGCCGACGAGTGTCACGGCGGTTCTCAATAATTGGCCCGCAAAACGACTTTCGAGTTTACGTAAATGGCACTGAAATTACACTTGATGATCGCGGGTATCAAAAAGTCCTTGAGTATGTCTGGACATTCGGTGACCAAAAACCCTTTCTCGCTGACGCGACTAAACTCGAAAAATCGTTTGACAGAACCGACGCTGTCTCCCAGGCACTCGCCGAAAAAGCGCTAGTCGTGCACGGGTGGATTGGCACTGTCGCGAAGACGAATCAGTTACGAGATATTGAGGGTGATAATTTGAACCGAATCGCCATCTTTATGCGCGGCAAACTCGCGCAAGAAGATGTCTTGAGTGGGTTTGGCAAGAAAGAAATTTTCGCCGACTATCTGATCGGCGAGTTACATTGCGATATTTTAGACAACGACGATGACCTTGATATCGCGACTAGTAGCCGACAGGCGTTGAAGGAGGACGACGACCGAGTCTCCAACCTGCGGGAGTTCATATCCGACGAACTTAAGCACATCGCTAGCCGATGGAGTGACCTTCGACGAGAAAGCGGCACTAAATTCGCCCGATCCGTACCGGCAGTAGACGATTGGCTCAATAGGCTGAGCGGCGACACGAAAAAGAAAGCACAACAATGGGTCGGACGCCTCAATGAAATCAGATCGGATCGCGATACTGATCGGAAGGAGTTGCTCAAAGCCTCTATCTTGGCTTTCGAAAGCTACCATCATCGCGAACAGCTCGCCCAACTTGACGAACTATCGGCTGAGAGTGTTTCGGCACTCCTACCGATCTTTCGCGAGATCGACGACTTAGAACTGAGTTACTACGGACGCATTGTCAGCGTGCGGCTCGGAGTGGTCAAGAAGCTTCAAGAGATGGTGAACTCCGATGTGAAGGAACAGGTGATTCAGCAACATATCTTCGATCATCTTTGGCTTATTGATCCGTCTTGGGAACGGGCAAAAGGCACCGAGCATCTGGAATCGAGAATTGGCACTTTTCTCGATTCGGACACGGCGGCTCTTAGCAACCAAGAACGGAAAGGTCGTGTAGATATTGCTTACCGCACCGCCTACGGCTCTCATATTATCATTGAGCTTAAGCGGGCTTCCGTTGCGACACCCGTTGATCGACTAGCCGCACAGGTGCGCAAGTATCGAGAGGGTGTTCGGAAAATTCTGGATATCAGCGATCATAAGAACTGGCCAACCCAGATTATCATCTTGGTAGGAAAGCCCCCACCTGAGTGGACGAATACACGCGGACAGCAGGATGTGGTTGATGCGCTGGCGGCGGTAGATGCACGGCTTGTGTTCTACGACCAGTTAATCGACAACGCCCAGAAGTCTTACGCAGACTACTTGGAAGCACACAGAAAGATTGACCGTCTTTGGGGCGTGTTCGAGTCTATTGATGACTTCGTTCCGCCGAAGGACGGGTGACACAGTAAAATAGATGTTGTTATACCGAATTCAGGTTTGACTGCCGTCTGTCAACAGCGGCCAGAAAGTGCTGATATTCGGCTGTAACTCGCGTTCATTCCCATTTTTCCATTGGAATGGCGATTATGGCATGAGGCTACCGACCCTGACCGGAAGGTTCTCCTTATTACCACCCCTCAACCGTGTGTCTGGTCGCACAAGTATCAAGAAGTTCAACGACGGAGTGCCACAGACCACAATGACTCGCGTAGCGGCGTGTCAGGAATTGACGGCCGCTTCAGCTCGCACCTTTAACAACTTACGTTCCTCGCGATCAAAGGCTATTGCCACAAGATGGATAGCTTCACGCCGGTCCCAATACTTCTCCGCGTAACCGCGCTCCCGCATTTGCGCCAGTGCCGAATCCAAAGCCGTCTCTAGCGCGTTCGCCCCTTCTGCCATCTTGAACTCAAGTATAAACACCTGTCCTTCGGTCAGTACCACCATATCAGCTCGGCCGCGGCTTGAGACGTCTTCGGATCTTACATCCACCCCAATTGCGCGAAAGCACATATGCAATAGGCTGGCGTACCAAGCTTCGTAACGGGAAAGATCAGCCGTTGATTGCCATTGGTAAGGAATACTGGAAAGGTAGGCGTAAAACTCTCCAGCAAAAGCCTCATAATCATGCGTCTGAAGAAAAGTCAGAAGGCTTCGTGCCTGATCAAGGGGCAACTGATCAAATGAGTCCAGATGCGCCAATAACGCATCATTCAAACTTAGCTTAACTTCATGATTGGGATAATTCAGGCGAAATAGGGTTCGATGCCCCTGTTGGACCTCTTCGGTGATGGTCAAATAGCCAGTTTGAAACAATAAAGCCTCGGCACTGATCGCCTCCACATCAAACTTTGAAACTAAAGAGCGATCAACCATCCGGTTCTCCAGTTCCCGCAAACTAAGGGACCTCTTTTTTAGCGTTTCAAACAGGAAACTGGGTGAGCCAGTCTCGAACCAATACGGCAGAAATTCCCGATCCTTGAGTAGCAACAGCACATCAAACGGATTGTAAAGCCGAGCCTCTCCCCGCCAATTGTAGCCATTGTACCAAGCGCGGATCATGTCTCGGTCTAACCCGTCCAACTCGGATGCAAACACGGTGTCAATATCGGCATCAGCATAGCCGCAGATTGCAGCATAGCGTGGGTCTAAACTGATATCCTTGAGGTTGTTCATGTCAGAAAAAAGGCTAACCTTCGAAAACATACTCACGCCAGTGACGAAGACGAAACGAACATGTTCGGCACTGCCTTTAATCATGCCATAGAAACCGCGAAGATACTCCCGATTGGCGCGTGCAACATTGGGATCATGCAGCCCGTCAAGAATGGGCTTGTCGTATTCATCCACAAGGATAACGACGCGCTGTCCGGTCTTATGATGAAGACGATCTAGCAACTCGAATAAGTATTCTGTCGCAGAATCCCATGTCGCCGCTGATAGGCCCGCTTTGCGTTCAATCGCCTTAAGCTGCGTAAGAATGTTGCGTTCAATGTCCGTGGGCGTGTCGTACTTACTGTTGAAATTCAACCGCACAACGGCATAGGTCACCGACCAATCCCACTGGTCATGAATATCTAAACTTTCGAATAATTCCTCTCGTCCCTCGAATAGTGCCTTGAGCGTGTCCACCAACAGACTCTTGCCGAAACGACGCGGACGGGAAAGAAAGTAATGACGCCCCTCATCCACAAGCTGACGAATGAGCGGCGTTTTGTCGACATAATAGAAGTTATCGCTCCGAATAGTCTCAAAATCTTGGATACCAATCGGCAGAGACTTTCGGATCATGATCGACCTCCCAGACGGCGCTCTCGCGCGATCGTTGTTAATCTCACCATCTGCCAGTTCAGACTCAATGCCAACAAAGCGAGCTGAAATACCCAACTCCAACTTGGTATTGCGGCATGGCAAGGACACGTCACCACTGACAAAATCAGTACCCCGATGCGGTCATACTTGGCAATACCGGAGCTGAGGCAATCAAAGTACGGGTATAGGGATGCGACGGATTGCGAAATACCGACTCGGTTTCGCCATACTCAACAATCCGCCCTTCACGCATGATCATAACACGATCAGTAACTGAGCGAACAACGCCAAGATCATGGCTAATGAAAAGATACGTCAGGCCATATGAACGACATAACTCAGCGATTACGTCAAGAATCTTTGCCCGCACCGAGACATCAAGCGCACTAACCGCCTCATCAAACAAGATTAAATCAGGTCGAGTAATAATGGCGCGCGCTATCGCAATGCGCTGCCGCTGACCACCAGAAAATTCGTGAATGAATTTGTCAGCATCACTAGCTGCCAGACCCACCGCCAAGAGTGCCTCTGAAACAATCGCTCTACGCTCAGAACCCGACGGAGAGTACGGCTGACCATGAAAGGGTTCCGTAATCAGTCTGCCGACACGATGGCGCGGATTGAAGCTACTGAACGGATCTTGGAATACGACTTGCATTCTGCGGCAAACCGCCAAATTTGGTCGCTTGTCGGCGTAGACCGGATCTCCATCCAGCAGAATCTCGCCCGCTTGAATCTGCTTTAATCCTAAAATCGCCCTCGCTAAAGTCGATTTACCGCACCCACTCTCTCCAACAAGGCCAAGTCGTTCCCCTAGAGAGATGTCAAAGGTTACTTGATGAAGTGCCCGGAATGTATCTTTGGATTTGAATAAATGTGATCTTGTTAGTGAATAGTCACAACAAACATTTCGTAGGGTCAATAGTGACCGCGGAGCTGGAGGAGCAGGTAAGTTGACGCGATGTCGCGACGCCTCAAATAAAGCCTGCGTGTAGTGATGTCGCGTACCAGAAAACAGGGCCGGTGTCGCTGCTTGTTCAACAATTTCTCCGTCCCGTATCACTGAAATATGTTGCGCCATCTCTGCAACCACTGCAAGATCATGCGTGATCATGAGCATACCCATACCTTGCTCTTCGACCAAGTTGCGAAGCAGCTTGAGAATCAGTGCCTGCGTGGTCACATCTAGGGCCGTGGTTGGCTCGTCTGCGATCAATAATTTTGGGCGCAACGCAATTGCGATTGCGATTACAACCCGCTGTCTCTGACCTCCTGAAAGCTGATGAGGATAACGGGAGCGGGGAAACTTGTCGGAAGGTAATCCGACACGCGCAAGAACATCATCTGCGCGCCTTGCGGCTTCGCTCGCGGTGGCGCCGGTATGAATTTGAACGGTTTCTTGTACCTGTGAACCAATTGTCTTCACAGGATTCAGTGCCGTCATCGGTTCTTGAAAGATCATCCCGACTTCGCGTCCGCGAATCGCTAGCATCTGTGCCTCGGTCTGAGTAAGGACATCAATACCGTTGAGAACAGCATGACCTTGTGTCTTTGAACCAATCGGCAACAGACGCATAATCGCCAATGCTGTCAATGACTTTCCAGAACCGCTTTCACCCGTCAGAGCATGGATTTCGCCACCAGCGATATTTAGAGAGATGCCATGCAGAATTGTCTTGCGATGGATTGAGAGTGAAAGCCGATCAAGCGACAACAGAGCCAAATCTTGCTACCCCTGCCTATCCGTTCCCAATAGAACTCCCGCGGAGCTTGCATACAGTACGCCATCGTCAGGCCGCGAATCCTTGCGGCCTAAGCGCTTTTCCCCAAGCGAGATCATATGAACACTCATGCGACCATTCTCGCTATAAAATTTCTCACGACTTCCGTAATTTGGGGTCAAGCACATCGCGCAACCCGTCGCCAAACTGATTTAAGCCCAAAACCGACAAGATAATGGCAATGCCGGGTATAAGGGCAAGATGCGGGGCGAGGCCAACCATCGTTTGCGCGTCCGCAAGCATGCGCCCCCAACTCGGCGTCGGGGGTTGCGCTCCAAGCCCGACATAAGACAAACCCGCCTCGGCTAAAATGCCAAGCGAAAACTGAATAGTGCCTTGAACCAGCAATAAATTAGCAACATTTGGTAAAATATGCTCGCAACTAATTTGCAATGTAGACTTACCAGCAACCCGAGCCGCCAGAATAAAATCCTGCTCCCAAAGCGCTAACGCACCGCCGCGCGTTACACGGGCGAAGACGGGAATGTTAAAGATACCAATAGCAATGATGGCATTGACCGCACTCGGTCCCAAAACCGCGGTGATCAAAATAGCAATAATCAGAGAGGGAAAGGCGAAAATCAAATCATTGGCTCGCATGATCAATTCATCAAGCATCGAACCGTCATAGGCCGCGGCAATAAGTCCTAGCGGTACGCCAACAATCAAACCAATTCCAACCGCAATCAATGCGACCGAAATAGAGGTACGGGCACCGACCATGATCATGGACGCGATGTCACGCCCGAAATGATCGGTGCCGAGCCAATGCTCAAAACTCGGCAATTGCATACGATTAGGTATGTTTAAGACACTGTGGTCATAAGGCGTCCAAGCGAGCGATACCACTGCTGCCATTAAAACAACAAACGATAGTGCTGCACCGATGACAAGATTACGTCTCATAGCTCCGGTCTCACGTTCGGTGTCGTAATCTCGGGTCGGCAATTGCGTAGGCCAGATCGACCAAGAAATTAACAACGATAACAACAAACACTAGCAACATGACGACGGCTTCAACAACGATCAGATCTCGCGACGAGATAGCCTGAAAAACTAAGCGTCCCAGCCCCGGCAGAAAGAACACCTGCTCAATAATGATACCCCCCGCAATCAAAAAGGAAAACTGGAGCCCGATAATGGTCAAAACCGGAATCAGGGCATTGCGCAAACCATGGCGCCAAAGGGTTTGACGTTGGGACAAACCCTTCGCCCGAGCAGTACGCATGAAGTCTTGGTTCAGAATTTCCAGAAGCGATGAACGCATCACACGAGCAAGAATTGCCGCCTGCGGCAGAGCAAGCGCAATCGCCGGCAGAGTCAACGAATGAACGCCAGCCCAAAATCCTTTATCCCAACCCACAAATCCACCAGCAGAAAAAAACGGTAGATTGACGGCAAAAATCAAAACTAGAATCATCGCAAACCAAAAATTGGGTATGGCAATTCCAAACTGTGTAGCAACCATAACGGCTGCGTCACCAAGCCGACCATGACGCGAGGCGGCAATAACTCCGGCGGGAAAAGCAATTAAGGTTGACAGAAGGAGAGCGTATCCTGCTAACGGCAGCGAAACTGCCAGCCGATCAAGAATCATCTCAATCACCGGCGTGCGGTAGGTATACGACGTACCAAAGTCACCGACCAGCATACCACTTATCCAGTTAAAGTAGCGGGTCCACTTGGGAACGTCCAAACCAAGTTCTGACTTGAGAGCAGCAACCGTTTCTGGCTCGGCATTTACACCGAGCATAAACTGCGCAGGATCTCCAGGCGCAACTTCAATGACCAAAAAAATCACCAAGCTAGCTGCGACGAGACTACAGCCAAGTGAGACTAGCCGCTTAATGAGATAAAGCAGCATGTCTAATCCAGCGTCTTTGCCTAATTGCGGTGAGATTGTCGGCCAATGTTCGCAATGCGAACCTTCCAACTATTGACCCCAGATACCGAGCACGACGAGGCGGGTTGACAAATGCAACGATTCTTTCACTACCACGATCAGTGCCGGTGAGCATTTTGTGGCGTCCGCATGATAATCGGAGAGCGCATAGCGAACTTATACTTCCGCAACGGGAAAAATGCGGCCTCTAACTGCAATCGGATTCCGCGCGGAATATTAGATCAAAGGAAGAAAATTCTAGCTTATAAACCCAAACGCCTCAAAATCGTCTCGCAGACCGACGGTAGACAACACGCTACCGTCCTCAAACGACCAACTCAGCGTATAGAGTTCGCCGCTTGAACTTTCCAAGGCGTCCGTATCGGTCAAAATGATTTCACTCTCATTGTCTGACCGTGTTGTAACATCGCCCTTCAGCATCAGCCAAACAATGAAATCATATGCCGCATCGTTGAATTGTAAATACAGTGCCCCCTGAGAAGTATCGCCATTACCGTCGAAAGTATCAATTTCCGATGCCGCGACAGTATCCAATTCGGAAGCGGCTCCCCCGAACTTCTCCCAACTGCCAGATAATGCCGAGCGTGCAGCCAGATTGACTTGTGCGCTTGCCTCAGAGAAATCCGACAAGATTTCACTTAGATCTATTTTGGACTGATCAGAACTCGCTTCCCGCGTGAGAACCTCTTCATAAAGTTCTTGCGCTTCGCTTTCTTCATTTTCTTCAGATATTTTTTCTCCATACTCCGCCGCGATCGGAACGTCGGCGGCATGATTGATAGTGGCTCCCTCATCACTAATTGGGAAATCGGTAAAACTTGCCAGTATTTCTTCCGACAGCATCATCGGGATAAGCAAATCATCTGGTGCGTCCTGAAGCACCAAGTCCGCCTTTTGTATCATCTCAGGTTGGGCCGAAGACGGTGCCTCTTCTACAGCAGTCGGTTTAGCGATAATTTCGGCTTTCTCGGTCTTCTCAAATTGTCGATCTGCGGTCAGCTCTCGCGCCAACTCCGTCAGAGTCATCTCGATTTCGACGGGTAATTCAGTCGATATACCAAGTGCAGCCGTGACGACCTCGGCAAGGGGTGAGTTGATTTGAGTCAGCAAGTGAATCCCGTAACTCATCGCGATTGACGTCAATCCCAATCCCATTGCCTTAGCAATTGAATTACCCGCGACTTGTCCAGAAATACTGACCGTCGATAACGCACTTTCCCGATCATCGCTTGCCTTTTGATCGGTCGAACTTCCGAATTCAGGATGATCCAGTTGGAGGGGATTCCCTGTCAAGTTGATCTGCTTTTGATTGATCGTTGCAAGTGCCGCATCCGGTTGCGGGTCTGTTCCAGCGGCATCAGAATATTCGACATACCCTCGCGGCAACGAAAGTTCATCCGAGAGAATGTAAATCGACCACAACAGCGCCGCGAGAGCGGCCGCAGGGTGCATCCGAACCTTGGCTTGTTTAGCCAAATGAAAGCGCTGAACTTTGTCCGATGTTGTACGCCCTCCCAAAGATTTGGAACTTGGCGACATTGCGACCGGCTGAGATCGTTCCGCAAATCCGGTAACGAGGTCATCCAAACTTGCCCCCACAATTGAGGATTTTTGCGCGACACTATCAAGCAGATACTCGCCGGCTATGCGACAGAAGTGAGCGATAACCTTTTCCGATTCATCAATGAAGACAAACCATGGCTCGCCCTCATCGCTCACGCCGCGATCCGTTTCGACGCGGATTCCGGCTAATTGGAGCAGGCGTTGCGCCCGATAGAGGCTCGCAAGCTCCTGATTGCTCCAATCTAGCGGCGAGTGGAGCTGATACGGATCTTGATCCATATTGATCGGCGAAACTTGTGGTCTTTTCGCGGCGCGGATTTTCCCGCCGGCCAAAAACTCAATACAATCATCGTCCGCAGCAGATCGAAGGAAATCGGCATATGGATATACCGACGCCGCGCCAAGCAAATGCCCCGTCGCGCCAGCTCTCGCGGGTTTCGAGTTTGCCGAGGGTGTCTTGGGAAATTTGAGAATATCGGTCACAGCAATCCCCGATTCTAGTCGAACGAACGTGCGATTTGTTGTTCAGTCATCCGTAGATTGTTTTAGAGTGAGTCGTTGCCCATGATAATTTCGTGGGTAATCGGATCATAACAGGAGAATAATCGTGTCACGAAAGCGCGGGGGTCTTGCCCAAGAGCCTTGGCCCAGTCAAGATATCTATTTGGCGGAATTTTCCCTCGCCCGGTCTCTAACTGGGAGATGAACGTGTAATACTCCAGTCCGAGGCGGTCGGCTAGGTCACGCTGGGTTAGTCCTTGGTCTTCTCGGAGCGACTTTAGCCAGTGTCCCAAACCTACCCGCAAATCGCGTGAGAGCGAACTATAATCTTTTTCTGCAGCAAGCATTTTTCGTCTCCGAACTTAGTGACGAATGGGCACCATCCCGTCTTTACAGCGTGTTACACACCCATAGTCAACGTTATCAACCCGACTCTTATGAGGGTTTAGCGACAATTTAGCAACAAGAAATTACAATTGCACGATATTTCTTCACGGGGCGTCACAATTTCCTCTTTGCGCGTGCAACCGCAAATACGCCGTGCCTCCGAATTTTCGACAAGCGAGGCAAGATCCCAATGGGATTCCGGCGAAGTTGCTGCCGCGACGATCCAAGAAAATGCGTAATGTGGAGCGATTCCGAGATTTCGGCTTTAATTTCACCAGGAAGTTCTGAATTTTTTCGCCGCGAGCCGCAACACAAAGAGGGGTTGCGCGTTCGATTAAATTTGAAACTTAGACAAGTTCCGCATCCGTCATAATTTCCAACAACGCCGGTCCTGTCTGGTTCAAAGCGCTACGCATTTCCTCTTCTAAGTCGTCCACTTCGGTGACTTTTTTACCGTAAGTACCGCAAAGCCGAGCAAAGGCGGCAAAGGAGGGATTGATTAATTCTGTTTCCCACACTGACCATTCTCCTGCCTTTTGCTCTTTAGAAATTTTTCCTAACTCACCGTTATGCAGCAAAATGTGCGTGATATTCATTCGGTATTTTTGCGCGGTCGTTAATTCCATGGCATATTGACCAAAACCGCCATCCCCAGAAATGGCGATGACTTTCCGACCTTCGAGTTCTGGTACATCTTGGGTTGCCGCCCATGCGCCCAGGGCTGCGGGTAATCCATAACCGATTGATCCCAGATATCCCGACATTAGCACCCTTTGGCATCCTTTGGTTTCGAGATATCGGCCAAATGAGTACGTATTGTTGCCAACATCGACGGCAAAAATGGCGTCATCGGGGGCCAAATCTGAAAGCATTTGAAAGATTGCAACGGAGTGGATGCCCTGACCTTGCTCCTCAGAGCGTCGGCGTATTTTTTCTGCTCGCCAGATGTCCCATCGCGCCTTCAACTCCTCAATTTGATTACGAGCGTTGGCATGCGAACTTATATCAGCCACTGCCGTACAAAAGTGCCCGATGTCCCCGAGGATTGGCAGCGTGACCGCGTGGAATTTACCCAATTGCATCGGATCATGGTCAACTTGAATAATCGGTTTTGACCGCTCAATTCCAGTATGGTTGGCGAAACTCGTGCCGAGTGCAATGATTAAGTCGGCTTCATTCATGAACCAACTGGCAACCGGTGTGCCGGAACGGCCCAGAACCCCAGCGGCACATGGATGACTATCGGGAATAACTCCCTTTGCTTTAAAGGTGGTCAGTGTTGGTAGCCCCATTCTTTCGGCCATTTCGGTAAGTTGTTCGCGATAGGGAATAGCGCCATGACCCAAAATGAGGATTGGACGCTTTGCTCGGCTAATCAGCTCTTTCGCCTCTTTGATATCCTTGTCGTTTGGTATTGACGGTTCCTTCGCCATCCGGCCTTTTGGTTCCCCTGCGGCCGCATCGGACGGAATGGTTTGTGTATCGTCCGGCAAAATCAGATGAGCGACATTTTGTTCGACGATTGCCGTCTTACAGGCAAGCGAAGCAAGCTCCGCGTGCTTCGAAGAGGCAAGTAATGGTTGCGAAAAAGCGGATACCGCGTGGAACGCGGAGGCGAGGTCGATGTCTTGAAAGGCTCCGGGACCGAAAACTTGGGTCTGTACTTGCCCCGTCAGTGCGAGGATCGGTGCTCGATCAACCTTGGCATCCCACATGCCGGTGAGGAGGTTCGTCGCACCGGGTCCAGCGATCGTGAGACAGGCGGCTGGTCGACCGACTAGTTTTCCGTAAGCCGAGGCTGCAAGAGCGGCGGCACCCTCATGGCGTATGCCATAAAAGCGCATATCGCCGCGAGCAACCGCCAAGCGAACTGCTTCGGCCATACCGAGATTAGAGTGACCGACCATCCCAAATACGGATTGAATGCCCCAGTTCGAAAGGGTTTCCACGACGGTATCAGACACGGTGCGCACGGCATCTGGTTCAGCTTCCAGACCGACGAAGATTTCATCTTCGACGATGCGCAGTGGGAACATTTTCTGTCCCGTATCCTCATGACCTCCCGGGGGTTGCCCGGTTAGGGGATCGAAATCCCAGCCATGCCAGGGGCAGCGAATCCAGCACTTGCCGTCAACCCCGGTTTCGATTGAGCCTTCACCCAAGGGTCCTTTTTGATGCGGACAACGATTATCCATTGCGGCCCATTGCCCGTCGAAGTGCACAAGGCACACCGAGGTTGTGCGTGCCGTCACCGTTTTGACCCGCCCCTCTGGCAGGTCAGTTGTATGCCCGACTGAAATCCAGTCAATCGCTTGTTCTGTCATGGGGTCTCTCCAAGCCATATATTTGATAGCGACTATAGTGCCACAGGCAGATGGGAATGTATAGATATACCGCCGCTATCAGCACAGACCGCTTACGCACTCGCCGCCGACGATAACACCGAATGCTTGTAGCAAACGCGTCAAAGCTTAAGGGCAAGGGTCTGATGTTACAACTAATGACTGGGAATGGACCGATCTTCATTCACCATGGTATCTATATTGAAGATTAAGATATTTTAGGCAAATCTCTACCGCTGATGCTCAAACTGCGGGGCGTCGTACTCGCCGACCTAAAGCTACCATTCTGCTATTCTGCTCTCTGCCATCTGGTAATTTAGAAAAACATCGTAAACTCTATCGCCGCCATCGTTTTCTATTGGTTTAGTTTCAACATTGACTTAACTGTATCGCGCCAAGATCACGATACGGAGGTCGCAACCGAAAATTTTGGTGCTCTTTAGAATTTTGCCAATTTCTGGAAGGCAGACGCGCTCGGGTTTGATCAAGTGATATCAGATCTTTGCTTGCGAAAACGGGCGGGTCGAGGTACATTCCGATGTTGCGCTTCATCATGTATCTCATAAGGATCGCATTCTCGACATTGTTGGACAATTGTTAGATACTGGCCCATGCGCTTGTTCACTCTCTAATGTTGCGCGTTCGGGGGATCCGAGCAGTAATTTGTTGTCAGAGCCAAGAACGTTCTTCGACATAAAGCAGAGATGCCTAATACCATCACCGAGCGCATAAATTCGGGAGACTCGATAAGTCGGCTTTTGTGCAATGAGTCCTTGCAGGAAGTACGGAAAATTCGAACTCCAGAAAACGGATAAATGTCTAGATTCTTGATCAGAAAAATCAACCAAACGCTTGTAAGTAACAAACTAGTTTGGCGGAACATCTATCACCATTGAGGTCGGACATAGGCCTTGAATGGAATGGTGTCATATCGGAAAGCATAAACACGACCCAATTTATCAAAATAGGACAGAAGCTAAACAGATCCCCGATGCTCACCAAGCTCAGAATTAACAATTTCAAGCGATTTGACGCAGTAGAGATTGAACTCGGCAACCCCGTTGTATTTGTCGGGCCGAATAACTCCGGCAAGACTTCGGCGATGCAAGCGCTGTCGCTTTGGAATATCGGTGTCAAGCGGTGGGAAGAGAAGCGTGCCGGTAAGAGCGCACCAGAAAAAAGACCCGGCGTCACAATCAACCGACGAGACCTTGTTGCCATGCCGGTTCCTGTTGCCAATCTACTTTGGCATGATCTGCAAGTCCGAAATGTAACCAGAGCCAATGGCAGCCAGCGAACGGAGAATGTTTGGATCGATATATTGGTTGAAGGGATAAAAAATGATCAAAAGTGGCAATGCGGACTTGAGTTCTATTACGCAAATGAAGAGTCATTTTATTGTCGGCCATTGCGACTTGCAGACCATAAGCACCCCGAACGTATGCCAGTGCCAGTCGCTGCTACTTCGATCAACATAGCACTCCTACCGCCAATGTCTGGTTTAGCAGCTTCGGAAACGCGTTTGGATCATGGAGCTGTCAATGTGCGGATTGGCGAGGGGCGTACAGCCGAAATATTGCGGAATCTCTGCCATCAGGTGTATTCTACGAACTCTGACCTTTGGGAGAATCTCGTCGAAGACATCAGATCACTCTTTGGAATCACACTTGCTGTACCGCGATACATTGCGGAACGCGGCGAAATTTCCATGCAATACCAAGAGCGGGAGATAGATCTTGACCTGTCTTCAAGTGGCCGAGGCCTTCAGCAAACGGTTCTTATGCTTGCCTATATTGCTGCAAATCCAGGTGCCACGATCTTACTTGACGAACCCGATGCGCATTTAGAGATTCTTCGTCAGCGCCAGATTTATAAAGTCATTACCGAATTGGCAAAAAGACAGGGTACGCAAGTTATTGCCGCGAGCCATTCCGAAGTTCTCCTTAACGAAGCTGCGGGCAAGGATCTTGTGGTTGCTTTCATTGGCACACCACACAGAATTGAAGGTCGATCAAGTTCAAGCCAAGTACACAAGTCTTTGTCTGAAATTGGCTTTGATCACTACCACCTAGCGGAGATAATGGGCTGGGTTCTCTATCTAGAAGGCTCGACTGATCTCGCAATCCTTCAAGCTTTTGCTGATCGGTTAAACCATAATTCTGCCATCGCTGCTTTGCAACGGCCGTTTGTCCATTATGTTGGCAACCAGCCAAAGAAAGCCGAAGAACATTTCTTTGGCCTTCGCGAAGCGTTTCCAAACTTGCGGGGCGTGGGTATTTTTGATCGGCTAGAGTACGGTGTTCCGGAAAACAAAATCCTGCGGCATCTGGTATGGCATAATCGTGAAATCGAAAACTATCTTTGTACGCCTCAAACACTTGCGGCGTTTGCCCACAAATCTGGTCAGAATGAGAGTTCGGGCCCTTTGTTCGACAAGCACCATGCTGAGAAGCGAGTGGTTGCGATGCAAGAGGCCGTCACAGAAGTGACGAACGCGATGGCAACATTAGACAAAAGGTCTCCATGGGATCCCAACACGAAGGTGAGTGATGATTTTTTGACCCCCTTATTTAAGTCGTATTACAACAAGCTGAACCTACCGAATCTCATGGAGAAGAGGAACTTTTACGAACTTGCAACATTTGTTCCAGAAGATGAAATTTCGCTCGAAATTCGTGAAAAACTTGATGCCATCTCAGAAGTTGCCGAGTGCCAAAATTGAGTGCTGTTAATCCCAGAGAACTTGCAAATGTAGGGCGTTTTCATCGATTCAAGAAATGGCAACATGGCATTTATCTCCGTATTAGAGAAGCTTGCCGATGAACTACAAAGGCTTCGGATCGGGCCGATAATTCTTGGGAATTATATACCTATCTTGCCAAGTGCCCAAGCCTGTCAAAATCTGACAAGGATATAACGAAAGGGGCGATCCGAGGACCGCCTCGGTGCGTTCGTCGATCACACCCATAGCCATTGTACTGGACGTTGAGAACCGTCCCGCTGTTACCAACTTGGTAGGTATCTTCGCTAGTCCGGGTTCGCCAAATTGATGTGGCTGGTGGAGTACACAGGCGAACGCCTTCTTTTTGACAACTTTTGGTTCTTGGTTTGGTGCAGGAGTCGAATCCGTCTATTATCTCGGAAGCAACATAAGTGCACGGCTACAATTGGAACGTATTGTCCGGCTGAAGTACGCGCCTCTGGCAGTTGATTGGGCGATAATCGCTGATTCCGGTATAATGTTCTATAATGTTCGTGACCGGGCTTGCAGGCCGGATTTGTCCTGCTGGTGAACGGTCTTGGGTGACTCGGCCCGATACCAACTTCCGGACTCGACGTAACCGGTTTACCGCCCGAAGCGCCCTGGCAGTCGCTACACGAAATCAGGAGGTTGACCCGGACTACCCTTTGTTCAGATGTCGGCATGGGCGAATAAGCATTGCCCTTTTGCCTGAAACGGATAATGTTATCCCCTTTTCGGTAGCGACGGGGTTGGCCAGACAGGGAAGACCCTCCTTTTGATTCAGCGGGCCTTCCTCCGTTTACGTAGAATGAAAGCTTTGCGTCGTGACTAGTCAAAGCCCCTGACGCAATCGCAATCAACGGAATGAACGACTACCGAGTAGGTATCAAAACCTTTGGGGATTATAACTCTTGCTAAAAATCCGCAGTAAGAAAATCTCTTGACTTCCGTAATTTCTAGCTTGCCAAGCGTCCGAACTGATCAGAATCAGAAGAGGAGACGGTGAAAAGCGGGCGATCCGAAGACCGCCCGGTGTGTGTTTAGATCGGGTTGGTTAGTTGCCGCATGTATTGGCGGACATGGACCAGCTTCCGCCGCCGCCCTTGCACTGGAAGCACTGTCGAACCAGGGCAAGTGTCGTCTCGGTTCCGCATCCGGTGTTAGACGGATGCGGCATCCATGAGGACACGGGCGGGTTCGGATCGGCGGGGGTTTTGAACCAGGCTCGCGTTATTGGCAGATT
>JAPORY010000111.1 GCA_026709985.1 Aestuariivita sp. | reverse complement strand
CCGAACTTCAACCCGGAATCGTAAAGGAAACAGGCAATGAACACGAACACCCTTACCCCCCCCCCCCCCTCGAATTCGGCCATGAAACGACTGATGAGGACGGCCACAGCGATGCTAGTGGCGCTGGGGATCACGGGGCTGCTGCCCCTAGCCGCCCCGGCGCAAACGCCAAAGATCGGATTTGAAGAGCGAAGTCAGGCTGACATTGATACTTATTTTACACTTGAGGTTGATAAATGCATGACCGAGCAGGATGGTCATCTCAAACTTATTTCCAATACAAACATTCCAGCGGGAACACAAGTCACATATACGGTACGAACTGTAGAAGGGCATGACCCCTTTCGTAACCATGGCGTCCAAGCCTGGCTGGCCCCCGGAAGTACCCTTTCAGAATTGCCCGGTAATGTCATAACTGGTACAACCTCTGGGTCGGGCACCGAAGTGTATTTACCCAATTTATGCTGGGCCGATAACCTTATTGACGGGAGTAGAGGATCTGGATTTACGGGTAAATACTATTCTACTATTGAAATCCAATTAGTAAATGTAAGTGGCTTCTCAATAGATTTTCATGCCAGTAAGGTACAGTACGTTATTGGTGACCGCGATGACTGCGATCGACCTGACTTTCTTACCCAAAATGGCGGTGTAGTTTATCAGATAAGAAATGGACGCTCCTGTACCTGTACGAAACAGAGTTTGATCGTTCGGGGAGGCATCGCCCAAGGCGAGACGGAATCCTACGCCACGACCGCGCTGAACTGGCGCACCGACAGTACCAGCTACTGTCCAGAGTCCCCCTACCAGCGACCAAGGAACTGACGCACGGGGTAGACCGCCGTCCCATCACCGGGGTGGCGGTTTACAGATTCCGCCTTCAAATTCAAGATTCTGGAGGGACATTGTTTAGTAAGCGAAATAATCCCCTAAATTTAGGGCTGCCATTGACAAGGTCGGTCATGTCTTAACCATAGATAGTGCTCGGTCATGAACGATCGATCGGAAACGCATGCTATCATCCAGAACCTGTCGGTTGTGCGCCTCATGAACTTTTGGACAACGGTCAAGATAAAGTGGTAACCCTGTTGCGAGATGTGCACTTTTGGACCGCGTATTCTGCAATCTCAAGATATAAGGGCTGAAGGGCAGCGATTGTGCAATGACCAGTTGGCACTCGACAGGGCTCAGCCCAGCCCTTAGCAGCAGAACGGTATTCTAAAGGTGTGTTGGCCGCTACGAACCTTGCACCCAACGCCTTTTTGTTCAGGCTTCATCTGCACAGTGGGTTTAATATTGTTCGGAAAAATCCTGTGTGGACCTGAAAACTACGACAAGTTTGAAAAAAAATCGTAGCTGCTCATGGCAATCTTATGGATCTTATGGATAGCGCCGTGTTCAGCGGGATCTGTATGTTGAGACACATCGGAATGCATTTTGTTTTGCCATCGTTGAGAGATGCGTTTGGGGATCACCTACGAGGAGGCTGGTAACGTTAGCGGTTGTCACGCTTGCGCAAGTGGAGTTCATCATAGCAAGGTTGGTCGGAAAGCGTCTCACCTACAAGGCGTTCAAGGCCGACAGCGGCTTGCCAAGCGGAACGCGGTCACGCGCTAGCTGAAAAGCCAAGAGAGCAAAGTGGCGCGTATCTGCATCCGCTATTTGAGGAATGGCTCTTGCGTCTGGGTTCCCTTTGACGAATCGCAGGTGGGCACAGAAGCCAAAGGTTGTCAAGATGGTCTGTGCTGCCTTGTGCGCGTGGTACTACGGGACCGACGTTCAGATTGCGCATTCGAAAGTGCTCGCCCCTCCCCGTAGAAGCAAGAGACAACCGATCACGAGTAGTGTATGAGTCTAGACTTGCCTGCGCTGATCCCCATCATCCATGGAGATGAGAATCGGAGAGGCCTTTTGCCGTTCCTGGAAATCCTGCTTTGAAACGAGGCCTCGCCATCCGCTTAATAAAAGGCTCTGAGCGGTCGCGCCGCCGAGAGTTGTCCCAGGGCCCAAAATGATGACGAGGTCTGGCATGAACTCGCGAGCAGCAGTTATAATCGCTCTTGTGAAGTCGTATGTCGCAACAATCTGATGTCCGAATGTGTAATCGTACAGAGAAGTTAGAGAGTTTGACTTCGGAAACCAGATATAGCCACGTCCATCGACAAGCGGAATATCAGGTTGGTGGAACAGACCTACATCCAAGAGAGATCGGCTCCTTTCAGCCACTGGTTCCTGCAAGCGAGAATGGAAAGCTGAGTGGTTTGGAAGACGCATTGGAAAGCGATCTTGGACTCTCGGTACCACAGCCTCGAAAGCGGCAAGCCCTTTATCGTTGCCCGCGAGGACCAGCATGCCACCCAAGTTGATTGAAACGCTCAGTTCGTAATCAACATGGGCATCAATCTCAGCAATCTTTCGCAGAATTGCTTCACGGCCGTTTGGGATCGGTAGCCAGTCTTTGTCCACGAAGGGATAGATGAGTTGGCCACCGATCAAACTTTCCTGCATCAATCTGCCCATGGTGTTGACGATTTCAAATCCACCCATCGCTGATACGGCACCTGCGCAAGCAAGCGCGGTATACCAACCCATCGAATTACCTGTGACGGCGACGATATCGATTTGCGTTCGATCAATTGAAAGAAAATCTGCATAGCCGCAGGCATAAATCAGCGGCGAGGCATTGTCGCCACTGGTATGTTTTGCACCAGAGAACCGAGCGGCGCCATCAAGTTCTGAAACTGGAATTTGTTCTTGATCTTGTCGATAGCGATCGAACTCTGCCAACAAGCCGCAGTGTGCCAAGTGGTGGTTTTTCAAGTAACCCAACTCGGTTCGGTTATAGGTGCCGCGCCCCGGAGCGACGACAATCGCAGTTTTCTTCATTTCGCGTTCCGTAGCTCTTTGGCCGCGGCAACGATACTGTCTTTCGACGGCATGGTCACGGCGTAGGCTGGGCCGGTGGCGATAAAACTATCTTCGGCGGTGAGGCGTGCCAGCGGTACATCTGCGGTTTCGTGGAAATGCGCCATCAGGGCCGCGGCCATGCCGCCATGGTGGCGGGTTTCGTCGACGATCAGAATGCGTTTAACCCCGTCCACGGCCTGCGTCAGTGCTTCTTTCGGCAGGGGCGACAGCCAGCGCGTATCAACAATACGTGCGTTGATACCTTCCGCCGCCAACGCAGCACGCGCCTGATGGCTGAGGTAGACACCATTGCCGAAGGTGACGATCGCCAGATCGTCGCCAGTGCCGTCCACACCAACTTCCCCAAAGCCGATCTTTTCAGACCGGTTAGGATAAGTTCGCATCCAGCCGGCATCACCGGTCCTATGCAAGTCCCGCATCGGGTAAAGTGCGATGGGTTCTAGGAACACCACCAGCCGCTGTTCTTCGCGTGCTAGACGCACACATTCTCGCAGCATGCTTGCGGCGTCCGCACCATTGGATGGGCAGGCCAGGATCAGGCCAGGTATGTCGCTCAGAACAGCAACCGAGTTATCGTTGTGGAAATGACCGCCAAAGCCCTTTTGGTACCCCAACCCAGCAATACGCACGACCATCGGGTTGGCATACTGCCCGTTTGAGAAGAACGGCAAAGTGGCGGCCTCACCGCGCAACTGATCCTCGGCATTGTGCAAATAGGCAAGGAACTGGATTTCCGGTATCGGCGTGAACCCGTTCAGTCCCATTCCGATCGCCAGCCCAAGGATCGATTGCTCATCCAACAACGTGTCGATCATGCGATTCGAGCCGAACCGAGTTTGCAACTTTTGCGTTACGCCATAGACGCCACCTTTGCGTCCAACATCCTCGCCCATTATGACGATCTCGTCATGGTCCAGCATCAGATCGGTTAGCGCCCAGTTGATCAGGCGAGACATAATCTGTGGGTCCGAATGCGCTTTTAGATCGCTGCCAAATACCTCGGCCCGCCGCTCAAGGGTAGGACTATTGGTGGGTGCGCAAGGGCGTTCGGGTGGGATCAGGTTGGCCATCACATCCTTGGCGTTTTGCAGGCGCGGGCGGGTGCTGGCCTGATCGGCAACACGCGCCACGCGGGCGCAGGTGTTTTTGTAAACAGTCAGGGCTTCATCGGGAGGCATGGCGCCGGATTGATGAAGCAGGCGTACCGAATGCAGCAGGGGATCGTTGGCCTCTTCCGCCTCAACCGCGGCCTTTGGCATGTAGGTGGTCGGAATATCAGCCCCTCCATGACCATAGAGACGCACAGTGCGTATATGCAGAAACGCGGGCTTACGGCGACTACGCACATAAGCAGCGGCCTGCTGGGAGGTCCAGAACGTGTCGAAGATGTCCAGCCCATCACATGAGAAGTACTTCAACCCAGGACGGTTAGAGAATGTCGCGGCGATCCACCCTTTAGGTGTCTTGGTTGAGATGCCAATACCATTGTCTTCGCAACAAAGCAGTAGGGGCAAGGGAACAGACTGAAATGACGTCCATTGCGCCGTGTTGAATGCGCCTTGCGCGGTAGAGTGATTGGCCGAGGCATCACCGAAGGAACAAAAAACAATGGCATCCTCTGGCATCTCGGCATGTTCGGGGCGGTAACGTCGGGCCGCACCAACGGCATAAGCCGCCCCAACCGCCTTGGGCAAATGGCTGGCAACGGTTGAGGTCTGCGGAGGGATGCTCAGAGCCTTTGATCCAAGCACCTTGTGTCGCCCGCCGCTGATCGGATCTTCTGACGATGAGGCAAAGGACAGTAAGATATCCCATGTCGGGGTTTGTCCCGGCACCTGATCCGACCGCGCAATCTGAAACGCCGCATCGCGGTAGTGCAGGAAAGCTGGATCCGTCGGACGCAGGGCGGCACCAACAGCCGCCATACCCTCATGCCCAGAGGACCCGATAGTGTAAAACCCTTGACCCGCTTTCTGCATGGCTCGGCTCTGCCGGTCCAGTGCGCGGCTCAGACATTGAGCACGATAGAGGGCGACCGCCTCAGGACTAGTCAGAGGTCCTGCGGGGGAAATACCTCCAGGAAAGTCCCGTGCGGCAACTCGACGCAGGAAATTGTCATGCACGATTGCGGCGCGATCCATAGTGGATTTCCTTAGACAAAGGCCTGCAGACCCGTCTGTGCACGACCCAAGATCAGGGCGTGAACATCATGAGTGCCTTGGTAGGTGTTGACAGTTTCAAGGTTCACCATATTGTGGATTTCGTGAAACTCCTGACTTATCCCGTTACCACGATGCCTGTCGCGGGTGTGGCGTGCAATGTCCAGTGCCTTACCACAATTGTTGTGCTTGATTAGGCTGACCATCTTGGGCGCAGTTCGTGCTTCATCCATCAGACGGCCCACGCGCAATGCGGCGTATAGACCCAACGTGATCTCGGTTTGCATATTGGCAAGCTTCAGCTGAAACAGCTGTGTTTGCGCTAGAGGGCGATCAAACTGTCGTTGATCCAGCCCGTATTGCCGCGCGGCGTGCCAGCAGGCCTCGGACTTTGCCCAGACCACAAGAGCATCAGCAACGGCTGAAGTCGAGACCCACATTTTGGATCCATTCAGCACGTATCTGCCATCGGTTTTCTGGACCACCGTTGTCATCCCGGCAGGGTCCGAGCCCGCATCAGGTTCGGTTAGTCGGAAACAGCCGATGAATGTGTCGCTAGCTAGTTTCGGCAGATATTTCTGGTACCGCTCTTCGGTGCCAAAAGCATAGATTGGACACATCACTAGACTAGACTGCACCGACATCATCAAGCGATAACCGCTGTCCACCCTCTCAATCTCGTGCGCGACCAGACCGTAAGAGACATAGCTGAAGCCGATACCGCCGAATTCCTCGAGGATGTCGGGGATGGTGGTGCCTAGTAGACCCGTCTCACCCATTTCGCGAAAAATCTCGGGATCCGTCCCCTCGTTCGCGAAGGCTTTGGTCACGCACGACAGCAGCTCGTCCTGTGCATAAGCGTGGGCGGCATCTCGAATCATTCGCGCGTCTTCGGTGAGATCTGCTTCGATCAGAAATGGATCATCCCACTTGAAACTTGCGAGGGCAGGAGCACTCGGGAGGCTTGGTTTCATTGGACTCTCTAAAGGAAAATTGAGGGATTGATATTAGGACGTATGCTCCCTATAGTCTGATGTCAAAGGTAAACTGCTCAGCCAGTGCATCCGTAGTGTTGGGTGCTTGTTTGGGGCCGGGTGGCATGACTAGGGAGACATAAT
>JAPORY010000118.1 GCA_026709985.1 Aestuariivita sp. | reverse complement strand
CCCCCCCCCCCCCCCCCCCCCCCGCGGGGGGGGGTATAGGAATTTCATTTATTTCTCCTTAGTTAATTTGTAGAACCCTTAAATGGTCTCTATGAGGCAAGTCAAGTTGGGACGGAGAAAAATAGTTTGTCACCAAAGATTGTAAGTCGATGCATCGTTGACGTTTTGCTGAGAAAACTTACGTATTATCGGCAGCATCGGCTGACTGATAGTTCAGCTAGCATCTGGCAATACACTACCGAGAGGGAGGTTTCTGCGATTAGGTAGCGTCACTACGCCGAAACGATGTTGCCGTTGATCGAACCACCAAGTGGTTTTGTGATCTTTCGGTGGGGATCGCTGATCTTGGTCGTCAGAAACATGTTGCGAACTATCTCTTGAATTCGTATGGTCTAAACAAAGGGAGGTTGCAACATGGAAATGCCATCACCGGATCCCACGATTCTTGCTCGTAAGTCCCGCGTCGTGGCACGCTTGCAAGGGGTGTTGCCGTCAGCCGCGGTAATCCATCACGAAGCAGAAACTAGAGCCTACGAGTGCGATGCGCTTTCGGCCTATCGCTGTCCGCCTTTGGCAGTCGTCTTGCCATCTTCGACAAAGGAGGTATCGGATGCTTTGCGCGTTTGTCATGAAGAAGGTGTCCCAGTTGTTCCTCGAGGTTCAGGGACGTCCTTGGCCGGCGGTGCCTTGCCGACCGCAGATTGCGTTATTGTTGGCGTCGCGAGAATGACGGAGGTGCTGGAAACCGATTTCGCAAATCGTACGATACGCGTGCAAAGCGGCCGCACGAACCTAAGCGTGACAGCAGCTGTCGAGGGCGAGGATTTCTTTTATGCGCCGGATCCTTCGTCGCAACTCGCATGTGCAATCGCCGGTAATGTCGCCATGAATTCAGGTGGCGCCCACTGCCTGAAATATGGGGTTACGACGAACAATCTGCTTGGCGTGACCATGGTTCAAATGGATGGGACTGTTGTTGAACTCGGCGGTGCCCATTTAGACGCAAGTGGCTATGATTTTCTGGGGTTGATTTGCGGGTCGGAGGGGCAGTTAGGGGTGGTAACAGAGGCAACACTTCGCATTTTGCGAAAACCCGAGGGCGCTCGCCCAGTGCTGATGGGTTATGATAGCAATGAAGTCGCCGGGCAGGTCGTCTCCGATATCATTAAAGCTGGAGTCTTGCCCGTTGCGATTGAATTTATGGATCGCCCCTGCATTGAGGCCTGTGAAGCATTTGCAAAGGCTGATTATCCAATCTGTGAAGCTTTGCTAATTATCGAAGTTGAGGGTAGCCCAGAAGAGATCGACGTTCAACTTGGTTTGATAAAGCAAATTGCGGCGAAACATAATCCCATTGAAATGCGTGAGGCAGCTGATGCCGATGAAGCTGGTCGGATTTGGTTAGGCCGAAAATCAGCTTTCGGTGCGATGGGACAGATTAACGATTACATGTGCCTTGATGGTACGATTCCCGTTTCAACCCTGCCGTTAGTGCTTCGACGCATTGGCGAGATGTCCGAACATTATGGTCTGAATGTGGCGAATGTCTTCCATGCCGGTGATGGTAACATGCACCCGCTCATTCTCTTTAACGCGAACAAACCTGGCGACCTCGAAAAATGTGAGCAATTTGGCGCTGACATTTTGAAGCTTTGTGTTGACGTGGGCGGTTGTTTGACTGGGGAGCACGGTGTTGGGATCGAGAAACGAGATCTCATGCAGCACCAATACTCAGATGAGGATATTACGGCACAGATGGCCGTAAAGGACGTTTTTGACCCGCAGTGGTTGCTGAACCCGGCAAAAGTTTTCCCCTTATCCGCAAGCGAAACGCGTCGTAGTCCTGTCGCAGCGGCGGCATAAGCTAAAATCGTAAGGGCATAGAGAATGCTCACACCTAATGATGAGGCGGAACTCGCAGACATTGTTTCGTCGACCAAAATGCCCTTGGCGCTTCAAGGCGGCGGAACACGAGGCATGAGCGTGACCGGTGCAGCGGTGACCACGCGGGAACTCAGTGGGATAAAGTTGTATGAGGCGGGAGCACTTACGCTCGTGGCTGAGGCGGGGACGCCAATGCGAGATGTTGAAGCTGCTTTGGCAGCTGAGAATCAGCGGCTCGCTTTCGAACCGATGGATTACCGAAGACTACTCAACAGCGACGGCGAACCCACGATAGGCGGCGTAGTGGCTGCGAATGTATCCGGCCCACGCCGTATCGCTGTCGGGGCTTGCCGAGATTTTATGCTCGGCGTGCGGTACATTGATGGCAACGGCGTGATTATCAAAAACGGTGGTCGGGTGATGAAGAATGTCACAGGCTATGATCTCGTCAAACTGATGGTGGGTGCAAGAGGTACGCTCGGCGTTCTCACAGAGATTTCGTTGAAGGTTCTGCCGCGTCCTGAGACGGAAGCTACGATTATTATTCATGGCCTTGATCATCGAGCGGCCGTCTCCGCGATGGCGAAGTCTCTTGGGTCTCCCTATGAAGTCACTGGTGCAGCAAGTTTGCCAAAGTCCAAGATGACGATTGTTCGGATTGAGGGATTTGAAATCAGCGTTCAGTACCGGGCGCAAAAGCTGAAAGAACTTTTGGTAGAGTTTGGGGAGGTGACTGTCACCGCCAACGCTAAAGAGTCAAGAGAAATCTGGTGTAAGGTCAGAGATGTTGAGCCATTCCACGGTGCTGACGGCGATGTTTGGCGTTTATCGATCAAGCCGTCTGATAGTCCTGAGTTAGTTAGTCGTCTGAATGCCTATGATGTTATTTTCGACTGGGGTGGAGGACTAATTTGGCTCCTCGTGCCTTCGGGACTTGATGTGAGGGAGAAAATTGGTGACATTGCCGGACATGCCACCTTGTTACGAGCTAGTTCTGACACCATGGAGCGGCTAGGGATGTTCCAACCTGAGGAACCCGCTGTTGCGGCTTTAAGTAAAGGGTTGCGTGAAAAGTTTGACCCGAGGGGCATCTTCAACGCCGGACTTATGGCGGCCGCTTAACGGTAATTTATAGGGAACGAGAATTCCTATTCTCAATAGAGAGCGACGATCAGGGGCATTGATGGGAGGAAATGCGATTGACGCATTGTTGTGAGCCACAGTTCTTGATCAGTCTCGAAATCGATACCCGATTCATACGATCTATGGTTTTTATAACCCGTATTCGGTCAAGCTAATAGGCGATGCGTCGGGAATTTTTCCCTCACCTCTATGCCGAAAAACCTTATATGTCGCCGCCGAATCTCGAAAAAAGCGAGTGTCGGAGTTTTGACGCAAGCGAATCACCGAAGGCACCTGCTATGTTAAAAAACCAAAAATAGGGTGAAAAGTTAAATGCAGACGACTTTCTCCGAGGAACAGCTCCGCGATCCGGGTATTGCAAGATCGAATGAGGTGTTGCGTACCTGCGTGCATTGCGGATTTTGCACAGCGACCTGTCCCACTTATCAAGTTCTCGGCGATGAACTTGATAGCCCCCGCGGCCGCATTTACCTCATTAAGGACATGCTTGAGAATGATCGTGATCCCGATGATCGGACCGTAAAGCATATTGACCGATGCTTGTCATGCCTTGCTTGCATGACGACCTGTCCGTCGGGGGTTCACTACATGCATCTCGTTGATCACGCTCGCGAATACATTGAAAATCGTTACAAACGCCCCTTATTTGAACGTTTGCTGCGCTGGACACTGGCGCAAATCCTACCCTATCCAATGCGATTTCGCTTGGCATTGTTGGGAGCAAAGATTGGTCGTCCCTTTGCCTTCCTGATGCCTGACGCACGTCTAAAGGCGATGTTGGAGATGGCGCCAAAGGTTATTCCGCCAGTAAGCCGTAATGATGATCCGCAAGTCTTTGCGGCCGAAGGAGAGAGAAAGCGGCGGGTCGCACTGATGACCGGTTGTGCTCAAAAGGCGCTAAATACTGACATTAATGACGCAACAATTCGTTTGCTGACGCGGCTGGGCTGCGAAGTAGTTGTGGCAGAGGGGGCGGGTTGTTGCGGTGCTTTGACCCATCACATGGGGAAAACGGAACAAAGTCACCGGACGGCGGCGAAAAACATTCGCGCTTGGTCACGAGAGATGGACGGTGAGGGTCTTGATGCTGTGGTGATTAATACGAGCGGCTGTGGAACGACCGTTAAGGACTATGGTCACATGTTTCGCAATGAAGAACTAGCGGCGGACGCCGAGCGGGTTTCGCAGATCACCAAGGATGTCAGCGAAATTCTGCAGGAACTGGAACTGCCAGCAGGCGAGGCGAAGAAACTCTTGGTTGCCTATCACGCGGCGTGTTCGTTGCAACATGGGCAGCAGATAAAGACCTATCCCAAAGATCTCTTGAAGAAGGTTGGCTTTAACGTTGTCGAGCCGGTTGACGCGCATCTTTGTTGTGGTTCGGCCGGCACGTACAATTTGATGCAACCGGCCATTTCGAAAGAACTGAAAGATCGCAAAACCACAACGCTGGAGGCTAAGCATCCGGATATTATTGCGGCGGGGAACATTGGCTGCATGATGCAAATTGGGAATGGAACGGACCTACCTGTCGTTCATACGGTCGAATTGCTGGACTGGGCGACTGGGGGACCAAAACCGCCAAATCTGCAACATCTTGAGCAACGGTTAGCGACTTCTCCCTCGGAGGCCGCCGCCGCTTAAGTCGACAGCACAGAGGGCTGCAATCCATGGCGGTTGCTTCAGACAGAAAATCACTAAATGCATAGTCAAGAATGAACCCAAAGCAATGATGTCAGATTTAGTCGGCTCGCGCATTATACTCTGACCCGCACCGAAGGACTAATCTCGGAATGTGCAGGGTTCTATTGACCCGAATAGCTGCTGTTGACGACTTAATATTTCACACCGAGAGTTCAAACCTTCAGATTGCGTATCCCAACCCAAAAGGAAATCTCGAATTCCAGCAAAGTGGTCTGGCACAAAGCTTAATGCTGTTTTGCGCCTGTTTGATTGAAGGGTTTTTCCCCAGATTCGGAAAAATCCAATTGAACGAGGGTCGCTTTGCGGGCCAGGTGACTAGCGGCGGCGACCGAACGGAGCCGGAGTTAACGAAAGCATTTTACGCACTCCACAATCGATTTTTTGCCACATTCCCGTCAGCGACGCTCAACCCACTGGCTGCGGCGAGTCTTACCCTCTACAAACGGGTCTTCGCACACACGACCGTCAGGATAGCGCAAGAGCCGCGAGCCCTGTCACACACCTTGCACATATTGGCCTTCGACCACGTTATCCTCGGCATCGCGCTCGGCCCACTGACCGTTTCTTGCACCCCAATATTAGTATTGGCAGTAGATCGCAAAAAAATGCGCAAAGACCACTGATGCGCACGTATGAGCGTTTTAGAGGGGTCTAATCGCTCCGTTCAGGGTCGATCCACCCGATTTTGAGGATTTTGCCTAAATTTGAGTGCTTTTGGCAGCTCAAGCTAGTCGGTGGGCAAACCGATCAGCAGACCGAGGATAGCAAAGCCAGCACCGATTACCGCGACGGTGATCGCAATTTGGGCAATACCGAGGCCAATAGTCCACCGCAGATTGTCCTTGCCGCGCTTGGCCACATCCTCACGACTAGTCGCCATATCAGCTTGTAGATCGGTCAATTTCGCATCAATCCGGCTTTCCATTGCTTCGTTCCTTGCTTTGATGGCCTCAATCTCGCCGCAGAGTTCGCCTTTCAGCTCAGCAATTGCCAGTGCGTTATCGCGCCCTTCCGTCATGGTTGAATCCTATTCATCCACCTCTGTCGCCCTCGGCAGTTTAGGTCAAGCTACTCTCAATATTAGATCTCAATTCGGCAAGTCCCGAAACATCGCTGGCGATACCTTCACTGGCGACGCTGCCAGAAATCCCCCCAATTCCTCGTCTATGCGCCTCCCGACGTCAGGGTTATCATCTTTGCGGGCCAGCAACCACGTTCCGAGCAGAATTTGTCGATGATTACGCGCTTTGTTTTCATCCAAAGATACCTCTTTGTCGAGATCGCTCACTCCAAGGTCTTACGGATCTGCATTGAGACTAGGTCCTCTCATAGTCAGTCGCACTGACACTCTGCACAAGAGGTCGAAAATGGGCAAAACCACTAAATGGCGCCAAAACCGGTGCTCTAGCGTTGTGTTCGTTGCAAGTAGCAAGGGTATTTTGCTCACGAGCGACGCGCGAGAGCACCTCTCGTGACCAGTTTCGCTGGATTTCGATCGGTTTTAGCCCGATTTGCCCGATGATTGTGGCGGCTCAAGGCTCAAGCTAGTTGGTTGGCAAACCGATCAGTAGGCCGAGGATAGCAACGCCGGCACCGATTACCGCAATGGTGATCGCAATTTGGGCAA
>JAPORY010000061.1 GCA_026709985.1 Aestuariivita sp. | reverse complement strand
TATCTTTGGGTGAGGCCGTGTTGTTGATTGCACGACTGGGAGGGTATCTTAACCGTAAGAATGAAGCCCCACCTGGTCATCAAGTGGTATGGAACGGGTATTTTCGGTTGAGTATGGGCGCTCAAACGCTGGAGCGGTCGATTCGTCAGGGTGACCTGAGTGCGCAGAAAAAGCTACTTGTCTAGTAAAAAAATGGCCAATGGGCAGGCCGCGCCGGGTGCGGTTTCTCGGGGCAAGGCCTAGGGATTACGGCGGTATCAGTGCAAGGCCCGTAACAAGACTTTCAACGCAGCAACTGGCACGCCTTTGCAGGGGGGCTGCACAAGAAGGACAAATGGCTCACCTTCGGGGGATGCCTCGCTGACGGGCTGGCAATCCGCGCCTCCTCAAAGCGTTGTGATCTTGCTATCGCTACCGCGTTTCATTGGCGGTATCGGTTTCTAGGTACGCAGGACCAGGAAACTCCAAAGCTCAAGGACATTGTCAAAGCTAACGAAACCTATGTGTTGAAAAGCCGCAAGGGTGATCGCAAACTTAATCGAAAGCCTCGCCGCAGGGGCGGTAAGGCCAGCAAACGCAGCTTGTCAGACGAACATTTTCCGATATTGGTAGCCGTAGACCAAAATAGCACAACAGCCTGTTCTGCCGTCTATCACTGCTGACAGCATAAAGAGCGTTCTTGAACCCCCGCTCAATAGTGACATCCTTCTGGTCACCAATGGGAACAATATTTATCCGCCTTGCGCAAAGTCACTGGGGGTCAGGCATGTGGCACTGAACTAATCATCTGGTGAACGAGTGCGTAGGGCTGCTCATATACAAATGGCCAACAATCGACACAGTACATTGGAGGATTTCCTGCGCCGTTATCGCGTCGTTTCGAGCAAGTACCTTGGAAATTACCTGCGATGGTTCGAAAAGGTGTGAGCTGATCAACTCTTACGCTAGATCGTGTCTGGCTAACACGATAGGGCCTCATGTACACAATTTACAAACTGAGTCATTGGACAATCCCAAAAAGAGGAAGCCGTATAGGTGGCTGGTATGAAAACCGGAATAGAGTATCGACTTGATTTCGTTAGACAGTTTCAGTGACCTTTAGCAATCCAGGAGGCGCATCAGGGTTTTCACCGATTTCAATCGAAAGATTCTCAGCAAATCGATAGAAGCAAACGGCTTGAAGAACCGGATCAATCAACTCGCTTCCTGACTTCGGAACGAGCAATGTATTATGCCCTCGCGTGGAATTAACAAGATACGTCTGAGCTCCTTGTTCACGCAGTCGTTCAAATGTGGTGTTGATTGCGTCGGCTGATTTTCCTTCACTTCCAAAGACCAGCGCCCCGAGCTTGTCGTCGGCAATAGCCACTGGGCCATGCAAGAGTTCAGCAGCCGAATAGGCTTCGGCGTGAAGCCGACACGTTTCCTTAAGTTTAAGTGCGGCCTCCGCTGCAATAGCTAAATTGAGGCCTCGGCCAATACAGAACAGCGAACTGCTGCGCGCCAATCTCATTTTTGCAGCTGACCAATCACACTTGAGAGATTCTTCAATTAGCCCAGGTAATGCGCTTAGGGCTTCAAGAAGCCCCTTATCGTCAAGATAACCCGCAACGACTGCCAATGATACCGTCAGCATACCAACGAATGATTTTGTGGCAGCGACAGCCTTTTCAGGACCGGCGAGAATCGGCAGCACTTGGTTTGCGCCTTCACCAACGGGACTTTCGACCTGGTTCAGGATTGCGATAGTTTTCGCGCCGCCCAATTTTGCTGTGCTTTGAAGCAAAGCCAAATCTGGGCTTCCACCCGATTGCGAAAAGGTCAGACAAGCAAATCCGTCGAGGCGCAGCTTGGCTTCATAGACAGATGCCACCGATGGACCAATGGAAGAAACTGGTAAACCAATCTGCGTTTCAACAAGGTATTTAAAGAATGTAGCGGCGTTGTCAGATGTGCCACGAGCGCAAGTAATAATACCACGCGTGCCATCTACTTTAAGCATGCGACCAGTTTCCAGATAGGTATCACGGGATCGCAATTGCCGTTCTATCATCGCCGGAATCTCAGTAATTTCTGCCGCCATCATCGTGCCGGTTGTCATTGATTATGAACTCCAGTGATCATCGCGATGATTTCATTTTTATCTGTATCTGCGGTTTTTTTAACACCTATCTGTTCGCCTCGGCGCAGAACGCAGATTCGATCCGAGAGGCGAAACACTTGATCCAAGCTGTGGCTAATGATTAGAATGGCGAGGTTTCGTTCCTTGAGCGAGGCCACAAGTTCTTCAACTTTCTCAGTCTCCGCAACACCTAGGGCAGCCGTGGGTTCATCAAGAAGAATCAGCTTGCTTGCCCAGTGGGTTGCACGTGCAATTGCGATACCTTGCCGTTGACCACCGCTGAGATCGCGGATCGTAGAACTGGCAGATGGGATGCGAACATCAAGTTGATCAACAAGGCTTTGCGTTTCCTCACGCATCTTCCCTTTGTCCAGAAGCCCAAAGAGTTTGCGCGTGAGTTCGCGACCAAGGAACATGTTCATATACACGGGCTGCTCATCGGCAAGCGCCAAGTCCTGATAAACCACCTCAATCCCATGACTGCGCGCCGCGCTTGCATCCGAAAAACTCACAGACTCACCATCTAAAGCAATATCTCCACTGGTAGGCAGATGCACACCAGAGACGATCTTGATAAGGGTGGATTTCCCGGCGCCGTTGTCGCCGACGAGTGCGACAATCTCGCCGGGAAATAAGTCCAGCGAAAAATTCTGTATGGCGGTCACACCACCAAAGGATTTACGAATATCTTTCAGTGAAAGCGTTGGGGTCATTGAGCAAATGCTCGCGGCCAACTCACAGGATCACCAAATCCATTTTCGATGGTCGTGATTTCTGGGTTTCCAGATTCAACACCGTGTATTCCAGCGACCATGGCGCGTGTTACAAAGGCTTGTCCTCTGAAACCAAACACGACCGTATCACCAGGAGCTGGTGCCGCTTCACCATCTGCGTCGATCATTGCGTAGTAGTCGATTGCGGAATAATCAGGAATTTCCACATTACGCAGAGCTAGCGGTTGGGCCGTCGGGGATCTGCTGACCAAAGCGCGTACTTGGTACTTTGGGAACACTGGGTCGATATAGAGGCCCCCACCAAAGCAATAGGCTTTGCCGCTGTAATGATGTGAGACTTCAGAGAGATAAAGCACCGCTGGGTCTTCGGGCAGGTCTTCCACCGCGTGGAGCGGGGTCGTACCGTGCAGCCCGTTACCGGGTTCGACTTGCGTTGCTCCTGCATCGGCAAGCGCCGACAATACGGCAGAAGATGTGGTGCCGGGCGCATTAATTTGAATGTTTGAGCGCCCTGCTTGTGCCAGTGCCTCTGCTGCCTTGTTGAGGGTCGACAGGTTATGCGTCGGTTTGACCTGACGTGTTTCTTGGTCAAACAGCATGGCTGGGAATGTTGTGATGCCCGCGAATCGACCGCCCTTTAAACTATCAAACCGATTCGCCACGTCGACAATATCACTGGCTTCAAATCCGCCTTCGTGACCTCGGTAAAAGATATCCCCTTCTGTTTGGATGCGGGCCATGAGTGGTTGTTCGCGACTTGCTCTTGCAGCTGCTGAAGCTGCTTCCTTCGCCTTTTCAACAGAAAAGGCAGTCCAGTAATCGGGTTTCAGGTATCTTGCCGCAAAATCGGCTTCTTGCCGTGGGACCTGGACGAGATGCCCAAGATGCCCTGTTTTGAGACCAGCCCGATCGCATGCTATAGCGCAAGGCATGTCAACAGCAACCGATCTGTCGATCCCCGCGCGCATGACAGCCTGACAGAAACCCGAATGGCGACCGACCTGTTTGGTCATGGCAAACGTGGTGAGGCCCAATTTGAATGCCGCTTGTGAAAGGGTTCGTGCGTTTCGCTCTACAGCGTCTAGATCAAGGACATAGGAGTTAGCAGGGATTTTGCCTTGCTGATGTAACGACATCGCTGCTTCGATGAATTGTGGATTGCGGCGGATGAGAAGATCAAGAAACATGAGGGGGCCTTTCAAGAATTAACGGCGAACGTCGCGAAGCGAGATTGCGACCGCGAGCAAGATGATCAAGCCACGCACAATCATCTGGTCTGAAACCTGGAGACCCATAAGGATCAGTCCGTTATTGAGCATCCCCATCATCAGTGATCCCAGTAGCGCACCAATGATTGAGCCCTTACCCCCGTTCAAGGCGGTACCGCCAACGATAACAGCCGCGATAACAGTCATCAGGTCGCTTTCGCCTAAAGTATACTTGGCGGCTTGTAATCGTCCCGCATAAAGCAGCCCGGCAAGCCCAGCAGTTGCCCCGCAAAGCATCAATACCATCAACCGGACCCGCGGAACTTTGATGCCGGAAACCTGCGCAGCTCGGGCGTTGTCGCCCACGGCCAGAACATGTGCACCGAAGCGGGTGTTGCGGTAAGTGATGTGGCCAATTACGACGGCGATAATTGTCCAGATCACCAGAGAAGGCACGCCAAACAATTTGCCGGAGCCAAAAATACCGGCGAATGTGTCGTTAAGGACCGAGATCGAACGAAGATCAGTCATTGTTCGTGCAACTCCGGCGAACAGCCCCATTGTGGCAAGTGTGACAAGAAAAGACGGAAGCCGCAAATAGGCTACCAACACACCGTTGAACGCGCCAATCAAAATGCCGGCGCCTAGACCGGCCGCGACGCCTAGCATCATTGGTCCACTTTGCATCGCCATCGCCGCCGACAGGGCGGATACCGCAACGATAGAGCCAAAGCTCAGGTCGATCTCCCCGGCAGAGAGTGCGAAAACCAGCCCGATAGCCATGATCGTCGCTGGCGCAGTTTGCAGGACGATGTTTGTTAAATTTCTGCTTGTCAGAAAGCCATCGTCATAGAGAATGACGGCAAAAAATAGGAAAATCCCTAGAAACCCGAAATAGATCACACTGCGTTGCAGGTCGAGGGATTTTATTGCGTTTATAGGTTTCGTCATTGCCCGTTTCGTTCGAATACCAGTCTGGGTGGGCTACGGAAGCAGCCCACCCTCGGAGGAAGTTTATTGGGCCGCGTCGACCACTGATTGCGGTGGATCCATGTTCATGGACTGGTTCCAGCCTTCGACAACATTGTCTGTTCCAATGGCCAAGGCATCAACGACGAGAAAAGGCTCAACAGAACGGCCTAGGAGGCTAGCTGCTGCCGAGCGAGCGGCATAAACACCGATACTGTAAGCTTCGTCTGCGATGATACCGGCTGTATTTCCGCCCTTCAGCATATCAAGTGCAACTGGTTCGTTCAGGTCAATGGTGATGACTTTCGTTGCTCTGTTGCCCTGTTGACGTAACACTGACAACACTCCAAGCGCAGGCTCGGCCCATGGCGTGTATATGCCACCAAGATCAGGGTTTCGGGACAACATTGCGCGGGCGATATCTTCGGCATTTGCTGGGTCCGCCATACCAGACTCGATCACGATTTCCATGTTGGGGTACTCGTTCTCGATAGTCCACTTAAACGCGTAATCTCGTTGGTTTGTCACTGGGAAATCCGCGTCATGGAACATGTATCCGATCGTGCCTTCTTCGTTCATTGCAGACGCCAGAACATGTGCGGCCTTGTTGCCGATCTGGAAGAGGTCAGCCGAGACGACTGCAACATAATCCTTACCGTGGGTGAAGCCGTGCACAGCGTTGTCAATGAACACCAGTTTCACGCCTGCGTCGCGTGCAATTCCATAGACATTCGCCGCCGTGGGCGGATCAATGGGCAGCGAGACGATGATCGACGGAGTATTCGCCATAACAGTCTCCACATCGGCTTTTTGACGCGCGGGATCAAAACTGGCGTTGGTCTCGGCAATGACTTCGATTCCCATTCTGGCAAACTCATCCTTGGCCCCACTGGCAACTGCGTTCGACCAAGCGTACTGCTCGTGCCAGACGAGCGCCGCTGTGTAACCGCCTTCCGCAACTTTCGCGATATCGGCAGCAGACAGGACAAGTCCAGCAACGGGGGTCGGGGCTTCGCCATTAGGTCCCTTGGTTTGCGGATGATTATCAGAAGCCGATATCGTCGGTATTGTAATCATCAACGCGAACGCCAGTTTTTTCATTATATTGAGCATAGTTTTTTCCTTGTTTTGTGTAAATTACACGGAAGAGTTGTGGTTTACACCGATTGGTGTTCTCGTCACCTGCCTCTTATATTCGGTTTCGGCAGGCCATCTAAAAGCGGCTCGCTAGGGAGGGTCTTAGTTAGATGACAAGCTCTCTGGTGCATCGATGTTCAGCGACTTTTTCCAGCCTTCAATGACGTTATCAGCTGTGACAGTCAAAGCAGGTGCCACAATGAATGGTGGAACTTCTTGATCCATCAGGTGAAGCACGGCCGATGCTGCCATGGCGCGACCTAGCTCATAGGCTTCGTCACCAACGATGGCCACAACATTACCGCCCCGCACCATATCAAGAGCGATGGGTTCGGACAGATCAAGTGTCACGATCTTAGTGGTCGTATTTCCGTTAGCGCGAAGCGCCGCCAGAACCCCTTCTGCGGGGCCTGCCCAGGTCACATAAACACCGCCAAGATCAGGATTCTGAAGCAACATGGCATTTGCAATATCTTCGGCGCGTGCCGGATCAGAGATGCCCTGTTCAGATACGATGCTCATATTTGGATAATTGTTTTCGATTGTAGTTTTGAAAGCATTGTCGCGCTGGTTTGTCACATAGAATTCAGCATCGTGATAAATCCAGCCTACTGTTCCAGTTTCTCTCATGGCAGCGGCGAGGGCATCAGCAGCTTGTTTGCCCATCTGGAATAAATCATCAGTAACGATTGCCGCATAGTCCTGCCCTTGCACATAGCCGTCTGGTACATTGGATAAGAACGTGATTGATACACCCGCATCTCGAGCTTCTGCAAAAGCAGCAGCCGAAGTTACTGGATCTAGCGGGAGCGTCAGCATTATGTTCGGCTCTTTCGCCATGGTGGTCTCGACATCGCTTCGCTGCGTCGCTGCATCAAAATTTGCGTTGGTTTCAGCGACGACTTCGATTCCTAAACGCGTGAACTCGTCAGTTGCACCTTGAGTTACAGCAACGGTGAAATCGGCCTGCGCATGCCAAAGAAAAGCTGCGCTCAGTCCCATTCCACGTATCGTGTCCACTAAGTCATCGCTTACAACAACTTGTGAACTTGGGGTCGCACTTTCACCCCCTGGTCCGATTGTTTCGGCATTCACGTTGGTGGACAGCACTATAAGCGCCGACGCAGCCAACAACGATTTCATATAAGTCATTTGTTCCTCCTCAGATTAGACTTTTTTGTGGTGAATGAGACGTGTTGAACCCCGCGAAAAAGAGCGCAAAGGTCCGCACTGCAGCCAGATATTCTTCAATCTCAATGCGTTCTTCGAAAGTATGTGCAACGGAAATGTCACCTGGGGCGCAATAGACTGTTGGGCAGCCGATTAAGTCGGTAAGGAACGGCATCTCGGACCAATAGGGAGCGGCGGCAATTTCGCCTGCATTTGCGCGAGTTTTCTGGATGCAACTTTGCAGCAAATGGATAGCGGCGAGGGTGGGATCATTTTCGACCGGGGAGCCGCCTTTGGGATGATCGCGACCAGCGGTGTAATCAATTGTTACATTAATCCCATCTGACAAGTTTTGGGGATTTAGTGCCCCCTCGAACGCTTTCACCGCTTCATCGAGGTTTTCCCCTGGCCGAAGTTTACGGATCAAGGAGAATTTGCACTCGCCCGGTACAGCGATGAACCCACCTCCGTTGACGTCCGTCACTAAAATCGAAGAAGTTCCAAGCAAATCATGACTGGGTCCAGCATTCAGGTCTGCTTCATGCGCCCATATCTGTGAAAGGAGTTTGTGAGTTGCCTTAAGGGCATCTACACCTAGTTCCGGTGTCCCGAAATAGGCTGTTTTGCCAGTGACTGTGATTTCGGCGATAAAGAAACCGATCTGGGCAGTGTAAATGTCTAGTTTGGTAGGCTCGACATAGATTGCAAAGTCGGGGCGAGGGATTTGGCTCGATTCAACCCGACGAACGAGATCCTTGGCTCCAGCACTAACCCCGCTTCCGGGCTCGCCGCTTTCTTCATCCCCGATAAATGCAAAAGTCAAATTACAGGTGGGCTGGACCTCGATTTGTTGCAGAAGTCGATATCCCGCGATGGCAGCACAGATTCCACCTTTGAGATCGCTGGCTCCACGTGACCAAATTTGCCCGTCGACTTCGGCCCCGACAAATGGTTCGTTCCGAGGGTCATTTTGCCAGTACTCTTTCCAACCCCGAACATGAACCGTATCCGTGTGGCCCAACACCATCAGGTTCGGCCCGGCAAAAGGTGAAACCCCCCAAACGTTTTCTCGTTCGGCCTCAAAAACACCTGTTTCCGCCTTAAATCCAAGTTCAGATAGTTGATCTTTCAAAAAATACGCAAACGGCGTTTCTTGCCCCGTTACGCTGTCAATCGCCAATGCCCCGCAAAGCAAAGCCAAATCCGCCTGCGCATCTTGTGCATTCGCCAACTGCTCTAGAAGCTTATTGGTATTCATGAAACACGAGCCTTGAAAGTATCGAATGTAGGTGGTGGAACACGGATTTCGGCGCCCTTCTGACCTTCAGCGAAAAGCGACATGTGCAAATGGGAAAGAGCAATGGAGGCACCTCCGACCAGCGAAGCGTGCGCACCTAGCTTTGAGGGCTGAATGGAAGCCACCCTGGGGAAGCATTGTTCTAGAAATCCGCTGACCCGCTGTGTCAACTCATCACGCATCCCGATCGAACCACCCATAACTATGCGAGACGGATCCAGAACGGCAATAAGGGTTGCCGAGGCCCGTGCAATTTGCAGGGCGACGTTATCTAGTGTCTTCTCGGCGTGTGGGTCACCTTCACCTACAGCGTCGAAGATATCGGGGACGCTCAGGTTCTTTCCTGTTAGTGCTTGATACTGGCCAACGATAGCGTCGGTCGCGCTAACCCGTTCCAGAGCGCCAGTCTTCAGGCTTTCTGCCTCAAAGGGATCTGCTCCGAAGGGTAGAAATCCTATCTCTCCAGCGGCACCGGACACACCACGCATCAGTTTACCTTCAACGACTATACCTGCGCCTATACCTGTTCCAACAGAAACAAATACTAGGTCATCTTCATCAGTTCGACTGTCCACCCAATGTTCACCAAGAGCTGCGAGGTTCACATCATTCTCAATAAGGACGTCAACTCCGAGACGAATATTGAGTTCTCTACCAAGGTTGATCTGATCAATTTCCCGGATATTGGGAGCCATCCTGATCATTCCAGTAACTGTATCGGGAACACCCGGGACTCCGACCACGACGAACTTCAGATCGCCACAATCGGTAGCTAAAGTGATGGAGCGCACCATTCTGCTGACCTGCTCGACAACATTCAAGCCACCGGTTTGTTTTGTTGGCTCCACTCGCTCCGCTAAGATACAACCCGTGAGGTCGCAAAGCGCTACGCGAACTTTTGTACCCCCCAAATCAACACTAGCGACCGCCGCGGCATTCGGTGCAATTTCATAAACAACAGCGCGGCGGCCAATGTGTCCCTCTGTTTGACCGACCGTTCGAACCCAACCATCAGCCTCTAGGTTTCCCACAATTTCAGAGACAGTTTGCTTCGAAAGCCTAGTCATTCTCGCAACGCTAGCCCGAGAAATCGGGCCGCAAGTAGCGATTGCCTCGACAACTGCGCTTTGGGACATTCGACGGGAAATTTTGGATTGTAAAACCATGGAATTTCTATTAGGGATTTAGTTCTATTACCGAATTAATTAAGATCTAGCTATGAGTCAACAGTCAAATTGCCGTATCTGCCTCACCAGTGACGGTTTCAACCGATCCTTTTTAAGTTCAAGAAGATAAGTTTCCAAATGGGTGATGCTACAACTAGTACTAGATACCTAGTTGACCCGGAACTTCTGTCTGGGTTGGAGCTTTTTCCGATCTTTAATGAAAATTTCGCCGCACTAAAAGAATTCAGAGCATTGCTGGAGGAGTCAGCATTCCCAGAATCAGCTTATGCACAAGAAGACGTATTAATTGAGAGGCAAGACATCAAAGGCCCCGATGGCAGAGTTGGTATAGTTATTTTACGACCGAAGGAACAAACCAATCCATTGCCAGTTTATCTTTACTTGCATCCGGGTGGTCTAATTTTCGGCACAGCTGAGCAGTCAAATCCCTCCAATGTTGTCACTGTTAGCGCAGTGGGCTGTGTCATCGTTTCCGTTGACTACCGGCTAGCCCCAGAGGCCAGAGGGCCCGGAGCACTCATGGATTGCTATGCGGTACTGCAATGGTTGTATGAAAATGCCAGTGATTTGTGGATAAATCCAGAAAAGATCGCTGTTGGTGGCGAGAGCGCCGGTGGAGGGCTCGCTGCTGCCCTGACGCAATACGCTAGGGATCAAGGCAAGTATCCAATCTGCTTTCAATTACTTCTGGCACCAATGCTTGATGATCGGTCTTTTATTGACCGGCATTTACAACCGCCAACTGGAGAATTTATTTGGACCCGGTCGTCCAATCGCTACGCCTGGTCATGCTATCTGGGTCAGGAAACATGCGAGACCGATATCCCTGCATACACCGTTCCCGCGCGTATGACAAATCTCAGCAATTTACCCAAAGCATATATTCAAGTTGGCGCCCTAGACCTGTTCCTGACAGAATGCGTCGACTACGCAACTCGTCTTTTGGCGGCAAAATGCGCGGTCGAACTTCACATTTTCCCGGGTGCGTATCACGGATTTCAGAGGGTTAAACAAGCGAGGGTCAGTGCCCGCGCAATGGATGAGGCTCACCTAGCTTTGAAAATAGCGTTTGGCGATTGAAAGACTGTAAGCAATATTTGAACTGCGACTCCTAATAGCGTTGAGGATAAGGAGGTCGGCCCATTTCTTCCATCATCTTTTCGCGGTGAACCTCAGCAGGCATCTTCCATCCGAGGCATTTTCTTGATGTCGCATTGAGGCGGATCACTGATCATTTTCAGATCATGATCAGTGAGTGACGTGATGTTTGGGCGATTACCCAATAATTGGACAATTGAGCCTCTTGCAAAACTGACGAGTTGAATGGTTAATTGACGCTGGGCCTAATTGCCAGAGTGATCGAGTTCCTGCCCGTCCTCTCGAATCCCTCTTATTCCTGATTTCCTCCTCTTTTGTGGATGGACCAAAAGATAAAGACGCTGGACGATAACTACGCCTCGCCGATCGCCGGATTTTCCGACGCTTTTGCATGGAAGATTGATCTCATTTGGACCGCCGCCAAGGACGGCGCGTACGTCAGAAAGGGATGGCGAGGCGAATCAGTTGGTCGACCGTCAGCGCGAGCACTCCGAAAAATCAAATGGCTGAACACTTTCGCGTACTTGCGGACACGCACATGGCGGGCGTTGGTCTGCTTGACCCCGGACCGGATCTGGTATCGGACGCTCTCCGGCATGACGAAGCCGCCCCCTGCCCACTGATCATTTTTTTACTGCACAAGTCGCTTTTTCCGCGCGCTCAGATCATCCTGACGAATCGACCGCTCCAGCGTTTGAGTGCCCATACTCAACCGAAAATACCCGTTCCACACCACTTGATGATCAGGTGGAACTTCATTCTTGCGGTTAAGATACCCTCCCCGTCGTGCCATCAGCAACACTGCGTCACCCAAAGATACATCAGCAATCTCAGGCAGGGTATCCGGCGTTTTCTGGCAAGGAAGGTGAAACCCCCTATCACCCGCAGCATCCCATAACACCGCAATCTCTGACTCCTCAAACATCTGTCATGCGTTAACTTCAGGGGTCACGCGCCTTTCAACCCGACACACTTGTATAGCGAAATGCCGTATGATTTTTTATTCGGTAGGATCTTCATCAATCGCGTCACGCCTTTCAATCGCCCTATTCAGTCGCTCCAATCCTTGCCACACCTTTTGGGCTCCGGGCAACAGTTGTCGCCTTGACGGATGAGAACCGACCAATATCAATCACAAATGTTTGAATGCCAATCCTGTGGTCCGCAGATTTCTCCATCAGATGGCGATGCCCTTGATGCTTCAATAACGTCTGCAGCAACTCAATACCCTTACGAGCGTACATGTCAGTTGCCGGAAGCTCAGGATATTCCCGTGCCCGTTCGGTGACATCTGCCACGCGACGGATCACAAAAATCCGCCGCTCACAACCGACATGAGCCCCCTCATCAAACATGAAAAGTCCGTGCTGCGCTTCATTCAGGACCCCAATGTCAGATTCACCAATTACACCGCTGAACAGCAAACCCAGATGGCAAAAGTCAAACAAAAAGTATCCGGATGCTTTCGAACGCCAGAATTTGCCCAAGCGAATTGCCGCATCTCCAGCTACCTGTATTCCATAACCGCCGTGGACGAGGCCCCAAAGCTTGTGCCATTGTCAGAACCGCAGCGGTACTCCCGTGCGCAACACTTAAAACTAGAAAGCAGCTGAAGCGACCGAACTGGTAAGTGCAGGAGCACGAAAAGTGGCACCATAACCAGCGTTGTGGCGTAAAAACAGGGTTTAATAATGACCTAGAGCGTCTTTGTTTTTAGCCGCAAAGAGAGCCTGAACAACAGACACCATTTCCTTGCTTACGGTTGTCGAGATCGTCGGACTGCAGAGATCAACGTTTCGAGAATTGGAAACTTTTTCGCGCTTTTACTTTCCCATACTTTTTTCTTTCGACAACCCTGCTATCGCGTGTCAGAAAACCAGCGGCCTTTAAAGCAGGGCGCAGGCTGGGGTCATATAGCTGTAGAGCCTTCGAAATTCCGTGCTTTAAGGCACCAGCCTGCCCCGAAATTCCGCCCCCCTTTACCGTTGCCTTAACATCAAATTTTTCCTCGGCACCGATAACTTGAAAGGGCTGACGCAAAATCATCTGTAAGACTGGTCTCGAAAAATATTCGGCCATTTCTTTGCCATTTACAACCACCCGACCGACGCCCGGTTTTATCCAAACGCGGGCAACTGCGTCTTTTCTTTTACCAGTGGCATAAGATCGTCCGAAACGATCCCGTTTCGGCTCTCGTTCACCACTATCGTGAGTTCCTAATGACGACTGGACAGCCGCTTCACGGACTTCGTTGAGTTCTTCAAAAGACTTGAGTTGTTCTGCCATGAAAGTCAGCTCCGAGTGTTTTTCTTATTTGCAGATCGTAGATCAAGGATTTCCGGCTTTTGAGCTTCGTGCGGATGTTGATTGCCGGAATAAACGCGTAGGTTGGTCAGTAATCGTCGTGATAGTTTGTTACCGGGCAACATGCGCTTGACCGCCTGAAGTAAAACTCTCTCTGGGTGCTTGCCTTCTAAGATCTGGCGTTTTGTTCGCGACTTGATGCCGCCAGGGTATCCGGTGTGCCAATAGAAACGCTCATCGCGCTTCTTGCCCGTGAGTTGAATTTTTTCGGCGTTAATCACGATGACATTGTCGCCGACATCCATGTGCGGGGTGAAGGTCGCCTTGTGCTTTCCGCGCAAACGATTCGCGACCACCGAGGCGAGCCGCCCAAGAACGAGACCCTCTGCGTCGATTAAGATCCAAGACTTCCGGATATCCGCTGGAGTCGCGGAGAATGTTCTCATCTGCCTTCCCTTCTATCCCTCAAACCACGGATCTCTGTGGCCGCCATCAAATGCTGAAAATCGGTTTCTATTGTTGAAACCCTCAACGGTCAATAGATGAATATTCAGTATTTTATTTCAACCCAATACGACAAAAAAATAAATAAGCCACCGACAAGAATTCTCTCTGCAAACTTCATTCAATCCTAACCCATTTGATCGTAAGTAGACCTCATGGACACCCTTGAAGGAGCAGGAAGAAACTTAAGATTAATGCTCTAATTCGCGGGCACGTCAATGCTCTCGTCCGCTACAGAACCAGTGGGAGGAATCGCATACGTCATTGTTGCGTGCGCAAGAGGCTTCATCACCCCTTCTGCACGAATAGAAATTGTACCCGTCGCAAGTCGACGACCGATCTTAAGTAATTTTCCATCCGCTACGAGATCAACGTTTTGTTTTGGCTTGCTTAAGAAATTAATCGTGCAGTTCGTGGTTACCGTCAATGGTTTAGGCCCGATATTCGCGAGAACTAGACAGTACATGGTGACATCAGCAAGAGCGAACATAGCGGGGCCTGATATGGTTGCCCCGGGTCGCAAATGTCTTTCGGTAACGAACAACTTCGTCGTGATGTATTCTCGCGAAACCTCCAATATACGATAGTCATCTCTGAATAAAGGGAAGGCAATAGCCAAGAAGGCATTCAACTTATCCTTGTCCATCGCTGGCGGCTGTTTCATATTGTGATATTCCCTGTCGAATTTTCAATCGCAATTGTGATGATGCGCATGATTTGGCGTACGAACAATTCCATGGTATGATCGGTAACATCTTCGCTCCTCTCAATGAAAGTTTGAGGTACACTTAAGCATCGTTGCCTATGAGTTAATCGCGTCACGTCAGATGTCGTTCAACTTAACTTCCGAGAAGTATTAATTTTGTAGGGGCAAACATTTGTCGGACTGCATCTGCAGCGTGCCATCGCAAGAGCTTTGATTGCAGCAGTTTGCGGTAGCTTATTCTCACGAAACGAGTAATTTACAATCATCGCTCTTGAACATAAGGTCGTTGATGGTGGTCCTGGTAGTCCGCAAGAGCTGCCCCGCCCTTCTCGAATGGTATCATCGGTTAGATTAAAGCTTTAGCATGGCGCATTGCCGGTCAATCTGATCGCGATATTCGAGAGTTCCACGGTTTTGCAAAGGAACAAATTAAGATGTCAATTCTAGACCGATATGATCGTGACGGCGTCGCTCATTTAACGATGATGACACCTAAGACACTCAATGTATTATCTGACGAAATGATTTCCGCTTTGCAATCACAATTCGACGCTTTACAGTCTGACGATGATATCCGAGCCGTCATCTTATCAGCGCAAGGTTCTGCATTTTGCGCCGGGCATGACTTAAAACAAATTTCAGAACATCGCCAGAGTGAAGATCAAGGTGCTAGCTACTTTAGCGACTTGTTTAAGCGGTGCGCCAAAATGATGACATCCATCACGGATCTCCCACAACCATTAATTGCACAGGTGCAGGGTGTGGCAACCGCCGCTGGTTGTCAACTAGTGGCTTCTTGCGATATCGTCATCGCTTCAACGGCTGCTAAATTTGGCGTTAATGGCGTCAATATCGGACTATTTTGTTCAACGCCTGCTGTAGCACTCAGTCGAACTATTTCACGAAAGCACGCATTCGAGATGTTAACCACTGGTTGCTTTATTGATGCTCACCGAGCCGAAGCACTTGGATTGGTAAATCGGGTTGTGCAGCCAGAGCAGCTCGCAGAAGAAACACTGGATATTGCGAGTACCGTAGCGGGAAAACTTGCGTCCGCGGTCACTGTCGGAAAACAAGCATTTTATCAACAACTATCTCTCTCGGTCGAGGAGGCCTACAGTTATTCGTCAGATATCATGAAGCGCAATATGATGAACCAAGATACCGAAGAAGGGATTGCGGCATTTTTGGAAAAACGACCCCCAAACTGGTGAGTAGCTTCCATTTTGGGCGTAGCACACCAAACCATTCTCGAAAAATTTCTACCATTTCCCTTCATTCAATTCATCGTAATCTGGTTTGCACCGAAAATGAATAGCGCGATAAATGTCGTTGGCGGCGGCTTAGCTGGCTCTGAGGCGGCCTGGCAAGCCGCGCAGCACGGTGTTTGCGTCAACCTGTTTGAAATGCGCCCCAGTGTCAAAACCTTTGCACATCAGACCGATAAGTTGGCCGAACTCGTCTGCTCTAATTCATTTAGATCTGATGACGACGAGACCACCGCAATAGGCCAGCTTCATTGGGAAATTCGGATGGCCAACGGCTTAACGATGGCGGCAGCGGATACACATAAATTGCCTGCAGGCAGTGCACTTGCGGTCGATCGTGAAAAATTCGCCCAGCAAATCACCGCCTGTTTGAAGGATCATCAGCAAATTACGGTAATGAATAAAGAGGTAAAGAAGCTACCAGACGCGGGAATTTGGATTATTGCTTCGGGACCTGCAACTTCGGCGGCACTTGCCCGTTCAATACAGTTAGAAACCAATCACGCCGAACTCGCCTTCTATGATGCTATGGCCCCGATCATTTATGACGATTCTATTGATATGTCGATCGCGTGGCGGCAATCACGCTACGACAAAGGCGATACGCAAGAAGAACAGACAGCTTATATCAATTGTCCGTTAGACAAGAAGCAATACGAGAATTTTATTTCTGCATTGTTGGATGCAGAAAAGACCCCTCAACATGGAAGTTCTGATACCGGCTACTTTGACGGGTGTTTACCAATCGAAGTCATGGCAGAACGGGGCCGCGAGACGCTGCGGTACGGTCCGATGAAACCCGTTGGTCTCACCAATCCGCACTGTCCCATGCAAAAGCCTTACGCCGTCGTGCAACTCCGACGCGAAAACCTTTTGGGAACACTCCACAACATGGTTGGTTTTCAAACAAAGATGAAGCATGGGGCTCAAGTCGAGGTTTTCCGCATGATTCCTGGATTACAAGCGGCAAAATTCGCACGCTTGGGCGGTATTCATCGAAATACGTTCATCAATTCCCCGAAGTTATTGGATGATCAGCTTCGACTTAAGTCAAAATCAAACACTAGGTTCGCGGGTCAAGTTACCGGTGTTGAGGGATATGTCGAGAGTGCCGCCATGGGCTTGGTTACTGGTCGCATGGCGGCTGCTGAAGTCAAAGGAAAGTTGATCCCGCCGCCTCCGGATACGACCGCCACTGGCGCCTTGTTCAAGCATATTACGGCTGGCGCGACCGTCGAATCTTTTCAACCCATGAACGTCAATTTTGGTCTCTTCCCGCCAGTCGCCGGCTGTGCCAGCGGACGACGGCAGAGAAAGGCCCGCTACAAGAGTTATACCGACCGAGCAAAGGTCTTTTGGCAGGAATGGCTAACGACAACAGCAGAGATTTTAACGCCATGACCGCGATGGCTCAAGATAATTCTTGCAGATTCTGATAATGCCCCACGGAATTGTGGTGTTCGCATGTGATTTGCATCGCACTGTCAAGGAAATAATAGAGAAGGGGTTTTCTCGGCCTATAGAGGCGCAAGCAACTTTTTTTGGTTTTATCATTGTGCGCTTGAAGGGCGCTCCTGAGTTCAGCGACTATAATGCAGTTTGAATCGCCACCAAAATCTAGCATTTCTCCGCGAATCGAGGTAGCAGATGCTGGATCGTTATTGACTTCGATAATACCACTTTAGTTACCGTACCAAATAGATTGTCTCGTAGACGAACTATGACATTCGTTACCCGCTTCGCGCCGTCGCCTACTGGCCTCTTGCACCTCGGGCATGCCTACTCGGCACTACTTGCTCATGACATGGCGCGTCATCGCAACGGAAAGTTTCTCTTGCGCCTCGAGGACATTGATCAGCAGCGTTGTCACCAGAAGTGGGAAGAGTGTATTTTCGAGGATCTTACTTGGCTTGGAATTAAATGGGACGAACCTGTTAGGCGGCAATCAAGGAATCTCAAATCATATCAAGATGCCCTACAAGATTTGTGGAAGCGAAGCCTTCTATATCCTTGCCGATGTAGTCGCCGCGATATCCTTTCGGCGCTTTCAGCACCGCACACAAGTAACGCCAGTTTTGGACCAGACGGTCCCGTGTATCCGGGCACATGTCGACCTAATGACGATAATCAACTTGGTTTAATCCCAGACGACAATGTTGCATTGCGGTTGAACGTTGCAAAATCTGCAACTGGTAAAGAGTTCAATTTTGTCGAATGTCGACATAATACGGACGGTGTCAAACGCGAGATTCCGGTTTTGGGCGGAGACTTGATCGCGAATGTTGGTGACTTCGTCGTTTCACGCAGGGGGTATTTGGGATCCTATCACCTCTGCGTTGTTCTTGACGATGCGGCGCAGAGAATAACCGACGTTATTCGCGGGCAAGATTTATTTTCTGCGACAAAAATCCATGTGTTACTTCAATACCTATTCGACCTGCCAACCCCAGTTTATCATCATCATACACTGATAACCGACAAAGACGGAAAGCGCCTTGCTAAACGCGATGACGCAAGAGCGATTTCCCTGTATCGCGAAGCAGGCGCCTCGCCCGATGATATCCGAGAACTGGTTGGGCTAACCGATTAGCGGAACCAAAGAATTATGAGCGATGCCGAGGTTCTACCCCTCGCAACCACCCGAAGGAGAAACTGTGTTGAGTAGCGATCAAAACCAGTATGAAGTGAGGCCGTCTTTAAGAAGCGATTCCCAGACCTAGATATCTGAAATCGTGGTGAAGAAACAACTATGCTCCCCGGTATGACAGGCTGGCCCCGTTTGGTTCACAATAGCAAGTAGGCAATCTTGATCACAATCTAGCCGCAGTTCGATAAGTTCCTGCGAATGTCCTGAGGTTTCCCCCTTTATCCAAAGTTCTTGTCGTGAACGGGACCAAAAGGTAACTCGCTTTGTTTCAAGGGTCTTCGATATCGATTCCTTGCTCATCCAAGCTAACATCAAAACGATGCCAGTCTCATTTTCCTGCACAACACAAGGCACCAAACCGGCCGAGTTAAACTTTACAGTTGTGACATCAAAAGGCATGTGTACTCACTCTCCGACTCAAGAAGCAGTTTAGTGCCCAGAGCATAGACGCGAAAGGAAATCAAATGAGCGCCGACAGCGATCTTATGCAACTCTACTCAAGCAAGATACTAGCCTTAACTGCTACCATTCCTGATTTCAAGCATTTAGAAAATCCGCAGGCGACGGTTAAACGGCGCTCGCCTCTCTGCGGTTCAACAGTCCTTGTTGAAGTCAACATACATGATGGCATTGTGAGCGAGTTTGCCCAGCAAGTGCGTGCATGTGCGCTCGGACAAGCGGCAGCCGCTGTTGTTGGGTCTGTCGTGATTGGTCTGACCTTAGAACAAATCGATCAAGCACGGGATGAACTAAATAATATGTTAACTCAAGGTGCACCCGCCCCTAACCCACCATTTGAACAATTACATGTTCTGCAACCGGCGAGAGACTTTAAGAATCGCCATGCGTCAATCATGCTTTCGCTTGAAGCAACCTCTGAAGCCGTTTCTATAGCCAGCCGAGCTGAATGAGCCGATAAATCATGGTCGACTTCACTACTGCGGTCTTTTCCAATCCTACGGCAATAGCTTGACACAAATTTCACGCGCACTCATGATTTGACGCCGCATGGCCAATTCGTTACTCATCAAGTCGCAATACCTTCTCCCAATGGAGCCAAGCCGATATTCGTCGCTTTTGCGGTCCGCCGGCGGCAGCTGCGGTAGTGATATTTGCAGCAATGATTTGGCTAAGAAACAACGGATTTCAAATATTTGGATATGAAATATGTCACTTGATGCCGTGCTCAAAGAAGTAGACAGAAACTTAGATTCGGCTACCGATCGGTTGCTAGATTTATTGCGTATTCCGTCAATCTCTACCGACTCCTCCTACGCAAATGACTGCGACCGAGCGGCGGAGTGGCTGGTATCCGAAATACAATCGCTTGGGATTACTGACGTTCGGAAAGCCCCCTCATCAGGACATCCGATGGTGATTGGGCACGCAGACGGCTCGGGGCCGCATTTACTATTCTACGGTCACTATGACGTTCAACCTGTGGATCCGATTGGGTTATGGGATCACGATCCCTTTTGCCCGCAAATTGTTGACACAGCGGCGGGAAAAATCATCAAGGGGAGGGGTGCCTCCGATGACAAAGGCCAACTAATGACGTTTTTGGAAGCCTGTCGATCATGGATTGCCGTCCATGGTGAGTTGCCGTGCGAAATTACCCTCTTTCTTGAGGGCGAGGAAGAGTGTGGATCACCGTCGATGCTTCAATTCATGCAGGAAAACAAACGCGAACTAACTGCTGATGTTGCCCTCATTTGCGATACGGCTCTGTTCGATAGTCGATTGCCTGCAATCGTGACAATGTTGCGCGGGCTATTGGCGGAAGAAATCACCATTATCGGTGCGGACAAAGACTTGCATTCAGGATTTTTCGGCGGCGCTGCAATCAATCCGATCCGAGTGCTCACAAAAATCATTGCGCAATTGCACGACGAGAGCGGCAAAGTAACCATTCCCGGGTTCTACGACAATATCCCTGAATTACCCCTCAACACCAAGCAAGAATGGGACGACCTCGGCTTCAATGCCGATGCATTTTTGGGCGATGTTGGGTTGAACCAGCCCGCTGGCGAAGCTGATCGCTCGCTGTTAGAAATGTTGTGGTCACGGCCTACCTGTGACTGCAATGGTATTTATGGCGGGTACACTGCCGAAGGCATGAAGACCGTTCTACCCGCCGAGGCGTCGGCCAAAATCAGCTTTCGGCTCGTCGAAGGCCAAGACCCCGATGTCATCCGTCAAAATCTGCGCCAAATGGTGCGCACTATGTTACCATCCGACTGCACAGTAAAGTTTAGTGAACTTGGCGCCGGAAAAGCTAGTCGTTTCGATACGTCAAAGCCAATATTCTCAGCCGCGCAGACGGCGCTATCCGAAGAATGGAACGAACCCGTCGCTTTTGTTGGTTGCGGTGGCTCAATTCCAATCGCTGACTACTTTCAGAGCGTCTTGGACATGAACTCTTTGTTGATCGGTTTTGCAAAAGACGATGATCAAATTCACTCGCCGAATGAAAAGTACGACCTAGAGAGCTTTCACAAGGGTATTCGTTCGTGGGTTCGCTTTCTTGCCGAAGCAACATCTTAACCTAAAGTTCTCCACGCCCAGGCCGATGAAGACTCTCTCGCATCGGAAACAAGAGAAGTCGCACTAATCCTAATCCCGATCACCTTGCTAATCGCCCTTTAACGCCTTTGGTTTTGGTTGGGTTGAGTGGCAACGGTTTATCCCCAGTCGGTGTTGAAGGCAGAACGATCCCGTGCAGAGCCGGTTGCAAGCAAGCGTCGCGGCTCACAAATCTCATACTGTCGCAGATTACGATACCGTCATGCCTCCGTCGATCACAATAGTCTGTCCAGTAATCATTGAAGCACCAATCAAAAGGAATATAATTACTTGAGCAACGTCCTCTGGTTGAACGTGGCGTTTAATGAGTGACTTGTCGAGCGCAGCTTGCTTGTGTTTTTCTGGCCAACCTGCGGTCCAACGCGTCTCTACTTGGCCAGGTGCTACCGCATTCACCCTCACCGAAGGCGCCAGCCCACGGGCAAGTGATCGAGTAACGCTGACAACCCCCGATTTTGACGCAGCATAAGGGGTGCTGCTTCCTTGAAGACCAATTCCGGCGGTCGAGGCGGTATTGACAATCGCGCCGTTCGCCTCTTTCAGAGCAGGCGCTGCCGCTTTTGAGATACGAAAGACACTAATCAGATTCGTCGTCAACAACGTCTGCCAAAGTTCTTCGTCAATCATGTCAAGGTTAGACGGCGGAATAGGCATCTCGGTACCAGACATACCAGCATTGTTAACTAGGTAATCTAAGCCGCCGAGTTCTGTGATCGCTCGTTGCGCCATGGCCTCCGCATCGTTAGGATCTCCAACATCTCCAGGTGCCGAAATCACATCGACTCCTTCTGCCGTCAGACGAGCCACCTGCTCCCTCCCCGCCGGATCGTCTTCGAGATGGTTCATGGCAACCTTAGCATTACACTCGGCGAGCATCGTCACCGTTGCCAACCCGATCCCGGATGCACCACCTGTGACCAATGCGCGTCGACCTCTCAAATCTTGGTTCAACACGAGCTTCTGTCCTTTTCGAATTGCAACATCGAAAGCCCGATTATCCTATGTGATGCAAACCTCTACAAACCATTCAGCGCAACTGATTGCCAGTGTTCGGACTATTGTACTTGCTTGCCGATCGCGTCGACCTAGCCTATAAGGTTTAGTGTTCTAGACCAATTTCACGCAAGTATCGTGGTAGATCAAGAGCTTTAGTGATCAATTAAGCACCTGCAACCGATGAAAACCTGATCAGCTAAGTTGGTGCGTATGCGGCCCGAAGAGATCAAACTATGTCACTTTACGGATTGACTATGGCACAAAAAACAATACTGACATGTGCCGTGACTGGCAACGGAACTATGCCATCCCAAAATGAGAATTTGCCCGTCACACCAGTAGAAATTGCCCACGCCGCAATTGATGCTGGAAAGGCAGGCGCGGCGATTGCGCATATCCATGTACGCGATCCAGACACAGCAAAAGGGTCGATGAACATTGCCCTTTATCGCGAAGTTGTAAGCCGTATTCGCGATGCCGATTCAGACATTATTATCAACTTAACAACTGGCGAGGGACAAAGATTTGTCCCAAGCGCTCAAGACCCAAAAGTCGCAGCCCCCGGAACAACGCTTACCCACCCAAAACTGCGCGTCGCCCATGTCGCAGAACTCAAACCCGAACTTTGTACACTCGATTTCAATACAATGGTCAATAAGACTTGGACAGTAATTAATACGCCCTCCTCTCTCAAAACGATGCTTAATATCGTCAATGACACCGGCACAAAGCCCGAAATTGAAATTTTTGATTCCGGCGATTTGAATATGGCTAAGGACTTCATCCAACGAGGTTTCTTTAAGCGACCCGTTATGTGTCAATTTGTAATGGGCATTAACTTTGGTGCCGCCGCTAACACACAAACTATGGCTTATCTCGTCTCGCAGTTACCCGACGATTGTATCTGGGCCGCATTCGGAATCGGTAGGATGGCTTTTCCAATGTTGGCGCAGTCTTTTCTGCTTGGCGGGCATGTGCGGATCGGGATGGAGGATACGGTCTATATTGAGAAGGGCAAACTTGCGAAAAGCAATGCGCAACTTGTCGAAAAGAGTATCTCAATTGTGGAAAATCTCGGTGGCACCATGGCAACAGCATCGGAAGCTCGCGACATGCTGGGTTTAAACCCTTGGGAGTTGAGTTCGTTACCGTAAGCCAAGGCCGACCCTCTCGCGTGCTTCGACCGCCCTCAAACTCCAGTAAGCAGAATATCGTATGGAAGCAGATTTTGTCATTGTGGGTGCCGGGTCGGCAGGTTGCGTACTCGCAAATCGATTAAGCAAAGATCTAGCCCATAAGGTCATCTTAATCGAAGCAGGCCCCAGAGATCTTTACCCCTGGATACATATCCCCGTTGGCTACTTCAAAACAATGAACCACCCCAAATATGATTGGTGCTACAAGACTGACCCCTGCCCTGAATTAGAAGGAAAGGAGGTTCCTTGGCCTCGAGGCAAAGTTCTCGGCGGAAGTTCCGCGCTGAACGGCCTTCTCTATGTCCGCGGGCAGAGGCAGGACTACGACCATTGGAAAGAATTAGGGAACATTGGCTGGGGTTGGGATGATGTTTTGCCCTACTTCAAAAAGTCCGAAAACAATGAACGGGGCGAAGATGAGTTTCATGGCACAGGCGGTCCCATTAACGTCGCAGATCCTATATACCGGCACCCTATATGTGAGGCGTGGATTGCTGCTGCACAAGCGGCTGGCTATCCAGCAAATCCAGATTGTAACGGTGCAAACCAGGAAGGGGTTGGTTTTTTTCAACTGACCGCAAGGCGCGGTCGAAGGGTGAGCACCGCCGTCGGCTATTTGAAATTTGCACTTCGACGACCCAACCTCAAAGTATTGACCCGTGCGCACACATCCAAGGTAATTATCGAAGATGGTCAAGCACAAGGGGTCGAAGTTATTCAAAAATCTGCAAACGTGCTTCGCATAAATGCCCGCAGAGAAGTCATTTTGGCCGCCGGCGCTGTCGGGTCTCCGCACCTCTTGATGCTCTCGGGAGTCGGCGACGGTCAAGCACTTCAAAAGGTTGGAGTCAAAACCACATATCACCTTCCTGGAGTGGGTAAAAACTTAAAAGATCACCTGCAGGCGCGCATAACCCTTAAAACCAAAAACTCGACCGTGAATGACGAACTCCGAGGACTTGTCCGCCAAACTAGAGTTGCGGTCAATTATGCCCTTAGGCGCTCAGGCCCTTTGACTATGGGAGCTAGCATGGCGTTCGGCTTCCTGCGAACATCTGACTCTCTTGATCGTCCGGATATTCAGTTTCATATCAACCCTTGGTCCGCAGACAGCCCTGCCACGGGCGTTCATCCGTTTTCGGCCTTTACGGCAACGGTATGCGTTTTGCGCCCAGAGAGTAGAGGTGAGATTCGGTTGCGCAGTGGCGATCCATTATGTCACCCATGTATCACCCCGAATTATCTTGCCGAAAGGAGTGATCAACAAAAAGCCATTGTGGGCGTTCGCATCTCTCGAGAGATTGCCAGCCAAGAGCCCCTGAGAGCCGCTGTCAGCGAAGAGCTTCAGCCACCAAGAGATCTCAATATCGACGACGATGCCTCGGTCCTTGAGTGGATTCGTAAAAACTCAACGACAGTCTATCATCCGACAAGCTCCTGTCGCATGGGCACTGATCATCTCGCAGTCGTTGATCAGAGGCTTCGAGTCTTCGGTATAAACAGGCTCCGCATCGCAGATGCGTCAATTATGCCGGAAATTGTGTCCGGCAATACAAATGCCAGCGCAATTATGATCGGCGAAAAAGCAGGTGATATGATCCTTGAAGATGCGAAGCACTAAAGGAGTAAAGGATGAACGTGACAGATGCTTCGCAATTCGACCTTTCCGTTAATCTTTCCCGCGTCGAAATAGTCCTGGTGCGTGCCGAGATTTCCGCGCCAGTTCGCACATCGTTTGGTATTATGTATGATCGCCCAACATTGCTGTTGCGCGTGACTGACCGCTCTGGTGTAATGGGATATGGGGAAATTTGGTGCAATTTTCCAGTTTGCGGTGCGGCACACAGGCTGAAGCTTGTCGAGACTGAGCTTGCCCCACGAATCACAGCAGCCGCTTTCTGTACTCCGCACGCCAGTTATTCGGCGATGAGTTCGCAACTGCATGTTTTGCGCCTGCAAAGCGGAGAGGCTGGCCCGATAGCGCAGGTTATCGCCGGCCTTGATATTGCTGTTTGGGACATGGTTGCACGACGAGCTGGAGTGCCTGTTTATGTATTGCTCAGCGCCAAGCGAACCGTCATTCCCGTATACGCGAGCGCAATTAATCCGATTGGTGTGCTTGATGCCGTAAACGAGGCGCGTACGCGTGGACATCGCAATTTTAAAGTTAAGATTGGGTTTGGGTACAAAACTGACTACGAAAATATTAAGATTATTGCGTCAAACCTACGAGACGACGAAAGGTTTATGTTGGACGCCAACCAAGCTTGGTCCCCCGACGAGGCAAAGGCCGCAATGCAGTGGATTACCCCTTTTGGGCCAAATTGGGTAGAAGAGCCGATGCCCGTCGACATTCCTCCCGAGATCTGGATGCAACTCAAGGAATCCACGACGGTTCCGATCGCTGGTGCCGAGAATTTTATCACTCACGGCGAATACGACCAGGTTATTGCGGAAAAGTGGCTAGATGTCGTGCAACCCGACATCGCAAAATGGGGTGGGTTCAGCGAGTGCTTGCCCGTCGCTCATGCCGTTGTAAACGCAGGATTGACCTTTTGCCCCCATTCCCTCGGTGGTGGGGTTGCGCTCGCTGCATCTGCTCATCTTCTAGCTGCTGCTGGTGGTCCTGGTTTATTGGAATGCGACGTCAATGAGAATCGCCTTCGTGATGCGGTTTTCAGCCCACCCGTAAAGAACGGCGTCATGACACTCACTGCAGGGCCCGGCCTCGGAGTAAACACTGAACTGCTCAATGAGCAATTCGACTAATCCGTTACGGCAGCCGAATTTAGAAAAAGCCCCGCTTATGGAAATTTTGGCGGTCCTGTTGTCGCTCGCAACAGCGGCAACATGGGCCCTTGTCACGCAACTTCAGCAACGCGGTTTGGCTGCGGTTGACGCACGGACTGGGGCACTTGTTGTCGTTCTATCTTTTGCGGGACTGTTTTGGTTCTTGGCCCCCTTCGTGATCGAATGGCACTGGTTTCTAACATAGGCAACACTTGTATTTGTCTTGAGCGGGTTGGTGGTTCCTGGGCTCGCACAGCAGTTTCATATGCTTTCGATTGAAAAACTAGGTCCCACCTTGACTGCGGTCGGCGGCGCCTTTGCTCCAGTATTTGCGGCGGTCCCGGCAATTCTATTCCTTGATGAAGCCCTCAATCTGCAGGCGGCCACTGGCATCACACTCATGGTCATCGGGACCATCGTGTCAATTCAGGCGAAAACCAAAGCTGCAGGCACTTTCTCATTGGTATTCTTGTGGCTGGCGCTAGGTGCGGCGGCAACCCGTGGACTCGGTCAACCGATATCGAAATTCGGGCTCAATGATCTGCCTGAGCCGTTTTTCGCTACACTCGTTATGGTCACTTCGGCGGCAGTTTTCATTGAATATCCCATGTCATCCGTGATCGGACAACTATACGGTTCGAGTTGAATATGAATCTCTTATGGTTGGTCGCGGCCGGTGGTGTCCTTAGAACCGGGTTTCTACTACTCTATGCAGCGCTCAACATCGGGGATGTCGTCGTCGTTGCGCCTTTCATCGCAACGATGCATTTGGGTGGTGCTGTTCGACCACTTTATCTTCAAACATGACAAGATCGGCAAATGGCATGTGGCAGCCGCAATCGTCGTCACTATCGGGGCAATCACACTGATTACGAGGTAATCTGCGCTGTTGCGATGAGATTAAAGGGGGCGCCCGATCGACGCCCCAAAAATTGGTAATTTTAGCTCATACCCTCCAGCACAGTTTTGCCAACCGCGGCACCGCTCTCTTGGTGCGCTAGCGCTTCCCGCAAATTATCAACAGTGAGTGGCCCGTTATTCCTATTGACTGTGGAGATCAAATGTCCAGAGTCGATCATTGCAGAGACGCGGCTAAGCAATTTCGACTGCGCATCCATGTCCTTTGTTCCGAACATTGAGCGAGCAAACATAAATTCCCAGCTGAAGCTCAGTGCCTTCATCTTTAGCGACTGCCAGTTGATCTTGGTCGGATCATCAATCATGCCAATATGCCCACGCGGCTCAATCATCTCAATGATCGCATCCCAATGACCTTCGGTTCCTGTCAACGCAGCCACGTACTTGGGAGCAATCCCAAGCGCCTTCACCTCTTCGTTAAGCGGCTCATGGTGGTTAACAACAAGGTCTGCACCCATCTTCTTGACCCAATCAACCGTATCAGAACGCGACGCCGTCGCGATGACCGTCAAAGCTGTCAACTTCTTGGCCAGTTGAATCATAATTGATCCAACCCCTCCGGCTCCACCAATAATCAATATTGCGTCACCTGAACCCTCACCTTCAGAAATTCCAAAGCTGTCAAACAACATTTCCCACGCTGTTATACTAGTCAATGGAAGCCCCGCAGCATCGGCAAAGCTCAATGATGACGGTTTTTTTCCGACAAGACGCTGGTCTACAGTCTGGAGTTGCGCATTGCTGCCGTCTCGTGTGAACTCACCAGCGTAGAAAACCTCGTCACCGGGCTGAAGGCCAGTGACCTCAGTGCCGACTTCACGAACGACCCCTGCTGCATCAAAACCGAGGATGCGCGGCTCGTTCTCGGGGGGCGGCCGATTAGCACGTACTTTCACATCTACAGGGTTGACCGAAACACCGCAAACCTCAACTAGCAAGTCCCCAGACTTAGGCTGTGGATCGTCTTTGGTAAATTCGACAACCGAACCAGTGGCTGCAATCGGGCCTCTTTCAGAATAACCTAGTGCCTTCATATTCCCTCCAAATATTGAGTATCGTCGTTCTGAAAGACTCTATTGGTCTAGATTCAAAGAACAAGTACCTACATTTTTGTAAGTATAACTTTCATGCTTGGTTCATCGTAATCTCGGGTTGAAGAGCGCAAATCAGGGTTGAAGGCAGGCAAGGACGCGCCGTCCTTAACCGCAGGAATTATTACTACTGGCGCTTATGACCACGCACAGATCATCCGCGTGTAGGTCTCCACACTTTGATCATCAGTTTCCTATCGCCGGCAGGCAATTTTGAATACATCTTTGACATGGCTTTAGGCAGTTCTATTGCGCGAATAGAGACACTTGGATAAAGTTAATTGGTGGGATTAAATTGGTCACAACACCTCCCTTTTTTGCACCGCCCAATATTCCCAACGAGCGAGCATAATGGGGTGAATCTATCTTTATGAGCCTAGCAAATGCTCTGTGGCTGGATGTAAATGCACGAGGAAACAAACGAAATGAGCAAAGAGTATAGTTGGAAAACTGGATGTGATATTGAGGCGACATTGAGCGTTATGGGAGGCCGCTGGAAGTCAGTCATTTTATGCAACTTATTGTCTGAGCGTCAAAGATTCGGAGAACTGTGCCGTAAGATTCCGAATGCAACGCAACGAATGGTCACGCTGCAACTGCGGGAGCTGGAGGCCGACGGTGTGATCAAACGGCATGTATTCTCCGAGGTTCCACCGCGAGTAGAGTATGAACTAACCGAATTCGGCCGTTCACTGGAACCGGTATTAGCGGTGATGCGCGATTGGGGTGCAAAATTCAAAACGGTCCGCATTGCTGAGGCGCAATCGCACGACCTGCACCAGATTAAGGAAGGCAGTTGAAAAGTCTTCCTGGAACCCTGCGGAACTTTCCCCAGTACAAGCTCCTTCCCCGCCCGATACTGAAACATCCAATGCTAAACTGACCTTGCCTTTGGTGACTAAAGCTAAAAGCGGCTATCAAGCACAGGGAGAAAATCACTTAACGCGTCCGGCAGATTCAGTCGGTTTAGGCGGTTTGAGTCGACTGAAAAGTTTCCGACGGCATTACGGTTGTAACTTCAATAACGAACAACGAAAGAACACGCTGTAAAACTCGGCGCCCCGCACTTAATCGGGCTTGTGTTGCAGCACCAAACCGACCTGCAGTGTCTGCGGACATCGATTCAATTGTGAAGAAGTCTGTTGCCGAAGGGAAAATTAGACGAAACGGTGGATTTGACTATTCAGAATTTTTTCTCCACTGCCGCCTTTCCTATTGCGACATGACGGCGTTTACGGCGTCGCATTTTCGCCTTTTTGCAATGATTCTAATTTTCAATGTTGAGACTTACCGCTGTTCACATGTCCAAGAAGCCAAATTAAGTGTGGTCGTGCGATTAGAACGACGCAGGAAAAATATCTGATTGATAAGGGATGATCCAAACGGTGTTCTATGAAGCAAAGGATCGGTTGAGCACACGCCATAATTTACTGTGACTGGCAGGAGTGGCTCTAGACAATTTTTTCGCATAATGTAATAACGTTCTAGATCTCCAGAACTATCGGTTTGCAGCCTCAGGAATAATATAAATGGAAAACGCCCAAAGTTTGCGTGGGAAAGTAGCAGTCGTCACTGGTGCCGGTCGTGGAATTGGGCGGTCAATTGCGTTAGCGTTTGCGGGTGCTGGTGCCGATATCGCCATCTGCTCGCGCACAGCGGGTGAACTAGCGAAAGTGAAGAAAGTCGCCACTGCACATGGAGTCAATTGCCACGCCGAAGTCGTGGATCTATCAGATCAAGATACAACGCAAGCTTGGTGCGCGGCAATCTTAAGAACCTTCACGAAGGTTGATATTCTTGTCAACAACGCTGGTGCTGAACTAGAAATCCGTGCAATCGCTGAATCGGATCCCGACTCGTGGTGGAAAACGATAGAGATTAATGTTCGGGGGCCCTATATGGTCACCCGGTTCCTGCTGGATGGTTTCGCAGATGGTGGCAAGATTATCAACGTAACTTCAGGCATGGGTAAACGGGCAGGAATAGATAACAGTGCCTACCATATTTCCAAAGCGGCCATGAACATGTTTACTGGGGCCTTGGCAAATGAACTTTGGGTGCGCAAAATTACCGCGAACAACCTCATTCCGGGGCCAGTCGCTACTGGTATGCTGAACCGCGATGCTATCACCGGTCAGAAGTCAACGCCAGACGGTATTCTCGCAAAATTTTCTGAAAACCCGCCCGAGCGGTTTCCGCCGTGGGAACGTCTAAAGCATCCGGATGAAGTCGGGCAGTTTGCGCTGTACATGGCGAGTTTTCCCGTAGATGGGCCAAACGGACAAGATTTTTCACTCGCACGCCGGCCGCTGGATTAGAGATAAAGGTATGGTGACACTGACAAGAGATCAGAAATCTGACCGGTTTGCTCGTCCTAATTCGGAAGCTAACTTACAACTTCTGACATAATCATCTCGGGCGTGTCTAACGCGGCAATCACTGCGATTTAACTTGGTCTCATGCAACGGGTGTACCTCCTGATCTAATCATCTTGTGCCACAGAATGGAACAAAGAGAAGAAATCGGTGTTAGAACCTCGTGAGCATCTGCCAAACGCAGGTTCAATTGCGATCTCACAAACCGTACAGTTACAGTGGAGTTGAAATTTGGAACAGCCGTTAAAGAATAAAATCGCGTTAGTGGCAGGTGCAACGGGTGGAATTGGGCAAGCCACCGCGAAGCGATTGGCCGAAGACGGCGCGATGGTCATGGCCGCTGGTCGCAGTGAAACTAAGTTGCGCGATGTCGCTACTTTTAACGACAATATCACCACACAGGTTGCCGACGTCGCAAAGGAAAGAGATGTCGCCGCCCTTGTTATGTCCGCGTTAGAGAAGTTCGGCCGCCTTGATATCGTGTTCAACGGTGCGGGCATTACTGGCGACAGCGCACTGATGGAATATCAAACAATCGAAAATTTTCAAACCGTTATGAACATCAACGTGACGGGTACTTTTTTGGTTTTAAAGCATACTATTCCTGCGTTGCGTCATTCGGGTGGCGGCTCAATAATCAATATTGGCTCGGCCGCTTCAGTTCAGGCCGCTCGTGATACGATGCCGGTTTATTGCGCCAGCAAACATGCGGTGGTTGGACTTACAAGAGTAATGGCCAAGTCTTATGGCCGTGAAAACATTCGGACCAACGTGATTTGCCCAGGGCAGATTGACACCGAAATGGTAACCGTCGTCGAACAAGCGATGATTGACCCGTCGGTTACAGAACCGACGCAACAAGACATTGAGGTCGCACGTGAAAAGGTTTTGGCAAGTATTCCAGTCGGACGTTATGGTACTGTCGATGAAGTTGCGGCTGTCGTCGCTTTTCTTAGTCGGGATGAAGCTAGCTTTATTAATGGTAGCATTTACACCATTGATGGGGGCCTGACGCCGACCTAACAAAGTGTGAGGCCCGTATAAACCAACGAAACAGAGCATCCTTTTACTTGAAAGGCTTGCCAGTTCTCCAATAGGGTGATGGTTAATTGGCTGCGGTCGTTTTTCAGTATTTGGTGGAACACCTATCAAGAAAACGTAGTCACACGTCATTCTGTCGAAAGGCTACCAGCAGAGCGAACAGCTTACGTAAACTTAAATCCAAAAGGGCTCCAAAGGTTTAGACGTTTTGAGAACTAATTCGGATATGCAACTTAACCTTCAGGAAATGCGTCGGCAGGACGTCCCATTGCATACGGAAGTGGCTGCGGTCTTGCGCCACCAAATCAAATCTGGGGCACTGCCACAAGGAACTCGTCTGCCCGCCTTGCGTAACCTAACAGAGTCACTCGGCGTGGCCCGTATGACAATCATTCAAGCAATGAATACACTTGCGGACGAAGGATTGATTGAGCGTCATTCTGGGCGCGGGACGTTTGTGCGCAAAGTCCCAGCCCCAAACCGTTACAAGCTACAAATGCACGCCGATATTTCGCAGCTTTACGCGATGGTGTCACAGCTAGAAGTTGCAGTCGAGTGTCAGAACTCTGGCTCCGAATATGTTAAAATCGACGGCACAGATTTTCGGATTATCAAACGTACGCACCTAAAAGATAAAAAGCCGTTTTGTTATGTTGAACTCCGTCTCAGTGCGGCGAAATTTGAAAAAGCTCCATACCGCTTCTTGAGCGAGATTGTGATTACAGTTTTGGAAGAACTTGAGGTCGTCGTTGCCTCCGCAAAACAAAAAATCACGATTTCCTATGCCGATTTCCAACTCGCCAATGCGCTCCAAATCCCGGTTAATTCGGCAGTTTTTCGAGTGGCACGAGAGTTTTTTGATCAGAACGGTAATTTGATTTATTCTGCCTTACTCGCGTATCCTGGAGATTTACTGGAGCTCGAAATCGATTTTACGGTTCCTGACAAACGAGTCGATTATACGCTGTAGCGTGAACCCATTCATAGCAGCTTCAAAGAATAGGTCACATCAAACTCCTATTGGATTTCAATATTTCCGACAAGTGGAGTTCATCCGAAGACGGCAAACTAGTCCTCTTGGTATTGAAATTTAATTTGATAGGCGGCCAAGCCGATATCCCCACGGATAAAATATCCACCGTCTACGACAGTGATTCCGGCTAACAAACCCAGCGTTCGGTGCGTTGAAAAAAGCAACCGCCTTTGTAACTTCTTACGGCATCCCAACGGCCCACAGGTGTGCGTTTGGTAATAAGGTTCTGGTTCACAATACCCGCTTGAGCACGTTTCTTCAGAACTTCGGTCAGAGTGTAGCCCAGCGCAACGGCGTTAACGGTTATCCCCGTACGCGCCGTTTCACAAATGTCGAGGCTTCTTAAATGCCTTGTATCGCTTGCTTGGCGATGACATATCCCATCCTGCAGTGTGCAGTGGCAAACGCATTCAACAGACGAAACATTAACGATGAGTCAATATCCAACTACGCACATTGACGGCAAAACCAATCGCGACCAATTCAACTTACCATTCCTTAACCTGCAAGTTCTATCGCAATCGATTTTCCAATTCCACTGGCGCCTGGCAAATATTGCGATTCGTGACGGTTCTGGCTCGAAAGAAGTCACATTCTCGCACAACTGAAATCAAGCAAGGCTGACGAAGGCTCTATGAAGGACCAAGACGATCGCGCTATCTTGAATCCGTAAATTTCCCTTAATCGAGCGTCGCAAGAGTGTTCATGGAGTTCGGCAACCATAACACTATGTCTGGAAATATCGTCAGCACGATGATCACCAAGATCTCGACAAAAACAAAGGGCACAATACCCCGATAGATCGTGCTCATTGCGACATTATACTTCTTGGCAACGCCATGGATGACGAACACATTGATTCCAACTGGCGGTGTAATCTGACCCATCTCCATCATGATAACCATGATGACACCGAACCAAATTGGATCAAAGCCCAACCCGACGACGGTCGGAAACAGTATCGGCAACGTAAGTAACATCATCGGGATGATGTTCATCACCATGCCCAATATCAAATAGAGCAACAGGATCAGTGCGTAAATTACATAACGCGACACATCAAGCGTGTTGAGAAAGTTTGCAAAGGATAAAGGCAGATCGGTCAAGGTAATGAAGTAGCCCAATAGTCCGACACCGATAAGAATCGTAAAAATCATCGCACTTGTCATCGTCGCTTCCAGCAATGCCTCAAACAGCTTGTGACGATTGAAACCTTTTGCAAAAAGCGCGATCAAAAGAGCACCACTGGCTCCAACGCCACCCGCTTCGGTCGGCGTCAAAATACCTGAGTAAATCCCGCCGATAACCGCCGCAAATAACGCCCCGACTGGCCAGATATCAAAAATGGACTGCGCAATCTGGCGGGCCGTGAATTTTTCTGACTTCGGACCGAGATTCGGGTTGATCACACATTGCAAATAAGCTGCGAGAGCAAAACCGATGGTTAAGATAATGCCGGGAATGATGCCCGCCATGAACATCTTGCCGATCGACTGTTCAGTGATAATCCCGTAGACCACAAAGCCGATACTAGGAGGAATAAGAATGCCGAGTGTTCCGCCAGCGGCAACAGCTCCAGTTGCTAGCGAATCGTCGTAATCGTATTTTTTCATCTCAGGAATCGAAACCGATCCCATTGTAGCTGCCGCGGCAACACTATCTCCACAAATTGCGGCGAACCCCCTCCGCATCCCGCCACCGTGCCGACTGCTAGACCCCCAGGGAGACGGCCAAAGACCTTGATGCCAGCATTATAGAGTTTGGCACCAATGCCAGCATGCAGGATTAAAAACCCCATCAGCAGAAAAAATGGAATCACAACAAAGAAGTAAACTGCAACGGCGTCGTAGGTGTTGATCTTTGTTACGTTAAAGGCAACTTCACTCCCGATTAAATAAAATAACCCCGTGAGGCCAGCAAAAGCCATCGAAAAGCCCACGGGAAAACCCAGCAACAAAATGACCATTAGAAACACAGTATAGCCTATTCCAATGGCCGGTGAACTGAGGTCGGGGGCAATCATCTTGAGCATTAACCCCGAAAACATACCGCACCCAGCAAGGATGAAAACGCCTAGCAAAATAATCCAAAATGCGCCGCGTTGTTTATAGTTCTGGTATAGCCAAGACAGGTGCGAAAGTAGATTCGTCAAGAGAACAAATGCCATCAAAAGCGTACCCAAGGTTACCGCTGCGTACATATAACCGTATGGCATCCGGATAATGTCTGAAATTTCATCTCGTCGAAACGCTTCTAGTGCTCGGTCGGCATTTAACCAACTCATCGCCGCAAAGATAAAGGTTCCCCATATGTGTAAGATAGCTTGCACGATATTGTTCACACATGCTGGCATCTTTGATGTGATCAGATCAACCGAAACATGCTGGTTTTTTATCATCGTGTAAGCGATGCTAAAAAAGGCCATGAAGACCAACATGAATGTTTGCAGTTCAATCATCCCCGAAAGTGGAGAGTTAAACATCAAACGGCTGACCAAATCTACGACCATGGCAAGCGACATGAGCAGCGTCATGATGGCCGCTGCATAACAAAGATATTTGCAGATCGGTTCGAGAATTTTGTTGGCGACTTGCGAAATCTGACCAAAGACATCCTGAGCTAGATTTGGCTCAGGATGTCCGCCGCTTTTTGATTTCAGCGGAGTTAATCCAGTATCTTCGCTCGTCATCGACTTGTCCTCTGGCGGCGGACTACGGGACCCCGAAACCTGAAAAGGTGGGTCACTTAAGCGCTTTCTCTAATTGCGAATCGCCGAATAAAGATACCACAGAAATCCGGCGATCCGCCACTCTTAGAAGACTCACTAGTCTTCAAACTGTCAGGGTTTTACTCCTGCCAATCATCGCCCCACCAGGCGGCAGGCGTGTATTCAACCCCTTTGAACTCGGCCGTAAACTCTCTGATCCGTGCAAGGATAGCGTCGCCATCGTTGCCCTTTTCTTCCATTAGAGCAAGCCAGGTATCATAGGCAGGTCCAGCTTTCGCAACCCATTTCGCTTTTTCTTCGGGAGAAAGCCTGACAATCGTGTCCCCGCGCTCTTCCATCTTGCTGACTGAGGACGCCCGGCGATTGTCAACCAGTGCTGCCGTATAGTTTGTGAGCTCGTCCTCCATATCCCTGAAGATTTGACGCTGCTCGTCGGTCAAACTATCCCAAACTGGCTTTGCCATCGTCATCGGAATCATAACAAACGGCCCCCCCACCAGTGAATGGTTAGAAGTAAAATCCGTCATCTTCCACTTGATCATCGGAGCGGTTGGAAACCAAATGCCGTCAATCGCTTTTCGTTGCAGCGAAACATAAAGATCCTCTAGCTTGATATTGCGCGGTGTAGCACCCAGTAGTTCGCTATAAGTGACACCTGACTTCGAAAATGCCCCAATCTCAAGACCTTGGAGGTCATCTAACGTACGGACTGGTTCAACATCTTTGTGGATATGAAGGTTAAAGAAGTCCGAGACATGAAAACCAAGGGGCACCAAACCTTCAAACTCGGCCTGCACCTCAGGGATCTCATTGTACATTTTCTGAAAGACGTGATTCGCCTCAATTGTGCTATCAAATTGGAAGGGTAGCGTCATCACATGGGTGGTCGGAAAAAGACTTTCTTGTGTGAAAATTCCGGTCGTTACAACGATGTCAACCAGACCGGACTTGAGCCCGTCGACCGTTTGCGGCGCCTTCACAAGCGTACCGCCGTGGAACCATTTGAAAGTCAGTTCACCGTCGGTGCGCCGCGTAATTTCGTCAAAATAGCGCTTGTATGCAAATTCGACCAAATAGTGGCTTTCGGGTTCATAGCTGCCAACTTTGAACTCCCGAGCCCAGCCAGGTAGTGCGGTCAACGCCATTACAGCGGCGATCAGAATTGTTCTAAGCCAGTGCGTCATTTTCATTTTCCTCTATGGTTGTTACGATAAAAATATGCACGACACAGTCGTACGGTTGCGTGCCCCTACGGCACTCATGGCATCGCTGCCAATTCGCGCCTCAACCTGCTAATGGTCTCTTGAATTTCCTGCCAACCGGGCTCCCATTCGAGATATCCGGCGTCCCATCGTCCATTGGCCCCAACGAAGTGGGCGAAGGGAATGGCGTCCTGATAAACCTTTATTCCGGCGAAGATTTTGGTATCGGCGACGAGCGCATAAGGTTGTTGGGTGATCGTTTTTGCTTCAGAAAAGGCGTCGAGGATTTCAGGGATAGAGTTGCCGTTGATCTGACGTGCAAAAAAACCGAAGGCATTGAGTTTATCTGTTACCGGTTCAACAGCGAGCACGTCTGAGGTTTTTCCCGTCGCGCCTAGTATCCCGAAAATGGCAAATTGCGGGTTACTCGTATCCAGTTCACTGCAAAC
>JAPORY010000020.1 GCA_026709985.1 Aestuariivita sp. | reverse complement strand
ACGGCTATGGGCCGCCCGAGATTCAATAGCGTTTTCTGCTGGACTTTATCGCCGCCGCACCGACTCTCGACGAGTCGATGTGTGAAATACGCGTGACCGGAGTTCGCGGTTTTGGTTTTACGAACGAACAGGTGTCCGATCTTAATATTGCGCGGCTTAGGGCGCAAGGGACGCGAGTCATCTTTTTGGCACTACAAATGGCGATTAGGCCATAGAAAAATTATAAAGAACTGAAATTACGGAATAAAAATCTTTTGGTTTGGCGAAGAAAATGAATTTTTGCTATTTTTCTGGATTTTGTGTTAAACTTGGGCTAATCAACACCGCTTTCCAACTTGTCCAAAAAGACGGGGACTTCCCTTCAATAAAGCTTTAATTTCTGCAACAGGTTTTTGAGTACCGAATGACCGTTTACGGCACATTTCTAGTGACAAGCGAACGGGCACGACAAAGAGGCGTTAACCCGTCCATTTATTCGTCCTATTATTAACCGATGTCCGAATACTTGCAAGGCCCTTTTACGGACTCTTAATATCACAGGGCTTGAAAAATACTTCTCGTCAGCGCGAAAGCACAGTCAATCGTCTTGCGTAGCGCGGGCCAGGGATCATCGGCAAATTCTGCTCGGCACTTGGCTTTTGGCTCGCAAGCACGACGATCCGTCGATTGCGAGACTGATTGAAGAGGAACTGGCGAGATTTCTGTCCGAATCGCCAGATAAGGCCCCAGAGCGAATATTTTCTCATCTATTAACGCTTCCCTCCAAATCCACACGTTAGAAGTCGTCATCGCTCGATTCTTCATCTAGTGCTTCGGGCGGTGGCAGGTGGTCATAGAAGGCCTGCCGATGAAGGTGTATGTTGATCCGTGCGGAATACATTTTGGGCATAGTGTCGATTGCGAACGCTTGCCCTGCGGCAGTTCCAGCAATTAATTGTTCGCCCCAAATCCCAAGGTTCCCAACCCAATAGCCACTGTCCAGTATTCGTTGAGCGGCAACTTGGAACGATACATCATCATCCTTGTCACGGGCGAGTATCCATTCGGTAGCCGTAGGATAGTCGATGCGGTTCTTGGGCTGGCGAGCATGGCCATAGCTCCGGGGTTTGGTGGAGCCCCAATCGCCGTAGATAATCCTTGGTCGGTTGGTCGCCTGTTGCACTTGGGCTAGCAGGTCACGGTTAGTGAAACCACAAACATCTTTCCCGTCAAATAGAGTGAAGTCCTTCGGAAACGAGGTGCAGGAAATGGCAATGGGGACTTCTGGCGATGTCGCTCCAAAGAAGCTGTTGGTGTAACCACTTGAAAGGGCTGCTACTAGCAGCGGATCAGGTACCCAGCCAAACTCAAATACCATGGCATAGTCGTTCGCCCCCTCTGCTGCCAGTTCTGCCGTAAGAGCAGGCATCCATTGTGGGATACCTGCCCCGATACCCTCTAGCAAGGTTCATTCGAAGGCAGAAAGTCCGGTCATTTTGCCGCGCCCAAACAATCTGTTCCCACGCACTCTCTAACGTTCGCTCTGCCATCAACAGGCAGGGGTTGGCATTCGGATAATCCAAAAGCAGGCCCCACCACGCATTCAGGTCAGCAGGTTTCGCGGCCAACTGGGCCCATTGGTTCTTTGCCTCATTGGGCTTGTCGTTCAGTCGGAAATAAGTATCCACATCAATGAAATATGGGCGCGATGGGTATGATTCCTCAAACTTGTCCAAAGCGTGCGAGAGAGGCGAGGTCGCGAGCCATGGGGCCAATAGAACGAGAGGTGTGAGCGATATCTTTGGACGATCCCGGTAGTTCTTTGAGCCCGCTCAGTTCGGCAGGATGGATGCTCAACGTTACCAGATACTCCTGAACATCCATAGCCCGTTCCGCATCCTCACACCATTTGGAGTTTGATTTCCATCGCCGCCGTGGAAATACCAAAGCGACGGGCGAGATCCTTGATCACCTCGGGTGTCATCGGCCCCGAGTATTCAGCCGTGGCTTCGGCAAGCTGTGCGGAAGGTATGACAAGGTCCGATGCTAGCCGGTTGGCCTCGTATTCAATCTGTATTGGCTGGTCTGGTGCGCGAAGCAACACGTTCTCAGACCAGCCACTTGCCGCCTCAACTCGATCACGATGAAGCAGAAAATGCGCAAGTTCGTGGGCGAGCGTGAAGCGCTGGCGGTGCTTTGCCTCGTGCCGGTTGATGCGGATGACGAAATCGCCGTTTTCCCGTCCGATTTGGCCAGAGGTGCCGCGCGGTAACGTAGACAGCAATACCTTGACACCAAGCCGCTTGGCGATCGCACCTAGCTTCACCGGGAGATCAGTCAGATACTCGTCAATATACGCCCGAACCTCTGGACCAAGGTTCAGGTATTCTTGTGAAGGCGATTTGACCTCCCAACCGTTTGAGGCCGTCATTCGGTGCATACTTCCGTCCATTTGCTCTCCCTCCTGTTTTCACCTTAATCTTGGTCGCCACCTTCAACCACATCCTGAGGATCCATCTCTGGCCCACCCAAGTTAATTCGGTCGATAACTCTTCCAACCGCGTCTCTAGCGCTCCTGTTCTCACGAGTGCCTTGAGAATTTCGTCTCTTTGTTCATGGTCAGCAAGCACCACCTGCAATCCCAAAGGCAAAATCTCGCGGACCTTTTTGTCTACCTTTGGGTCAAGGTCCGCTTCCATGGTCTCACTTATCTTGGTGGCAGCCGCAGCCTTTGCCTCGCTCGTTGCTTCTTCTTTGATCTCCCGCAGGGTCTTAAGCGCGACCAGACCAATGACGAGCGCACCGACCGTCACCGCAAGGCCAACGGCACCGAGGAAGATCGTCGCCAGGTCAACAGCAGGTCAACGTAGTCTGCCCTCGTGGGGGCAATGTGTGCAGCTTGGTCTTGGCTTGAGAGCCCCCAGCCGAACTAGGACACAATAGCAGCGACAGCGGCAAACCCGCCGATGATTGCCCCGAGTATCACCGCGCCCAACTTACCCAATTGCTACTTCCTTGGGGCCTAGGATATTCATCGTCTGCACGATCGATTGATATACAACCCGCCCGGAAAATGGCTCCGCTTCCTCAGCAAACCGCCAAAAGATGCGACAAGGTGTGACAAGGTGTTACTTTCTACTATATGGTGCCACAACCTGCTGCAAGGAAAAAATCCCAATCGTCAAGAGGGTTGTCGGGTTCCATTCCGCTTCCGCGTCGCGAAATTTCTTGCGATAGGAGCTTAGCAACGAAATGAATGATCCGCGTGTGGTGGCTCTGACATACCAAATTGATAATAGCGACGGGATCGACTATTCGAAAGCCGCGTCCCTCAATTACGCCGGTGACGGTTTTCCTCTTTCTGTTGCCGATGGGAGAGTGCGTTTTGACTTGGAAGACCACTTTTCTACCATTGAGGCGGCGGATGAGGCGTTGACCAATTTCCGGGCGCAATGGGAATTGAGTGCGCAACTTGATCGTGGTCCTGAGACATTTAGATCGAAACGCTCATATGTCTCGGGCTCGCGCATTAGGCTGGCAAAAGGCGCTACCCCTGTTCCCGTAGAAAGCAGTCATATTCGCTTGCCTGGCAGCAATGCATCAAGAACCAAGATCCCGGTGGGCTTGGTTTTGACAATGACCTGATCTCCCGGTTCAATCTTCTGAAGCTTTGATGTCAAAGGACCGTCCTGGACTTTGATTGAGTAAAACTCCAATTCTTCATCCCAAAATGGAGACGCAATTTAATTGGCGTACAAAATCGGTTTTTGTTTGCCGGTTACGGGATTCGGGTCACCCATCACACCGATCATTACAAACTTGCTCGAGTGGAACCGGATGTTGGCCCGGCGTGAGACCTTAAAAGCTGGTCGTCCTATTGCCTGACGCTCAATACCGTTTGCCCGTCGGGCAAGATGACCGCTTTCGGAACGAGGGCAGCTGCGGTCATCTGTATCTCCTATTGAGGTGCGTGTGGCCTAGCCAGACTGTTTTCCCGATTGGAGGCGCAGGCCGTCATGCTCGGTACCGTCTGTTTCAAGAGACGGTCTGGGTTTAAGTTGGATGATCTCCTGCCCTTCGTTTTGAGCAACAGCCAACTGCGTACCATCGACCTCATAAGTCTCTCCACCTTCGAACTCAGGCTTTCTGCCCGGTTCATAAATGGGTTTAGCGGCGGTTGGGGCAGCGGGGGTTTCCCCAGTGATCAACAGCGCCGCTTTGTTCGGTTTGCCGTTCCATTCTTCCGCGTCAGGCGGGACATCTCCGGCTGCCGTGATATTGGGCCAGATTTCAGCATATTTTGTGTTAATCGCTAACCATTCGTCGAGGCCACTTTCCGTGTCCGGCTTGATCGCGTCGGCCGGGCATTCGGGCTCGCAAACACCACAATCAATGCACTCTTCCGGGTGGATGACTAGGAAGTTCTCTCCCTCATAGAAGCAGTCGACCGGGCAGACCGTAACGCAGTCCTGATACTTACAGTTAATGCAGTTTTCTGTGACGATGTAAGTCATGATTTTTTCCTTTTAGGAAGTATACTACGTAAATTCCAAAAAGAAACCCTTATCCTCTGATCGGGACGGGAATTACATCATAACTGTGACTGATCGCCCGACCTAAAATCGGGTCATTGAGTTCGAAAGTGAACCGGTCCGAGTAGCGAACGCCGCCAATGGTGCCACAGGTGCCGCCAAACAGAAGGGTTCCTTCAATTAGGTCGTTGCCTTCTTCCCTGAGATACTCAAGCAATTCCTGCGGGGATAACAGCCCGGCAACAGTACCGTCTTGATAGACAACTTCGCTGCCATTTTCTCGGATCATAGAGCGAATCTGAATCTGGTCCCAATGGCCCTCGACTTCGTCCAAAGGCCAAAATTCGCTCGCCAGTGGTTTGTCGCAAAGTTGTTTGGCGACAGTAATGCCCATGCGTTCATACACGCGATCGGTATGGTCAGATGCCGCACCGACCCAAATCCGACCAGCGTGTTTGATGAGTGTGTATTCAACCTCGCCGCTTGAACCATTGCCTATAACTTCAATCGCTTGAGCCCCGGTCAAACGTGAGATTCCGATCCGGTAAAACATCGGCGTCCTTTCTGGGGCTTGGACTCCAATCTTGGCAAGTTCGTCAATGTGGTGTTGTAGTGCCGCTTTGTCACGCCCAGTCCACCCGCCGACAACGGCGCGGTCAAACGTCAACACAACCTCTTCGGTACCTTCTTTGGAAGTTAGTTTCGCGGTGATTTGGATTGATGCTTTCATCTTGATTTCCTTTAATTATCGGCCACGGATGACCTGTTCCAGACCGCGGGCCACGGACAGCAATCTGCGGTCATGACCGCGTACACCAAACAACATCAAGCCGACTGGCAATGACCCCTCGGCATGGCACGGGATTGAGATCGCAGGTAAGTCGAGGAAGTTGCCGACCGCGGTATTACGCAGGCATAAAAGGTTCACCGCGTTCGCGTGATCCTGATCCTTCAACTCATTGAGAGTTGGCGGCACGATCTGAACTGTCGGCAGGATCAACGCATCAAATGGCTCCTGCTTTGCATCGACCAATGCTTGCAGGTGTTTGCGCTCTCGTCCAACGGCGATGTAATCGGCTGCTGTCTGGGATTTGCCGGCACCGAATCGGTCCCGAACCCATGGATCGTAAAAATCTGCTCGCGTTTCTAAAAGGTCTTTGTGCCACGCATAAGCATCTGCACCAACAAAACCACCCTTGCTATTGATTGCCGGCAACCGCGCCAACTGCGGTAGCTCTAATGGTGTCAGGCGCACACCTCGACGCGATAGGCGCGTCAACGCATCCTGATAAGCACCTGCGACGACTTCGTCCATTTCTTCAGTAACATAACCGTCAAGCACGCCCAGCCGGAGCCCACCTTCGGGGAAGGATTCCACATCATCGCCGTGTCCCCCCGACAAAACTGAATCAAGCACAGCAGCGCAGGATACACTGGTTGTTAAGGGTCCGACACAATCCAGCGTCTGAGAAAGAGGGATAGCACCGCGGTTGGAAACCCGTGTTGATGTTGGTTTGAAACCAATAGTTCCGCAAAACGCCGCCGGAATACGGCAAGAGCCGCCAGTATCGGTTCCAATAGCTGCGGGTACCATCTGCCGCTTCACGGCCACGGCGGCGCCAGAGGACGAGCCACCGGGGACACGGGGAGTTTGACTGTCACCGGGGTTTGCCGGGGTGCCAAAATGGGCGTTAACGCCCAAGCCAGAGTAGGCAAACTCGGTCATATTGTTCTTGCCAACAATGACAAAACCCGCCCGCCGCAGGTTCATCACGATGTCAGCGTCTTGGTTGGCTGGGCCATGCTCGTCCAAAACGCGTGACCCGGCACGGGTCACTTCGCCTTGAACGTCAAACAGGTCTTTGATGGCGATTGGAATACCGGCATGAGGGGGTAAGGATACTCCTGCCTGACGACCGCTGTCGACCCAATCTGCCTGTGCTCGCGCAGCATCCGTGTAGATCGAGAGAAATACTTTCGCACCTTCCGCGCCATCCGCATCAATTGACGCGAAAGACTCTTCGATAAGATCACGGCTACGCAACTTTCCATTGCGCATTTTGCGCGACAAATCAGTTATATTCTGGATCAAATCGCCTGCCTCCCATTGGGGCGGTGACTAAGCACCCCGTTGCCTGATTTTATTGTGGATCGTAGTAATGCTGTTCTAGCAGCAGGCAGCCTTCC
>JAPORY010000076.1 GCA_026709985.1 Aestuariivita sp. | reverse complement strand
TCCACGCCAACGCCATGATCGCTAAGGCCCGGCGTCGCAGTCCCACCGGCCGCGGCATAATACACACGGATACGGGTATCTGCGGAAAACTGGCTCCCCGTCCCCGTCCGCGTTACCGTAATCTGGAACTTCGCCGTCTCACCTTCCGTCACCGTCACATTCCCCGCCGACGCCGGCGACATAAAGCTCACGCCCGCACATAGAACGCCGGCGAACAGGCCTCGCAATGATCTTTGAATCTTCATGATAAATTCCCTTCCTTGTCTCTTTCGGATGCGTGCGTGTCCGGTCCTTAGCGGCTTGTCTCTGGCATCTGCTTCCGGTACGTCTCACCCGCTCAATCACAACTTTGTGTCTTCTACTTACCCCCACCCCCGCGGAACGGTCAACAGAAAAATAACACTTTTGTGAAAAAAATGTGTGCCTGTATGATTTCTCGGTTCGGTTGATGACGGATTTCACGCAACCAATACGCAGCCGCAACGCGCTCGGTGAGCCCTTCGTGACACGCCATACAACCAAGACACCGTGTCTCCCGGCGGGTCCGAGCGGCGAACCATGTGCCGACATGCCACAGGCTCAGCGATGTCCGGGCGTTGGGCTGAACAATCGCCGCCGACAGGGATGCAATTACAATCAATGAGAACTCTCGAGTCTGAGCCTGCACCCCCGCAAAAACACACAATTGCGCAGCAGTAGGCTCACTGATGTGGATGTCCGCAGTACGACTGTGCGTCGGCTCCGCGACACCGCGTAGATCATTCGCTGTCAGCACCAGGACAGATGGCTCATGTCAAACGTCAGCTGGAAGTAAGAACAGTTTCCGCGATTGGCACGCGCAGGCTGAAACGCAGCACTGGCGCCACTGCTGCCATAAACGGCGTCCGCCTTGTCCACCTCATCAATCAGCACCAAGGGCTTGGCAACCTGTTCATGATGACCGCCCTCTCGAAGGCTGGCGGCACGTCAAAGTGACAAACCAAACAGGATTTCGCCGCTGTAGTTAAAGGGGCTAGCCGATGAGCACTTCCCCGACAAAACGATCATTCTGGTCATGGATAACCTCAACAAAGGAACAAAGTGCGACATAGGATGTGGGAATTTATCCAATCACAGCAAGGGTTTGACCTGATCTCGGACCGCCTGAAATTGCGGCCCTGTCAGGCAGTTGATTTCAGGGGCAGGATTCCGATGCTGTATTATAGCTTTTCGTCCGAGAAATCGTATTTGCCCAGCAGGTTGATATGTGCCTAGGATAGGGGGCGGCTGCGGCGATGGTGTGGCAGCATCCGACAGCGTCTCCATCTGCCATGTGAGATAGAGATAGTTAGGCCATTTTCACAAAACCGCACATCCTATGTCGCACTTTGTTCCTTTGTTGGGATAAACCCATAATCTGGAAAACGATTCTGTTATGGACAGAAACGATGAGAACAGATTTTCGAAGCGAGCGCGGATGTTTGCAAGCTGTTACAACACATAGCCAAACTTCATAAATGGTTTAGCCTCCGCCCAGTGCGACTAGCGTCGTACGCATGTCGATTGCAGACCAAAAAAGCCCAATGAGAAGTGCAATTATTACTCCCCCGATCGCCTTCATCCACCGCAGTTCAGTTCTCAGTTCGGCAATGTCAACCTTTGTCGCAACGCCGCCAGTTACTCCTGCCCGTACGGTTTCGGTGATCGCTTCAGCTTGATCCGAACTGAAGCCTTTAGCTTTAAGCTGGCGCATTGCGGCCAAAGTATCGAATACAGCATCTGTTATAAGTAATCTCACAAATGTTTGGTGCACCATCTAAATTTTTATTCTAATCCTTTTCACACGCATCGTCAACTTCGTGGAATTGGATAATTGATTGTGAGCTTTAATTTACTCGTCTGTAAAAATTCCTCAACGTAGGCTCTAAAGGTACCGATCTCGTTTCTTAATGCCGAGCGGCGGTTCGCCCACCGATGATGGTCGATCATATGGGGGTAGAATTTGTCCTATGTGCAGCCGTCAATAGTCGCAGCACTTGCTTGTTGATCGGCAAACAATTTTGAGACTAGGATAGGCCAATCTGTCGCCTGATGCCGTCGTCTCTTAATGAGATCTCCTGACCCAGATGGGAATCCGCTTGTGGGCTGCACATCCATAAAAGAGCCTTTGCCGGCCATTCGGCAGGAATATGATCAGACCAATCAAGTTGACTAACTGGGTTAATTTTGGAGGCCTTTATCTCCTGCTGCATCGCAGTCGCAACCGTTCCAGGCGATAACCCCATGATCCGAAGACCATTTACTTGTTCTTCTTGATGAAGGCAGCGTGTAAGCATCGCCGCACCAGCTTTCGACGCACAATAGTGGCTCCACGCCTCAAGCGGATGACTTGCCGCACCAGAACTAACCGTCAAGATGGTGCCGCCACCAGCAGCACGCATATGCGGAAGGACGGCACGCATGCCATAAAAAACACCCTTAAGATTGATATCAATTGCCTTGTCCCAGTCGTCAACATTGGCAGCAATTAAATGCGAAACTGGAGAAATAACCCCGGCATTGTTGATCAATACATCAATGCCACCAAATGTATTGAGGCAAACGCTCACGGCCGCCTGAACATCGTCGAATACAGAGACGTCACCCGCGACCGCTCTTGCGGTCTTTCCGATATCAGCCACCAACGCGTCAATTTGATCTTGACTCCGCGCCATCAAACAGACTTGGGCACCGGCCGCGGCAAATGTTCGTGCGGCGGCGGCACCAATCCCCCGACTAGCGCCCGTAATAAGTACCGACTTTCCCGCGACTGACATAGCTTTCCCTCATTAAAGAAACATTATAGGTACCAAGTTAGGAGCGCTATTGCAATCAGTTCGTCAAAGTCGCACCATGTAACGGCGACCTAAGAAAGGGGCTCAACCATGGTTTCCGCTAAAATGCGCATCGGTATTGCGCTGCTTTTTCTGTGCAGCGGTGTCAGCGACGCGATCGCGCAGGTGTCCGCGGATGCGGTTTGGGCAAAGTGGCGAGATTTGCTCGTTAGCGCTGGCTATGTCGTCACAGCACAGGAAAATCAACATGGCGATTCCTTATCCATCCAAGATTTGACCCTCACAGTTGTTTCAGATGAGCGCGACATCACCGCCAATGTCGAAGTGGATGAACTCTTAATGACCGTCGCCGAAAACAACCGGATCAAAATCGAATTTCCCAAAATAATTCCGATCAAAGTCGAGTTGCGCGATGCAACAGACTCAAAGCTTGATGTTACTCTCAACCTCACCGCAGATGCATTGCGTACCTTTGCTGAAGGAACTAACAATGATATTCGATTAACCTATGCCGCTGCTGCGATCTACCTTACGATAGACAGCGTGACTGAAGACGATGTGCCGCTGTCAGCCGATGAATACGATTTCAATTTACGACTCTCCAAAATTAACGGAACCGCCGCCATCAACCCACCCCTGATCAAGCATTTTCTGATGGGGGAAGGCGTCGATATCAACGCCCTATTTTTGGACCGAACAAAGACCGAGCAGTTCCGTCTGTCAGGCAAATCTGCCGAATTCATTTTTGAAGACGAAGGTTTTTCGGTGAACCCGTTGAGTGCTCAAGATGTTATCGACCAGATTAAGGAAGGACTATCGAAAACAGTGACCCTGTTGGTTAATTCTGGCGAAATCTCTACACTGTTTAAGGGCAAGAATGAGGAAGTTGCTATTGCGAGTTCGATTGATCGAAGTCGCTTTGAAGCAGCGTTGGGAAAAACGAGGCAACAACAACGAAACCGGCATGAAAACATATCCTTTGTCATGGAAACTTCCGAAACGACAGCCCCTGTAACTGGTCAAGTTGGACAAGTACAGCTTGATATCGAAAGGCCCGTTATTGCGTCTGAAGAACTTCAAGAATTTCGACTCGCGGGAATGATCAAAGAAATTCGTTTTTCTGACGAGGTCTGGAATGATTTTGACCCGAACCGGCACTTGCCACGGGAAGCGAGTAATATCACCATTGATTTTACGGGCAGAACACTCTTGTCAACAGACAGTCTTGACTTTCCATTCCACGCGATAACCTAAGGACCAAAACAACTACGGTTCGGAGGGGTGCGTTCGGTTAATTTCAACACGATCAACGCAACCGCTATGGGTGCTGAACTGGCAGCGAATGGTCAATTTACGATTGCGGATTCCTACCCAATTGGCGAACTGAACGTTACCATTACTAACGGCAGCGAATTGATTAATCGTCTAGTTGCCGCTGGCATCATGCCCGACAAACTTGCAACCGCAGCACGGGCGACCCTTGGATTACTCACGAAACAAAGTGAGGCCGAAAACACATTAACGTCTCGCATTGAATTCAACGACCAAGGGCAAGTGATCGCCAACGGTCAACGTCTACGCTAAGTCGACGGTAATCGCTGACAAGTCAACTCAATGGTCCCCGCCATTCAATTGTCGACCCCGACTCCATCCCAAGAGGCAAGAGTCCGCTAATGAAATCACTTGAAGATCTATCGCACGCCCTGCTTATTCGGGCACAAAAGGCCGGAGCAACGTCGGCAGACTGCTTGGTATCGCAAACAAATGGTCTTTCGGTTCAGGTTCTTAACGGTAGTTTAGAACACGCGCAGCGTTCTGAACAACATTCTCTTGCGCTACGAGTCTTTGTCGGTCATCGGCAAGCATGTGTTTCAGCAACAGACAGTTCGGACGCCACACTCAAAACACTGAGCGAACGCGCCGTTGCGATGGCCAAAGAGGCGCCGATTGACCCGTACTGTGGTCTGCCAGATCCGGACCAGCTTGCGCAAAACTGGAATGTTGAATCCCTTGAACTCGTGGACCCTGCCCCTGAACCCACGCCAGACCAGATTCAAAATGACGCCTTAATGGCAGAAGCGGCGGCTTCGGCTGTTTCGGGGGTTAGTCAAGTTCAGTCAACGTCCACGGCGTATGGTTCAGAGCACGTCCATATTGCCGCAACCAATGGTTTTAGCGGCGCGCTTCGTTTCACTCATTACGCTACATCTTGTGTTGCCATTAGCGGCACAGGTTTGGAGATGGAAAGGGAGTATGATCACGACGTGCGTATATTTCGCGACGACATGCGTCTGCCCGAAGAGATCGGTCGCCGCGCTGGTGAACGTGCTGCGTCCCGGCGGGGCGCACGAAAGCCGCAGACGGGGCAATTTCCGGTGTTATTTGATGAACGGATTTCTAGTTCGCTAATCGGCCACTTTCTTTCTGCCATCAACGGTCACGCGATCGCTACCGGCACCTCTTGGCTCCGTGGTGCTATGGATCAAGCTGTTTTTCCTCAGAACCTCACCCTTTTCGAAAATCCCCATCGACGACGCATCTCTGGTTCAAGACCGTTTGACGACGAAGGGCTACCGACAACGCCGCGCAAACTCGTAAAAAATGGTGTCCTCCGTACTTGGACGCTGGATTGCGCGACTGCCCGCCGACTTGGCTTGACGTCTACCGCCAACGCCCGCCGCACCGCTTCGGCATTGCCAACACCGGTTCCTTGGAATGTTGAACTTACGCAGGGGAAGAAAAGCCCAATGGAACTGATGCGTGACATGGGAACCGGCCTGCTCGTTACGTCCTTGATTGGCTCAACCATCAACTCCAACACCGGTGACTACTCAAGGGGCGCCTCTGGTTTTTGGATAGAAGATGGTGAAGTTTCCTATCCCGTAAACGAGTGCACCATAGCGGGGAATCTTCGACAAATGCTCGGGGCTCTTATTCCCGCTAACGACGCCCGCCCATACTTGCCACATGTGGTCCCCTCACTACTGATTGAAAGCATGACGCTTGCCGGAAAGTGACCTCGAACTTCTGATTTCTACGGCTCGTGCGGCTGGGAAACTCGCTCTCTCAATCGACGGAACTCAGGCACAAAAATGGGATAAGCCGAATGGTGGGGGCCTTGTCACCGAGGTTGACCTTGAGGTGAACGCAATGCTGGAGGATCGTCTACGAACGGGGCGCCCCGACTACGGGTGGCTCTCGGAGGAAAGTGACGATACCGCTGAGCGCCTCAATTGTGAATTCTTGTTTATCGTAGATCCGATAGATGGTACCCGAAGCTTTGTTGGTGGATCATCGACTTGGGCGCATTCTCTTGCGGTTGCGCATCGTGGTCAGGTGACAGCGGCGGTAATTTATCTGCCCATGCGGGACTTGCTATACGCCGCGAGCACCACCGCCGTGACAACCCTTAACGGAACTCCCGTGGGTCCTAGTCAACGATCAAACTGTCCCGGAGCAACCGTACTCTCGAATCGCGGGTCTCTTGACCCGAAGCATTGGAAGTTGGGTGCTCCTCCTGACATTAAGAGAATCCATCGACCCTCACTTGCCTACCGCATGGCACTTGTTGCTCAAGGCCGCTTTGACGCTGTTTTGACTGTTTTTCCAGCCTGGGAATGGGATGTTGCCGCTGGTGACCTGATACTTCGACGGGCAGGGGCAAAGATCACCGATATTGCAGGAAATACACTTTCCTTTAACAACCCCCGTCCTCGAGTGCCTAGCGTTGTTTCTGCGGGACACGATTTACATAAAGCCTTGATTGATCGGCTACGCGTGAACTGAAAGGATCGTTATCATTCGGCAACAGTGCTCATGAACCCCATTAACATAGAATGACGGTACCTACCCACTGCCGACATGATAACAGATTTATTGCCTTCATCAGCACTTGATAAATGCTCTGGCAGAGAAATAGCAAAAAACCGAGCCGCTTGCAAAAACAATGGGGGTGGAGTCATGGGAAAAAAATTGCGACAGAAATATAACCCACCAATACAAAATTAA
>JAPORY010000074.1 GCA_026709985.1 Aestuariivita sp. | reverse complement strand
TCTGTCGCAATTTTTTTCCCATGACTCCAATACCATTGTTTTTGCAAGCGGCTCTATAGACGAAAAACTAAATGATCGCGCTAGTGAGTTGGCATTTCGCTGAACGAACCAAAAATACCGCGCAATGTCGGTGGCGTTGTGAACCGATGACAGGGCAAGCGTTAAGTGTCGTCCCCCATAAGCTCAGGCATCATCGTCATCCATTTTTGATGCGTTCAATTGTGCAAAGTTGGCCTCGCCAAGTCTTTGGTGCAGATCAAGTTGGGTTTCGAGGAAGTCGATGTGTCCTTCTTCATCGGCGAGTAATTCTTCGAACAACTCCATTGAGACGTAATCGCCCAGATCACGACAGCATTCGCGGGCTTCTTTGTATAATGCTCTGGCTTCTTGCTCAGCAGCAAGGTCACATTCCAACGTTTCCTTCGGATTTTGACCAATGCGCAGCGGGTCGAGTTTTTGTAAGTTAGGATGACCTTCCAAGAAAATGATCCTTGCGATCAATTTGTCGGCATGGTGCATTTCCTCAATACTTTCTTCACGGCTTTTCTTAGCCATATGACCGAGACCCCAGTCTTCCTGTAGCTTGTAGTGCAGCCAATATTGATTGATTGCTGTCAACTCGCTACGAAGCGCACGGTTGAGATACTCGATAACTTTATCATTACCCTTCATGATTTGCTTCTACCTCTTGTTTGTCGGTCGCAAGAAGCGGGGCCGACGGGAATTCTTAGGTTGTTGTTTAGTCGCATGGTTTCCAAAAAAAGCGAGACGCAACTTCCGCATTCCAGTGACTTGCCCAGCACTCGATAAATCTTCCCCGGGGTGATCAAGGCGTCAACATCAGACGCTCGCATCCAGTCTATCGCTGAATTAATATCTTTATCTGTGATATTACAACAGTGGCAGACAATCATGTTTTTATCAAGGCTAAATTTCTAACTGGTGCATAGTGGTTTGGGAGCGCCTTTGATTTCAATCCGGCTTGAGAGCGCACATTTCGACGATTGGTTTTCGGTGCCACGGGGCATACCACATTCGCCCAATGAGCAGTTATTCATTGTCATCTGGCGGCAATTCCGACCGATAAATCTGGGATAATTCGGCTTTGTTTATCATATCTTCAAAATTGAAGAGTTGCGGCGTTCCAGAGTCAAATGCGGTGAGTAAGATCTGTCTCCACTCATGAACAGCAGTTGTTAAATCGTCACGAAATTCTTTACGCATCACTACTCCGATTCTAGCGAGGAACTATTTTTTGTTGGCAAGCAAATTGGTCAATGTTTTTATTCTGATTGATTTACTAAGAATTTTCAACCCGACAATTTTAGTCAGAAAAAAATATTTGACGTAGCGACATTTATCGTCGTGCGTATAGCAATACCATGATCGGCTTCGAAAAATTTTCCTCGCCGTAATTGCCTTCCTGCGGCAAAAAATCGTAGTTAGCGGTAGTCGCCTACAAATTTGAATTTTTTCGACTTTTATGGGTTCACGCACCGGCGTTGATCTCGACAAGAAAGCAATGAAATAGGGCGATTTGAAAGGGCAAGCTTCTTTGATTGACGATCCGCAACGGCCATAAATGGACGCGCCAAATCACCTGCCTGCGAAGATCTTACGGGAGATCCGTGACCCCTATAGTGCCTAGAGACGACCAAAAAAGTGACCAAGCCTTATCCGGTCATAGAAAGGACGGTGTCAGACTATACGAAGGGGGAAGGAGCACTTCTCAATGCCATTCTGCTCGTTTCTCTCGTGCCGTGGCTCTATGAGCTTGACACGCTCTCATGTGTCGGTGGGTTGTGAATGGAGCTAAGACGGGCTCGTAGCTAACCTCATATTGGTTGAAAGACTTCATAAAACCAAGCAACCTTGCCTGATCTAGGCTGGTTCGCATCAGGAAGCGCGCATCGAACGCGGCAAGGCCTGATCAGAACGACCTCACAGGGGTAGGTGATCCAGAATTCGGTTGATTGATCATCAGACCACGGACGCACATGGGTTGATCGTATTCACGCCCATGGCTTTAGACGGTTGAATGTTGCTTGTGTCGACGCTGCAATCTTCATTGTTCAAGGCAATGGCTGCGATCAGACCATCAAGGTCTTTCACATAATCGTGTCCGTGCTTCTGACGGACGGCGGTGGTAATCTGTGCGCCAAATTAAAGCGGCGTGCGCCCATGAAACCGAGGCGGCAATCTTTGAGGTCTACTTTGAACAACGCGACCAAAGTGCTCTAGAGACGCCCCTTCTTTTTTCCATTGGTTAGGCCATAAAGCCGATAAAGCATCTCAGCTTGGTTGATGATAGTGGTGCAGCGTTTGGCTGGCACTTGTTGACCAAACCACGCCATGACAGTCGCATCGGGCTTGGGCCTCATAGTTTGCGCCGGTTGCATTGTGTTGAGAATGATCATTCAAAGGGCACTAGGTCATTGTCCGCAGTATTGCGATCAATTGCAAATTCTTGGCCTAAGGTCTCATCATACTTCTCGGTGCTGCAGCTGTTAGAGTGCGCAATCCGTTTCAGTGCAACATTCTGGTCTTCTGGAATAATTCTAACAGTCACATCACCCGTGATTGAACCTCCATCAGTTAGGTATCATTGATGGCGGTCTTGATATCAGAATTCAATGAATGCCCGACGCAAAAGGAACCTGTCGAGGTGGGGTCAAGTTGATCCTCACCACTGGATGTGTGCTTAAAACTCAAAGCCCGGAAAGACGGCGTGTGCGAGTGATTACCGATGAAAAAGCTACTACTCTTAAACCAGCATTACCGATATATCCAAACAACATAATAAGTCGGAGACAACTGTTGGGAAATGGCACATTCTGTACTGCCTTACGAAAATTCCTAATCTTGCTGCCAAGCAGGAATAAAGAACTCCGAAGCAAAAGATCACGATTTACTCTATTATAATGCGCACTTCTTATCTTGTCTAAAGGGTATTGGTTGGGAGGTTTTGGTGAAAATCGGCCGGCGCAAGTGCTTGGAATTTGCAAAGATAAGAGGGTTTTTGACAGGCGCCATTTAGCCTAATGCAGGACGCGGCAAACAGGTATAATTATGTTGTAAAATCAGTGGGAGCAAAAAAATGGCGGAAGCCGTTTGGCAAACAACCCTTTGCTTAAAGTTGCTATTCCCGCGCACACCGCGCCAACATAGATGAGTGAAATCCCGTCGCAGCTATAGTGAGTTTGGCACCCCAGATAGATACGAATAATTTGATCCAAAAAATGCGGTTATTGCAATTCGCTGCACCGAAGCCTTCCAAGAGTAGATCATGCTAGAAAAACAATTGATTGGTACAATATGTATAGAAGATTTGGAAATTGGAATGTCGCGCAGTCTCCAAAAACAGATAACCGATGATGATATCCGAATGTTCGCGGAAATTTCTACGGACCGAAATCCGGTGCACCTTGACGACGACTACGCACGAGATACCATCTTCTCTGGACGGGTTGCACACGGAATGCTGACGGCATCACTCATCTCGGCGGTGATCGGGGAGCAATTGCCGAGTCACGGGACAGTATATCTTCGCCAGACGCTTGAGTTTCTGGCTCCAGTACGCCCTGCAGATCTCGTTCATGCAGAAGTAACTGTTGCGAGTATCGACTTTTCGAGGCGGCGCGTCGAACTTGACTGTCAATGCATTGTTGCTGATAAACTGGTACTGGCGGGAAACGCAACGGTATTGGCACCAAGTCGAAAATTCGACTAAGGATAACAAATTGAGTTCTGTCGAAGGCTGCTTTTCATTCCATTAATCAGGCCGCTACTAATGTTGGCTCTGACGACAAAGCCAATTATTCTCTCCTACCGCTGCCGCAACTTAACCCGCAGAAGATTGTGAAAAAAGCCTCGTGGTACGTTTCCTTGTTGAAACTGTAATACAAAAAAACCAGTACGGAGGGTGAGATTCGCTCGAATGAATTTCAAGGAACTCTTGGATGTTGCCAATTTCTCTCAAGAAGCTGGGGAGTGTAATCAATCCTAGTCATACCAAATGTAGTCGCACGGCTGATTCTTAATGGTGGAATATAAGCGCAATCGAAAAATTTTGCATCCAGAACAGGCCAAGCCATCGCTCAAGAATTCAGATTGTGATCTAGACACAAGTCTTGGGGTTAACGGTAATGAAGACCTATGATGCGACTTGTCCGCCTTGGGATGCGAGGTTAATCTGAGGCGCACTGCAGAAAACGTCATAGTCTTTACCTTTTTATTTGAGTTCCATAAGGAAAGTAAAAGGAGTACTGTGTTCACAAATGCAGAGGCGTTTTACTGGCTGACAATATAAATGCTATAGGCCACTCCCGTATTGATTTGAGTGGTGCGGTGGTGACTGATAGGTGGACAGGGTAATTTGAAGTTAAAGGGCTGCGACAATACGATCGAGCCAAGACTCATTGCCGTTTATACAGGGGAGATAATGGCGCACAATTGTTGAGTGGGTTATCATGCGACGAGTAACTTAGCTCATCATCACCGTAGGAGAAAAAAATGAGCCATAAGGTGGGCGATCAGAGGGGGTGCATGTTGGATACCAAGAAACAATGTTGTTCCCACCTATGAGAATAACTCTAGGTGATAGGTGAAATGAGACTGCACACATAACTTTTGTTGAAAGAGAGGCGTGTGCGCAACGACGGCGCAGTCTCGTCCGTCCAAAGCCATGAAAGGGAGTATTAGAGATGTTGAACAATATCGGCCTACCGGGCCTGCTATTAATCGTCGTGGTAGTGTTAGTCCTGTTTGGGCGAGGAAAGATTGCAGGCTTGATGGGAGAGATGGGCAAAGGAATCACCGCCTTCAAAAAAGGCGTGAAAGACGGAACAGAAGAACTTGAGAGCCAGGCGGTAGCGGACACGGTTGAGGTCACCACAGAAAATGACAAGGACAAGGTCTAAATTGCAATGCTTGATCTTGGCTGGACTGAACTGCTGATCATCGGTGTCGTGGCACTTATTGTCATTGGGCCCAAAGATTTACCTATGTTGTTTCGTAATTTGGGTCGGTTTGTCGGTAAGGCCCGTGCAATGGCGCGCGATTTTACGCGAGCGATGAATGAGGCCGCGGATGAGTCGGGTGTGAACGAGGTGGCTAAGGGCCTCAGAGTTGCGTCTAATCCATTGGGCGGAGTTATGGACGGCGTGAGGGACGCCACCAAAGACATATCTCAAGCTTTTAGAGCAGAGAAATACGATCCAGAAAGCGAGACGGGCAAGTTATCCGCCGAGCGAGAATTGCAAGCGAAAAAGATCAAAGCGACCTCAGCCCGACAGGCAGCAGAGCGAAAAAAAGCTGAGGCGGAAGACGCCAGCAGGAAAGCCGCCCAATACGAGGCAGAATTAGAAACAGAGATATCCGAATCCCAGACATGAGCGGCGCTGACGAAGTCGATGCCTCGGCCGCTCCCCTGATCGAACATCTGGCCGAACTCAGAACGCGACTGATACGAAGTGTCGTTTATTTTCTGATTGGGATGGTGATCTGCTTTTTTGCAGCGACGCCCATCTTTAATTTTCTCACAAACCCGCTATGCGGCGCATTGGCACAGCGAGATCAGGACTGCGGACTTATTTTCATAAGTCCCCAAGAAGGATTCTTTGTCGCGATCAAGGTATCCCTTCTCGGCGGTTTTATGCTTTCGTTTCCTTTTATCGCCCAACAGATGTGGCGATTTGTGGCACCTGGTTTGTACCGGGCGGAAAAAAATGCCTTTCTGCCCTTTTTAATCGCCTCCCCCTTCATGTTTTTTCTGGGTGCAGCCTTTGCCTTTTATATCGTCACACCGCTTGCGTTCGACTTCTTTCTTGGGTTCCAACAATTTGGCACTGGCGGTGAGGCCGTCACAGGCCCCGATTCTCCACAAGGTCTTTCGGTTGTCTTTCAAGGGTCAGCGCAGGAGTATCTCAATCTCACCATCAAATTCATCGTCGCGTTTGGCTTATGTTTCCAACTGCCCGTATTACTGACCTTAATGGGAAAAGCGGGACTAGTTTCCGCTGCGGGCTTGGGAGCGGTGAGAAAGTATGCGGTGGTTGGAATTCTCGTGCTAGCGGCGCTTGTGACCCCGCCGGATGTCATTACGCAGATTATTCTCTTTGTGGTGGTCTACGGGCTGTACGAGTTATCGATCCAGCTCGTGAAGCGGGTCGAAAAGAAACGCGAAGCAGAAATGCGAGCGCAAGGTATTTGGTTTGATGACGACGACAACAATAAACCACAGGGGCAACCTCAAGAGTCGCCGACAGGAGAGGGTAACTCATGAAGAATATTTTGGAGCGGATCGCGGCAGCACTTGAAAGAATGCAGCCATCGCTGCCGGCGAAGCCAGATTTTGCGCTTGCTGCCGCTTATATCTGGCAGATTGAACCGGATCGCTTTGAAGTTGTGCGCTCAGTAAACCGCATTGATATTGATCTCTTGGTTGGAATTGATCAAGCGCGGGAGGCGCTATGGGAAAATACAAAACGCTTCGCTGAAGGATACGCTGCTAACAACGCCCTGCTCTGGGGTGCAAGAGGTATGGGCAAGTCGAGTCTAGTAAAAGCTGTACATGCGGAGATATTATCGCAATATCCAGAGCTAAAATTGGTCGAGTTGCAGCGGGAAGATTTAGCGTCCGTTGGTCGGTTGTTGCAGCAACTAAGGGCCGAACCCTACCAATTTATCTTGATGTGTGATGATCTTAGTTTCGCGAGCAGCGACGAACACTATCAGAACTTGAAGGTCGTGCTTGATGGCGGTATCGCGGGAAGACCACGTAATGTGGTCTTTTATGCCACATCAAATCGTCGTCACTTAATGCCGCGCGACATGATTGAAAATGAACGCTCATCTTCGATCAATCCGTCCGAAGCTGTTGAGGAAAAAGTATCACTGAGTGATCGTTTTGGTTTGTGGCTCGGTTTTTACCCCTGTTCCCAAGATGAATTCATGTCGATGATAACGGGTTACTGCGAGGGTTACCGCGTTGATTATGATGCCGAAATCCTTAAGGCGGAGGCCCTCGCGTGGCAAGCGGCGCGAGGCGCTCGGTCGGGACGGGTGGCATGGCAGTTTTTTGTCGATTATGCTGGCCGCCATAGTGTTCGAATATAGAACGGTCGAACATACGCTGACCCAGCGAAGCTATTATGGCAGGTAGTTTGTTGGGTCCACAGCTTCCAGACCCTCACGAATTTCGAAGTGCAGATAGGAATTCGGCTCTTCGCGTAGCCTTGCAATCTGCTGACCTTTTTTGACGGTATCTCCGTTCCGGATCATAATCTCATCAAGATTGGCATATACGCTCATAATGTTGTTCGGATGCCGAACAATTACGATCGGAACTCGATTAGCGTCTGACGTAATTGCAACAACGGTTCCATCGGCTGCGGCCTTGACAGGGCTAGCGGGTTCGGCTGAGAGTACAATACTGTCACTCTTGCCCTTTTCAAAATCACGAATCACCTTACCTCTTACTGGCATGGCCATGGCCGCCGACGACGACGCTGTTGTGTCAAGAAACGCTTCTGGTGCCGCCGCCGGTGTTTCAATATTCTCGGCCGCAGTATCAGGCAACGGTTTTTGCGCCGAGGGTGGCGTTGGTGTTAGTGTGCCAGCGCCAGGTGATGAGATTTCCGTCGTGACGATTTCGGGGTTATCGGGCGCCTCCGAATCTTGATTAGAGTCCAAGATGAGCAAATATTGTCCCTCGCGAACGGAGAAATTGCTATCGAGTCCATTCCAACTCGCAAGCGATTGGACCGGTACCCGATAGAGTCGGGCAATCGTATAGGCGGTCTCACCACGCTCCACTCTGTGTCGGATCGGATAGTCCCCAGTCTCGGTGTCGGAGATTGCTGAGTGTCCAGACTCGGTCGGCGTATCATTTAGTGCTCTTGATGCCAGCGTTTCCAAGTCAAGAGGCTGGGAGTTTTCTGGTGTCGACGGATCAACCGGATAAGGTAGAGAGAGGATTTCACCTTTTCGAAGTGCTGTGTCGGACGGGATCGAATTATATTGGGCGAGGTCTCGTGTTCCGACATTGATTCGACGCGCCACAGTCTCCACGGTATCGCCTTCTCGGGCGACAACGAACTGAAAATTCGGATAAGAAATTAATCCACGAGAGTCCGCATCAGGGCGGTCAGTAATATTTGTTCGTGCTGCCTCTGCGGTTGAAAAGCCGCCTAGGTTTGAGCGTATATCAATGTCTGGGCTCAGGGCACAGGCTGCGATCCCTAACATTGAAAGGGATAGAATTGATGCGAGTTGGATTCGCCGTGTCATTTTGGTTTTCCTACATGCGCATGTGCAATCGCAATTCCTAAAAGAAAATTTAGCCATTGCCGCCGATACCTTCAAGCAGCGGCACGAAGCGCACGGTACGAAGTTCATCATACTCCATCCCGTCTTCGGTCTTTCGCACTCGAATGAGGTCTTGGTAGAGATTAGAGCGCCCGACTGGGATGACCATCGTTCCACCGACCTTGAGTTGCGATAGCAGCGGGCTGGGAGGGTCTTCAGCTGCCGCCGTCACGATAATTCGATCGAACGGAGCTTGCTCTGATAAACCAAGGGAACCGTCGCCCAAGAAAACTGTTACATTGGTGATATCAAGTTTGTGATAGAGTTCTCGTGCAACTTTGACGAGGCGACGATGGCGCTCAACCGAATACACCCTGCGAGCGAGTTTCGATAGAATCGCTGCCTGATACCCCGATCCCGTGCCGATCTCAAGCACACGATCTCGCGCTTCAACCTGTAACGCCTGCGTCATGAGCCCAACGATTGAGGGTTGTGAGATCGTTTGGCCGCAGTCTATGGGAAGGGGTAGGTCCTCGTGCGCTCGGTCAGAAAAAATCCCTTGCACGAATTCCGAACGATCAACAGACTCCATCGCCGACAGAACCCGTTGGTTCACGACACCGTTCGAACGCAGCGCAAACAGAAAGCGCATTTTTGTTTCGGCTTCGCTGAAGGTCATAGGCTTGTCTTCATGGCGTTAACTGCGTCGTATTGGGTCAAATCGGCAGACATCGGGGTAATTGAAATAAACCCTTTCAGATTCTGGTCTGCGTCAGTGCCAGCTTGACTAGGGTGCTGTTGTTGTGGTCCCGTAACCCAAAGGAAGCGTCTTCCTGACGGTGACTTATGGGAATGGACGCCAAATGCGCTGTTGGGCCGGACCCCTTGTGGTGCTACTTGTATGCCACGTACCGCCGATGCCGATACCGGCGGGAAGTTAACATTGAAGAATAGTTGGTAACCGTTTGCTCTCGGCAGGTTGAGATTAAGGACCCGTCGAATAACATCCGCGCCATGCTGACGAGCCGCCTCAAAGGGGTCTGGCATATCTTGCGTTGACGGACCATAATATTGTGAAAGGGCGAAGGAAGTGTATCCCTGCAGGGCTCCTTCCATCGCTCCACCAAGTGTTCCAGAGTAAAGGGCGTTTTCGGCCGCATTGTTGCCGCGATTAACCCCAGATAGAATGAGATCCGGGGGTGATTGCGTCATAACTTCGTGAAGGGCGGCAATGACGCAATCTGCTGGTGATCCTTCCGTTGTCCAACGGCGCTCACCGACTTGGGTAATCATCATGGGCGTAATGTAGCTAATGCAATGAGCAACGCCTGACTGCTCGAAGGCAGGGGCGACCACCCAAATCTCCCCGATGGGGCCAGCAAGTTCTTCAGCGATTTGCTGGAGAACAGTCAATCCCGTCGCATTGATTCCGTCGTCATTGGTGAGAAGAATGCGCATTTTCCCCTAAATTCCCTGCACTGCCTCAGGTTGCTCGGTTGACAGCTATCAGCATACTCTTTGGATGATCTACGGGAAATTGTCGAGTTTCGATAGGTACTTTAAGCGGAAATTTTGGCGAGTAAAGCTATAGTCGCTAAGAGCTATTGTGAATTTTAGTTGGCGCCATCTAGCACTGTACCGAACCGTAATTCTGTTGAGAAGGGCAAATTTAGAGAAGCGAATATCAAGTGAACCTATAGCAATACCGATCGCGCTCCATTTGAAATCAACTGAACTATTACGCTGTAAAGCTTGCTCTAATCGTCCTTATCAGGACAACGACTGGCGTCGGGAAATTACTCTGGCTTCTGCGGTTGGCGCGTAGGTTTGCCTTTCTTGTGACTTTTGGTTGATGATAGGCTTTTTGGGCCTAGGACGCTGGTCATTCCCGTCGCTCTAGTTTTTCTTGCTCGAATATTCGACTTGGTTGGCGCGATCTACCGCATTTCCCACTACCGAACATCTGCTCCTTGTAATTCATCAGCGCCACCTTTGGAATATAGATTTGCGGCGTCTTCGTAGGAAGTCCAGCCGTCTGAACTCCTTGTCGGATAGAACAATGTTCCCGAACCGTATTGTTCAATTACAATCAAAACCCCGATCGTGCTATTGGGTGTGCGAGAGTCAATCGCGAGACTTGCATTGTTCTTCGGATATATGTTCGGTTCGGCTTCAATGCGTTCGGATATCTCCCGTGGGCGGCTCTTGGTCTTCTCTGGAACGATAGGCGTCGGCGGAGGGAGATCCTCATTAGCGGTGCATCGCTCGGTATTCTTCAATTTTCACCGGACATTCGATAACCATTTCCTTGGCGTTGGTGAAACTTCAGAAGTAATCTCACAAGAGGGCCTAACCGGCGTCATGTGCTGGTTCCAGAGAATAAGCAATATTTAGTCGTCTGTCAGGCGCATGGTGGCTATATCGAATTCGGTAAGACTGTTTGGTATCTATAAATTCGCCGAAATGCTATTGATCAGTTGGAGCAATCACCAAAAATTAAGGCGACATTATGTTCGCAAGAAGCGACAAAAATGCGTAAGATTGTTCCAACGGGTGAGCCGAGCCCTTGCCACGTGAATTGCACCCTTGATACGTTAAGCCGAAGATCACTTGATATCGGCAGTATCCTGTTTTTGCTGGTGGAGGCTTGCCGACGACCAATCGACACAAGTAATCCCGCAACTTCGGGAGGAAAAGTCCCGTTCATTGACTACGGAACCTTGCAGCGCGATAAAGCTATCTCCCCCATGGTTAGATTGTGGGGTCATCGCGGGTACATTGTGGTGCTGCTGGAGAGAATTGAACTCTCGGCCTCTCCCTTACCAAGGGAGTGCTCTACCACTGAGCTACAGCAGCCTTACAAGCCAAACCCTACCATGAACTTAAGCGGATCTCAAGTTCGTTTTAGGCTTGATGGTATCACCAAAATCGACTGAATTCATGCCGCACAAGCCTTCTCATTCTCGCCATTCTTTGACAAAGACTAATCGGGAACAGCGCCTTGAAGCCGCCCTAAAACGGAATCTTGCAAAGCGCAAACAGCAGGCCCGTGAGCGGTCGCAGCAACACGAGGTAAAATCCAACAAGGATAAGGAGAGTTAGTTCGTTGGATCAGATTGTTGTGCAAGAATCGAGAGCGTTGCAGGGTTCCATTCCGATCGCTGGGGCAAAAAACGCTTGTTTAGCGCTGATGCCGCTGTCATTATTGACAGAAGAGCCGCTGATCTTAACGAATATCCCTCGACTGAGTGATATACTCACCATGGAGGTGCTACTCGAATCGCTTGGGACGCAAGTAACCCGATACAACGATCAGGCGACGATCTCGCTATCAAGTCGCAGGATATCGAAGCATCTTGCTCATTATGATATCGTCCGAAAAATGCGGGCATCAATTTTGGTGTTGGGACCATTGCTTGCGCGGGCGGGGCAAGCAATTGTCTCGCTGCCAGGCGGCTGTGCAATTGGAGCGCGCCCCGTGGATCTACACCTAGCTGTTCTTGAAGCTCTTGGAGCGCGGCTTGATCTTCAAGATGGATATGTTAGAGCCACAGCAAGCCGTGGGCTCATTGGGGAAACCTTTACCTTCCCGATCATCTCTGTCGGTGCGACGGCAAATGCTGTGATGGCGGCAACGCTCGCAAAGGGGACAACCGTTCTCAAAAATGCCGCACAAGAACCCGAAATTTTGGATCTCGTTGCCTGTCTAAAGGCGATGGGAGCGCAGATTACGGGTGAGGGGACGCGTACAATCGTCATTGAAGGGGTCGACAGCTTGAGCGGGGCGCGACATGAAGTCGTGGCCGATCGAATTGAGTTAGGAACATATATGCTCGTGCCAGCAATCACGCAAGGAAGCGTGGAGTTGATCGGTGGACGACGGAATCTATTAGCTGATTTTTGTCGCAAGCTCGAAGAAGCCGATGTGTTAGTAACTGAGACGCCAAGAGGAATAACTGTAAGCAAAGAAGATGAGCGAATCAAACCCGTTGACGTCACAACGGCACCATTTCCAGGATTTCCGACCGACTTGCAGGCGCAAATGATGGTTTTGCTGTGTCGGGCAACAGGAGTAAGTCGAATTGAAGAAAAAATATTTGAAAACCGGTTTATGCACGTGCCAGAATTGGTTCGAATGGGCGCGGAAATCAGCATACATGGTGGCGTTGCGAAAGTGACAGGACCTGCCAAACTACGCGGCGCACCAGTGATGGCGACAGATCTTCGTGCGTCAATGTCGCTCATTTTGGCTGGACTTGTTGCGCAAGGAGAAACTATTGTTAATCGCGTATATCACCTAGATCGAGGATACGAACAGGTTGAGCAGAAACTACGCGGTGTTGGCGCGAAAATCATGCGGATACGAAACAAATGAGTGAAGATGCTAGATTTGAGGATGCTGAAGAGTCGGCACTGCATCTCGGCGCAAGAGATTGGGAAGATCTCAAGATAATTTCGTCTCTGGTGCAAGATTCTATCTTTCCGATCACTGAAATGACTTATCTGCGTGACGAACGCCGATTTGCATTGCTCCTTAACAGGTTTCGTTGGGAAGAACGCGAAGCGCCCGATGCGCCACGCCAACGTGTGCAATCGGTACTGGTTTTTGAAAATGTTATGAAGGTCACCATGCAGGGCATTGATCAGGCAAGCCGAGAACTGGTTCTGTCTTTGCTGTGTCTAGAGTTTAATCCAACAGAAGATGGTGCGGGACACGTCACGCTCACGATGGCCGGCGACGGTGGAATCCGTCTTGAAGTTGAGGCAATAGATGCAACCCTTAAAGATGTTACGCGTCCTTATGCGGCAAAATCTGGTTTACAACCCGATCACGGTGTTTGATGTCAGAGACGACCAGTGGATTCAGGCAATCCCTCACCCGTCAGCAGATGCCCAAAAGCTTCATGTTATCGCGATGCACCACCGTGCCCTGCCTCGTTAACGCGAATAGTTATTTGTTACCCTTGTTGAGCAAGCGTATGAAGTCGTATTGCGAGAGTTTCTACTCGTTTAGTGAGAGGCCCCTATAGATTTGAGAGATCGCTGGTTGTCGAGAAGGATAATCAAATCTAACGATAGCTTATACGTCAGGTTGCTTAGACCCCATTGAGATTGACGTCGGTGAGCGATATTCCCACCGCTGCTTTAACCGCGTCTTACGTTGCCCTTGAGAGTCGGTATCAGTTTTCGTGCGCACCGTTGCACCACAGAGATTAGGAAAGGTTTGGCGCGTCGAGCGTGATAGCTTCAAGGGGCAGTCCCGACCGTAAAAGCGATGCATTAAACGTGATCAAATTGGCGCTTCTCAAAGTATGGCTTAATCAGAGTAAATCGAGTCATCGTCCAATATGATCAGCAATCCAACTCTTCAATTGGCAATAAGAAAATCAGAGCCCCAAGTTTCTACTAACAACGTTCTGCTGGCACAAAGCTATCAAGGTAAATTGACAATTTTGGATCCGTTACATGGCTACATTTCTTGACGCAGAATCGGCGGATTTCGAAGAGAACTTTACCCTGTTAATGCGGCGAAGCCGACAGAATTTTCATGATGTCGACGACACAGTTGCGAAAATAATTGCGGCGGTGGAAACCCGCGGTGACGCGGCCTTGATTGATTTGACCCGCCAATTCGATGAGTTTGAGATTACGGCTGAAACAATCAGGGTTTCGGAGTCCGAGATTGAGGAAGCGGCGGCAACTGTTTCGGATTCCACCCGTAATTCGCTCGCGACAGCGGCACAACGGATCAAAGATTATCACCAAAAACAGGTTCCTGAAGATCAAAAATGGTATGACGATAGTGGAGCGATGTTAGGTTGGCGTTGGACTCCGCTGGCTTCTGCTGGGCTATATGTGCCGGGCGGGTCAGCCGCTTATCCTTCCAGTGTGCTGATGAATTCCATTCCGGCAAAGGTCGCGGGTGTAGAGCGACTTGTTATGGTTGTTCCAACGCCAAAAGGGGTCATCAATCCCACAGTAATGGCAGCTGCCAAAATTGTTGGAATTGATGAAGTTTATCGGGTCGGTGGCGCGCAAGCGATTGCCGCACTGGCTTTTGGCACTGACATAATTCGTCCCATTGACAAGATTGTTGGCCCGGGAAATGCGTTTGTTGCCGCTGCAAAGCGGCAAGTTTTTGGTCGCGTGGGAATTGATTTGATTGCTGGCCCTTCTGAGATTCTGGTTATCGCTGACCATGAGAACAATCCAGAATGGATCGCGCTGGATTTATTGAGTCAAGCCGAGCACGATGAGAGCGCACAGGCCATTCTCATAACTGACTCGAAAGAATTTGGTCAGGCGGTATCGCGGGCCATTGATCGTAATCTGCCGACATTATCGCGTGGCAAAATGGCTAGAACGAGTTGGGAAGATTTTGGCGCAATAATTTTTGTTCAAAATCTTGAGGCCGCAACCGAACTATCTAATCGCATAGCACCCGAGCACCTCCAGCTTTGTGTGGCGAACCCAGAGGAACTTGCTGCACGATGTCGGAATGCCGGCGCAATCTTTTTGGATCGTTGGACGCCAGAAGCCATTGGCGATTATATCGCCGGATCCAATCACGTCCTTCCCACTGCAGGTTCCGCTCGATTTTCGTCGGGCTTATCGGTGCTCGACTTTCTCAAGCGGACCTCAGTGGTAAGGGTTTCGCAAGAAAGTATACAAGCGCTTGGACCCATAGCGATGCGACTAGCAAATGCTGAGGGACTTGAGGCTCATGAGTTATCGGTCGGTGCACGCGTGCAAGAATTACGGAGACGGAATTGATGACAAGAATAACTTCAATTGACCTCGACGATTCCGAATTACCGCCACCGACACCACAGATTGAACAAGAGCGAGAAATTGCCATTTTCGAACTCTTGGAAGATAATTCATTCGAATTGCCAAAGCGGGATGACCGCGATGTGTTAGCAGGTCCCTACAAACTGAAGTTATCTATTCGCGATAAGCGACTTGTATTTGAAATCCAGACCGAAGCCGACGAGCCTGCCGGGGAGTTCCACCTGTCTCTTGGCCCCTTTCGACAAGTTGTAAAAGATTACTTCCAGATTTGTGAGAGCTACTTTGAAGCCGTCAAGAAGTTACCACCCTCGCAGATCGAAACGATCGACATGGCGCGACGCGGAATACACAACGAAGGTAGTCGAGTATTACGTGAACGGCTAGACGGAAAGGCACAGATTGACAATGATACGGCTCGCAGACTGTTCACCCTAATCTGCGTACTGCATTTCGGGGGTTAGAGTGACCTTACCGCTGCCGCAGTCGGTTTTGTTTTGCTGTGACCATAATGCAGTACGGTCTCCGATGGCAGAAGGGATAATGAAAAAATTTTATGGTACGGGGACGTATGTTCAATCGGCTGGGGTCCACAACGATATGGAGATTGATGGATTTTCAATCGCCGTTTGTCATGAGATGGAGGTTGAACTCAATCGTCATCGCTCACGTTCCTTTGATGAGATGGAACAATGGGGAGACGATTTGAGCTCATTTGACTTGGTTGTCGCGCTGTCGCCAGCAGCGCAGCGGCGAGCACTCGAATTAACACGATTCTTTTATCTCTCCGTGGAATATTGGCCAATTATGGATCCAACGGGAATCGGTGAGACTCGGGACGCCAAATTGACAGTTTACCGACAAACAAGAGATCAGATCATTGAGCGCTTGCAACAAAAATGGGGGATGCCCTCAGAATGAGTATGGGTTACAGATTTCGCGTAGATTTTCAAAACCCCTCTTAGACGAAGGAGAAAGGGCGTGGGGGCTGTTGATCTGGTATTGGCACCAGCGATAGCCACTCTCAGCAAATAAAAACCTTCGCGGGCGGCAAGGCTTAATCATTCAACTGAACTATGAAGTAGTTTAATCGCGTTCGGTTGCGTCATACTTAGGGCGAGTTCCCTGCATCGCTCCACCGAGTAGAGCCCTTAATACCACAGTTATCGGTACTGAAATTAACTCCAGCCGAACTCAAATACCATCGCGAGGAAAATGATCGGCTGATGGGTGTGGCTGGCCATTCGGTTTGACCGATTGACCAAGGCCTTTCAGCGGTCACAGAAAAAAAGCAAAAAAATGCTGCATTGCAGAAATTTTTTCTTGAAATGCTGCAACGCAGCATCTATATCTCTCATAGATACAAATTGCGAGCTTACTCGCCCGATAACGTGAAAGGATAAATCAATGACCAAGTCACCTGACTTCACCTCCATCATGAGAGATATGATGGGTGCATTCCCAGTAGACACCACTGCTATGGAGGGTGCTTACAAGACCACGGCAGCCCTAAATGAGAAGCTTTCTGCAGTCGCATTAAGTGCTGCTGAAAAGTCCGCTGAGATCTCTAACAAATGGACCAAGGACACAATTGCTAAACTGAGCGAAATGTCCAAGGCTAAAGAAGAGCCAGCCGATTACGCCAAGGCTGTAGCTGATTTCGCTTCGGCTTCGGCAGAAGTGTCTGCTGAGAACTTGGCGGCTTACGCTGAGGTTGCAAAGAGAGTTCAAATGGACACTGTTGAGTTGATGATGGCGGCGGGAAAAGACTTGTCGGAAGACGCCGCTACTGCTCTCAAAAAAGCAACGAATGAAGTTACAGCTGCGGCCAAAAAAGCATCCGCCAAGTAACGACAGAAAACTAAATCTGCGAACGGTTAACATTAAGCGGGCTTTCGAGCCCGCTTTTTTCTTGTGTGGCGGTTAAGTATGCGCTGACGATTAGCCGCCATGATCAAGGAGAGCTTTGAAAATTACAAGCTTAGGGCAAGCTGCGGACTTTCGCTCAGACTCTCCACGTGATGTGGGCGATCAAAGACCTTGTCTAAGTAAAGCGCAGTTAAGGACTCATTAAATCAGAAGCGCTCCTTAGTGGCCAAAGGAAGCAACGTATAATTCCATTCACCACGGAAGGAATTTCGAACCAGCTTGAGGGAGTCCATGATCTTATCGCTGATGGCCTTTCCTCTTTCGCAATGGTTCTGATCAAGAACGCAATAGACTTTCAGACCAGTATCAGTCGTGGTTGACTAGATAAGGTTGAAAATCGTTGCCAGATCACGGAGCGGCTTGCCACGCCAATTGATGCTGATGAAGGAAAAAAGACGGTGTTCGATTTTATTCCACTCGCTGGTTCTGGGTGGTGAGTGGCAGACCGAAATCTCTAGGTTAAATTCGGTCGCAAGCTTCGGCAATTCGACTTTTCACAACCGGACACGGGCACCATTAGGCCCGCCGCCGTCGGTGGTGATCAGCAGTCGTAGGGCCTTGGGAAAGTGTTTGTGTCCGAACGCGGCCATCGGTCGTAACCCGTCAAGTTCTTGCCGGCCGCGTCGAATGGTTGACCGTGCGAGACCCGTGATCTTTGCAACCGTTGAAATACCGCCGCGCCCCAAAACCGCCGCTTGAGTTGCCGCAAATAATCGACGGCTTCGTTCATCTAAGTATGGCGAAAGGCGTTCAAACCTATACTGAATACTTTGAACAACCGCAGCTTCCGCACGCTCCTCTTGTCGGCGTTCGGACATATCGACCGGCTATTTTTGCGTCAAACCGGTGGCTTAAACCACTTCTTCAGAAGGTATCATTAACGCTAAGCCCCGAGCATCGTAACCGATCGCTTACAAGACGAAAGAGAAGATACTATCGACATGAAAACCGCATCGGAGGTCGCAACAGTAGCCCAAAAATAGGCAAAATAACCTAATCAATACACCTAACTTTGAAGGCGTTTAAGATTTAATTCGCCCTAATTGTAGGGATTCAGAATTCGAGGTCCAGCCGCAACCCAGCAACTGTTGTATTCGGCTAACCCGCCGGCAACAAAACGACGAGGCTGATTATGGAAACGGCAAGGGTGATCATAACGGCGATCGATAGGAGCAACCGCGTCTCGCGCTTGGCCGCGTCCTCGCGATAGGTGGCCATTTCAGTGCGTAGATTGGCTAAACTCGTATCAATTCGAGATTCCATTGCTTCATTCTCCGCTCTGATTGCTTTCATCTCGCCGTCCAGCTTAGCAATCGCCAGGGCGCTGTCGTATTCTTCAGTCATCGTAACCTTTTCAACCGCTTTAATCAACCCGCAGCAGTCACCAACCTAGGCTTATTCCCTCACGCTCTTTTGTCGATTTAGGATGCGCTCTAATCTGCAATTGCTTCTCAGCTTCATGCCAAGCTTTAAAAGTGGACTGGCGATATGAGGTCGGTATCGCTTTCGCGAGATGGTGGCTTACGCGACCCCGATCATTGGCGGCGATTGAAGGCAGTGATTCGGGATCAGTTTCCGCCAGGTTAAGCAGAGCCTTAATCTCTCTATATGTAAACGCTTGAAATAACCGCCAAACAATAGAGCGGTCGGACGGCGCATCCCCCGCTCGCAAGTGATCCAGCAAATTCTTGCGTTCCGTCTTGATGTCAGCGAACTTGCGAAGTGATCCCGCTCCCCATACTTTTGTCATTGCTGTAACAAGATCGGACTCATCAGCGTTTAGCTTGCGTAGTAAGGAAGCATTAAAAAATAGGCGCTCCTAACCCATCTTTCGAGCAGAATCCAGCGATTCGATGATTTTCGGCGGTTTTGCCGCCGAAAACCATATACTGAATACTTTGAACGACCGCGTCTGCCGCACGCTCCTCTTGTCGGCGTTCAGACATATCTACCGGCTACTCTTACCTCAAACTGGTGGCTTAAACCACTTCTTCAGAAGGTATCGTTAACACCAAGCCCCGAGCATCGTAACCGATCGCTTGCATGACGAAAGAGAAGATATTATCGACCATAAAAATCGGGTGGAGCGTCGCAACAGTAGCTCAAAAATAGGCAAATTCCCTTATCAATATATCTAACTTTTAAGGCGTTTATAACTTAATACGCCCTAAGGCATTGGCCTTTCTCCGAAAGGCATGAATTGGAGTTCATTAAGTTGCAAAGGACGCTTTTCATTTACGAACGCTGAAAGTAGATATGATGTGTTCTTGCCGTTAAGATACGGCATCATCTGAGTTTTCACACGGATTTTGGGGCGCGCACAAATGGTTGACGAGATAACACCCCTACTGATCAAACGCTATGCGAGCCGGCGTTTATATAATACCGAAACAAGCGATTATGTTACGCTCGAAGATATTGCCTCGGTGATCAGAAGTGGACGAGAAGTTCAAATTGTTGATCTAAAGTCTGGCGACGATGTGACTCGGCAGTATTTGCTCCAGATAATCGCAGAACACGAGAGCCGCGGTGAAAACGTTCTGCCGATCAATGTTCTCAATGACCTTGTAAGAAGTTACATGCTTCCAGGCGGCGGGCTGATGCCACAGTTCCTTCAGAGTTCGTTTGAAATCCTGCGGGAAGGTCAAACGCAACTGATGGAGAATATGGAAAAAATGAATCCCTTGGCTACGATGCCAGGGTTTGAAGCAATTAGGGCCCAGCAGGAAGCATTCATCAAGGCGATGACAGCAGGTTGGGGCACAACGTCGCTGAGGAAAGAACAGCAAGGAGAGTCTCGTTCAGAAATTGAAGACATCAAGGCGCAATTGGCTGACTTGCAAAGAAAGCTATCTGAACTCAGTTAAGAGTTTAGAAGTAGTCGCGGGCTCATGAATTCAGATAATGGGAGACCTTCGACACAAGGGGATGTTCGAGATTCTAGCCGGGATCGACGAAGACTGTCTGCGATATCAATTTAGGGCTTCTGCCCTATCCAACGACGTTCTTGCTGGTCATAAAATTACAAAGAACAGTCAGTTCACAGCACACCAAAACACACGGTTCTGAACCGACAATCTTGCACATTTATTGTGAGGGCTGTCGTTGGCAATGACACAGGCAGGAGCGCTAGTCTGGTTCGCGAGAATTTTGGTGTCGAACCGAACGTCAACTCGTAGCTTCTGCAATAGCGGCGAGCAAGTTTTCAGCAAGCACGTCGATATCCGCGAGATCTAGTCTCACTGGTAATCGAACGTCGCAAGCGCGGAGCAGCATATCGCGAGTTTTTGGTAGGTCGGGAATCACATCAAGAAACTCCCAGTTCCAGTAGGCCCGGGCATTGTCTTCGCCTAAGCCAAAAACTTCAGTGGGAACTCCTCGGCGTTGCGCAGCTCGGACAAACTTCAAAACGGCGGTATCATCAAGACCGACTAAATTGAACTGTATCGAGTCTGGTGCTCGGACTTCTTGATCAAGTGGTTTTGGTACATCAATGTACTTTGACCTCGTAAGTTTATCGGCAAAATAGTCATGATTGCGCAGTCCCCTTTTAGATCGTTCGGAAAGGAGCGGGATTTGCGGGCGGATGACCGTAGCCGAAAGATTCGACATGCGTAGATTGTAAAGCGGTAATTTGTTCTGAATGGGAGCAAAGGCCTCGGCCAATACGGGGTGCTTTTTCCAATTGTGCTCGTATGCCCCGGACATAATCACAGCGCGGGCAATCAGATCAATGTCGTCGGAGATCAACATACCCCCTTCGCCAGCGTTGATCATCTTGTATGATTGAAAGGAAAAGCAACCCATTTTCCCAATGGTGCCGATATTTTGCCCGCCCCACGTCGATCCAAGTGAATGGGCGGCGTCTTCGATAATCGGGATGCCTTGGCGATCACACAGCGACATAATGGCAGCCATATCTGAAGTGTGGCCTCTCATATGACTGATCACGGTCGCCTCTGCGGACGCAAGCTTGTCTTCAAAGTCGGCTAAGCAGATTCGATAGTTTGACAGGACTTCACAAAGTACAGGGGTACAGTTTGCGTGAATTACTGACGATGGTACCGCGGCAAATGTAAAGCCTGGTACTAAGACACGCGCTCCGTGCGGAAGATTTAGCGCTCGCAGTGCGAGAAATATTGCTGCTGAGCATGACGAAACTGCCAAGGCAAATTTAGAGCCAATCTGAGCTGCGAACTCCTCCTCAAGCAGTGCGACGGGAGCATCAGAACTTGCGGTGTAGCGAAATAAATCACCAGACTGTAATAACTCTTCGATTGCATCTTGGGCAGCAGCAGGGATTGGTTCCGCCTGATACGTGTCTATAGCCCGTTCCATTTGCACACCCTATCTAAAGTCATGTCTAGCATCATTCCCTCGCGCCATAACGTTTGGTAGATTATCGTAATTTCGTAGCTTGAGGCAAACGCGAAAGATTAGGTTAAAAGCCGAGCCGGTCACGCAACGCGTACCAACATAGAGCCAGGCGCAGCAGAGGGGTACTTAGATTGGTTCCGCCGGGGAGCGGTTTTGGCGCAAACCGAGCCATTGTATCAAAACTGGCGCTGTCGCCAGCAATTGCGCGAGCCATAAGCATGCCCGCATGGGTTGCTGTTCCAAGCCCGTGACCCGAGTATCCAGACGCTGTAAATACATTGGGGGCAAGCTGAGCGAAGTAAGGGAAGCGACTCCGAGTAATTGCGAGTTTACCTCCCCAGGCGTAATCAATGATGACCCTTTTAAGATGAGGGAATATTCTCTTCATCGGTCGTCGCACAAGACTTTCGATGGTAGGATTTTGTTGATCGCTAGAACTCTCCCCGCCGCCAAAGAGAAGGCGATTGTCGTGGCTAAGACGGAAGTAATTGACAACAAATTGCGTATCAAAAACAGCGATATCCTGTGTCAATATCTGCTTTGCTTCATCCTTGAGCGGGGCTGTTGCTATGATGTAGTTGTGTATCGGATATACACGCTTTGCGACCTGTTGATTGAGCTGTCCGAGGTAGCCATTACACGCTAGAATGACGAAATCGGCTAACACCTTACCGTTGTCGGTGATAACTTCAAGGGGTCGGCTTGCGTTGATCGAATTCGCGGTCGTCAGTTCATAGATCTTGGCTTCTGCTGCCTCCGCCACTGAAGCCAATCCAACGACAAATTTCAGAGGATGGAGATGTGCAGCGCCCCAGTCCACCATCCCGCCGTGATAGACCGAAGCTGGGGACAAATCTCGCATGGCATTGGCGTCGACCGTTTCAATCTGTTCATAATCATATTTCTCACGAAGCAGTTCAGCGTATTTGTAGAGTTTAGTTGTATCCCTAGATTTGAACCCGACTCGAGCGACACCGGGCCGAAGGTGACAGTCTATCTTATGCCGCGCAATCAGGGTCTTGACCAAATGCTTGGCTTCTTCGGCCAAAAGCCATAATTTCTTGGCGTCACTGACGCCGATCCGCCGCTCAAGAACATCTTGGTCAAGGCTTTGGCCTGAGTTTAATTGCCCGCCATTTCGACCAGAAGCACCGTAGGCAATGCGACGAGCTTCAAGCACGATCACCCGTCTTCCTAGCTGTGCGAGATGTAGGGCCGCTGACAGTCCGGTAAGTCCAGCACCAATAACACAAATGTCGGCTTTCGAATTGCCGACGAGAGCTTCCCGTGCTTTGGTCATTGGGGCCGTCGCGGCATACCAACTGTTGGGATATTGAGGAAGTTCGTTGCAGACTGAGGAGGTCAATACTTAGGTCTCGTATGGGCGGCCGCAGATCCATAATATTCTGCAAAGAGAACCATGGATCTTTCATCGGGCGTCAGATTGCACGCCCCTCGCAAAAAAATTCGTCATATAATCAGCGACTTTGGCACTGTCGGTCGACTCATTCAATTTTGCTTTTGCTTTTGTCAAGAGCGTCGAAGGGATGCCATCTTTTTTGCGTGCGTCGATCAAACCTCGTATGAAGTCGACTCCAAACTCTGGATGTGCTTGAATCGTCCATATGGTATCGCCGTATGTCAAGATTGCGTTCTTACATCGGTGGTTACTTGCCCCGACTTGAGCGTTAGGAGGCTTCGTGATGACTTGGTCTTGATGCCAAGCGTTCAATACAAGAGGACCGCTATTCGTTTGATAGGTCGTCGCGCCGATGGTCCAGCCGTGAGGGGATTGCGTCACTATTCCACCCAAAGCCTGCGCAATAATTTGATGGCCGAAACACACTCCGATCAGTGGTCGGTTTGTCTTCGCAATAGCTCGAACGAAACCCTCTAGTGACGTAATCCAATCGTGCTGTTCGTAGGTCGCGTGTTTTGACCCAGAGATGAGCCAACCGTCGGCGCAGCAAGCATTGCGGGGAAACTTTCCTGAGACAACCTCGTATGTCGCAAATTGGAATTCATACTTGGATAGGAGAGCTTTATAGAGGTCGGCATAATCGCCATGTTTCGTTTGCAAAGCTTTTGGTGCGTGACCACACTGGAGGATACCGATCTTCATGAAGCACCAATTCAGAGGTTTTTGAAGTAACTGAGCGGCAAGACTTTAATTGGGAAGTCAGTCAGTTTAATGGCTGACAGTAAGTGATCAATGCACATATTGATTATGCCTTCATTATGGTTGTATGCCGACGGCTTTATGATCAGAGTATAGTGCAATCATTTGGACGAGTTAACGGTCACTGCCAAGTTTTTTCTTGAGACGTCGAGTGAGTTTACTGCGGTATTTTATCAATGGCCGCAAAAAGATTTTATAAAGGGCTAGAGCTGGAAATTATTGATTGTAACTTGTAACGGCGGTAGATTTTAGCCACAATGAACATGATATTTCCATCAATGCAATGATGTTGGTACACTAGGCCTTCAAGGCGAGACATCGCAGGAATATCGTTTTACTATTGGCGCATTGTGGCGCCATCAAAACTAGATCAATGCGCCCCCGACACGCAAATTGATAATATCATTCGGACTTAATAGGTTTTGGGTCTCCAATTTAGGATGGATTCCACAAAATGGCTCAACCCGCCTATGATACTCATGACATCGCCAAGGAACTTAAGTGGACTTAGAATTTCAGCCGAAGCAAGCGAAAGGCACCAAGAGTTATTCAGTGCTATTTGGTCGGCAATTTAGCGACAAAAGACGACATTTAATCCGTAGAGAGCCGCCTCGCATCTATTGAGGTCGAACTCGCGTCAGTTAGAAACGACCTTGCCGCGTTCAAGGTAGAGATATTGCGCTGGACGTTTCTCTTAATGTTGGGTTTCACAAGTCTAGTCAGTCGCGTGGTGGCACTCTTTTAATCGAAGTAACATCCTGTGGTTTTTCTCATCACGCGTTAACGGTATTCAAGTTCATTGAGGTTTCCCGCGACGGTCACTTCCCCTACCGCACTTTGGCAACAACTCATCGCAAACTCCCAATGAATGCCCTTCGTCAACTCATGACAGGTAGCCCAAACTCAATAGGGGCGGCTTTTCCTGCGTTTCAGAAAACTAAGCCATCATGCTTCGACTAATCGATTCGGTATGAGTATTATGTAAGGCGGTCAATTCCCTATTGCTCACTTAAACTTCTGCGAGAGTTAGCGCGTACGAAGCCCTAAGTTGGATCAAGCATTGTGCAAGCGAGCAATAAGCAGCCCCATTTGTCGGAATTCTATCAACTCGACGATCAGCTTTTGCTTACTCTTTGACGCGCTCGAGCACTTTCGACATCGGTAATCCCTAACAAGTTGGTTGCCAGTCGAATAACGGCGTCTTCGTTGTGATCGCGATTGTCGTCGGCGAGTGCGATTGTCCACAAACCTTCGATAACGCTAAGGCGATCATCGTAGTTGACAGACTGCTTGATTTCTCGCGTGAATCGAACCGTGTCCGTTGCGGCAGCTTCGAAGGCTTCGGCTTCCCCCCGCAAATTCTCCGCTGTTTCGAGAGTTAAATCGAATCTCTTGATCAAAAATCGATCAATTTCCGTGGCTTCATCTCTCGTGTATTCACCGTCCGCACGAGCGATTCTTACCATCAAAGCGGCAAGGGCTACTTGACCCTTTGAGTATGAAGAATTGGATTGTGGGGGCGGGGAGTTGGACAACTGTTGCAGTAATTTTGCCAGCATGGTTCTCTCTCGTGTAAGAAGGTTCACTGCGCACGTCAGTGATCATTGGACATTTTCATTGAATGTTTTTGGCTACAGTCGTGCTACACTAACCGACTATTTTCTAACGCAGCACGAACAAAGTCGGCAAAAAGCGGGTGAGGCTGAAAAGGTTTGGACTTCAACTCGGGATGAAATTGTACGCCGATAAACCAAGGGTGATCTCGCCATTCAACGATTTCCGGCAATCGCCCGTCAGGGGACATCCCGGAAAAGCACAAGCCCGTTTTCTCGAGTTGAGGACAGTATTCACGATCAACCTCATAGCGATGACGATGGCGTTCATCAATTTGTGTCTGACCATAAACGCGGGCGACTTTGGATCCCTTGGCTAGGATTGCTCGATAGGAACCGAGACGCATTGTGCCCCCTTTGTCATCGCCGAGATGTCGTTCAATTTTATTATTCCCTTGAATCCACTCTTTTAGGTGAAAGATAATATAGGTCGCACTCTTTGAGCCTTCTTGCGGGATAAACTCCTCAGACACGGCATCCTGAAATCCAGCAGCATTTCTCGCAACCTCAAGGACAGCCATCTGCATACCGAGACAAATGCCAAAGTATGGCACTTTGCGCTTGCGAGCGAATTCAACCGCCTTAATCATACCTTCCGTGCCCCGCTCGCCGAACCCGCCCGGTATGAGTATCGCGTGGAAACCGGCAAGGTGTAACGCGGGTTCCTCTCGTTCAAAAATTTCGGCATCAATCCATTCGATAGAAACACGGACGCGATTAGCCATACCGCCATGCGCAAGAGCCTCGACAATTGACTTATAAGAGTCCTCCATCGTGGTGTATTTGCCCACGACAGCGATTCGGATTTCTCCTTCGGCTTTGTGGAATCGCTCGCTCACATCCTTCCATCGTGACAGATCAGGCCGCGGTGCGGGGCTGATTTGGAACGCATTCAGCACCGCTTGATCCAAACCCTCGTGATGATAGTCGAGTGGCGCATCATAGATTGTTGTTAAGTCGGGAGCGGCGATCACGGCTTCGCTGCGAACGTTGCAAAAGAGTGCGAGTTTTTGGCGCTCCTTTTCCGGGATTTCGATCTCTGATCGACAAAGCAAGATATCAGGAGCGATTCCTATTGCTCGCAATTCCTTCACGGAGTGCTGCGTTGGTTTCGTCTTTAATTCTCCACTTGCAGCAATAAATGGTAGGAGCGTGAGATGCATGAAGATACATTGACCCGAGCCCTGTTCTTGGCTGAATTGGCGGATGGCTTCAAAGAAGGGAAGGCCTTCAATATCTCCGACGGTGCCGCCGATTTCGCACAGCATAAAGTCGACTTCATTTTCGCCAATTGCAATAAACTGTTTGATTTCATCGGTAACGTGCGGAATCACCTGAATGGTTTTTCCAAGATAATCGCCTCGGCGTTCTTTTTCTAGGACTGTGGAGTAAATCTTACCAGACGATATTGAGTCGGTTCGTCTTGCGGCAACGCCAGTGAAGCGCTCGTAGTGCCCTAGGTCTAGATCGGTCTCGGCACCGTCATCCGTCACAAAGACTTCACCATGCTCGAAAGGGCTCATCGTTCCCGGATCGACATTGAGGTACGGATCCAATTTGCGCAGACGAACAGTGTAACCGCGTGCTTGCAGCAGTGCTCCTAAGGCAGCTGATGCAAGGCCCTTTCCGAGCGATGACACCACTCCGCCCGTGACAAAAACGAACCTCGCCATCCGATAATTTTTCCTCCCATTCTTATTGTCAAGTTCCGTGTTCGGCGAGTTCGTTCTTTGCCGTGACGATAGCAAGTCATCAAACAAACTTCCAGCAAGATGACATCAGCAGCACAATAAAGTATGCCCTATCGGTTGTATTTGAGACAAGTCGCAGGGCTTATGGAATAACGGCACTAATTGGGTTTGTATCTCTATCTGGAGCTCGGGCAGATCACACTTAGATTAGAATGTTTTTGCTCGAATGGCGAGTGGTATTTTAGCGCATTCGGTTGCTCGCGAGTCCCGCCCAACCTTCGCTCAACGCTTGGGCACCAGAAACCCGTCTTAAATCCTTGATCAATACCAGAAGGGTGTCCGAACAGTGGTCGTGAGACTTGCTGGAACAATATCGTGTATCGTATTGATACTCTGTCCGACTCTGAAGCCGTCATCTGCGGGAGTGTTGGCTTGAGTAAGCGTCACAAAATCATCCGCTTCGCACGATTTTCTGATGGCGTGCAGCCCATTCATCGTTACGGGGGATTAAGCGCAGCCTTAGGAGCATAATTCTTGCGAATGATTTTCTGACCTGACTCGATTGTGCCTATTTTGGGTGTTCTTGATCTAGGCTGAGCCTAAGCTACCGACTGTGTAGGTGAGGAGGTGGCGAGATAATGTTCGAACTGCCAAAACTTGGCGGTGCTGAAGGTTAATTTAGGGAATTATATAACCGTCGGTTCTATTCCTAAATGCCTGATTCAATAGGTACCGATAGTCCCAATCCTTCCAATCCTCAAATTCCATTTATTGTGGCTGTGATCAAGGCTCTAATTCCGGCATTACCACGGCAAGAGCTTGGTCCTGGCCTAGGGGACAGAAAAGGCGCCGGCGCAAGAGATATCATTTCTTCCTTCCCCACTAACGGCGGCGGGTTCAAACCGGACGCTACGCCCAAACACCCTCAATCGGAACTGCGGCAGCGACGACAGGAAGGCGTACCAGTACCAGCACCGAAGATGCTTCTCTTGCTGCAATAAATTGTTTCCTTAAGTCGTGCGGGAAACCGCAAATATCTGACGGAAGGTGCCATCTTCGCACAACCGTCGAGTGCCGTATCGTTGATCAAGCATCGGACGCACGGCTTGACTTGGTGACGGGCGCATAGTGCCTATTGTTCGGGGTCAAGAAACGGAAAGCCTCCAGGCACCTTCACCGATAATTGCACCGGACATCAGTATCAATGTATTTTTCCCTATGGTTAACACCGATTGTTCCGGGCTGTTTCTTTAACGGAACCTTCGTAGCAACCCGCTCAAATAGCCCGCACAATCGCGCAATACGACACCGAGACCGCAGACTGAGACAGGGCTGGGGGTGGGCGCGTTGCGCCGTCGGTGTCATCGTCGCCAGCAACTGAGCCATCGCCTGATAAGGGGGCCGATAATTCAATTCCTTTCGCTTCCGACCGTTCAATCGACCCACAACCCACGCAACCTTCTCGTCGCTCTCAAGACGCAAGTTAGTGCCATTATTGCCTTCGGAAAATACGGTCGCAACAAGCCGTCCGTCTGTTCGTTGCGACCACGCCGCCAAGAGGCATCGGGTTCCGCAAAGTACATCGGAGCCCCAAGAGCCTTCGTAAACTCAGTATGATAAGCGAACTCCTTGCCGTTATCAGCCGGCAGGGTTCGAACCGTATAAGGATTGAGCATTGCTATCCGGACTCCGCAAACCGATGCAGCCGGCGTCGGCTCAACTCGACACAAAAGCACCAGTTTCGAAGCCCGACCAGCCACCGTAACCAACGCCCCCTTCGGCGTCTTACCGCGACGGCGTAAGTGCTGCCAGAAATCCTCACAGCGGCACGATCTCGCTTGATCAGAACATAGAACCGACACTTGCTCACCGAAAAAATACCGCGAGGACGCCACCAGCCAGACCCTTGATCAGGACGCTAATCGTGCCGTCAAAAAATCTTCATCATTCCCCATACGAAAGCCGTGACCTTTCGCGGAACAAGCAAGGCCACTCTGCAACGAGTCACTGCTGTCGCTAGCACTTGCATGTTGGGTAACCACGTTGTCCCCGATTGCGCTGAATTTCCCGACTGATCGTCGATTGACTCACTCCAATCTCCGCAGCTATAGCCGCTTGCGTATAAACACTCTGCAAGAAACCCTCTATCTGATACCGACCACTGTGTGGCAAGTGACGAAAGTGGGTTCCCATGATAATCTCCTAATCCGTAAGCAAAACGGTACTATCTTACTTCTGTGACCAACATACGATATATAGATCGACACTCTTGTAAAATACTACCAAATCTTTAGGCATTTTGGAGTGGAATGGGCGCTTGAGGAAATTGCTGCCACAAAACGTATAACTGTTTCACAATTGTTGCATCAACTCTATTATGAGTTAATTAATTAGAATTACGATCAGGATTACGACCTCGGTAACTTTACTTCATTCGTCTGCGTTTGCAGTTTACGCTTCTTAAATCGTCGGCGTCAGAAACTTTTGCCGCTGTTTGCAATATCGGATTCGGACATGTTATCAACCGATGAAATTGTATAAAAAGAGATTAAGCTTAATGAACCTTTTACGCATGGAAAGATAGCGGGGGGCAATAGCATTTCCATTTCGAATTTCAATATCAGATTTAACTATATCCCGTTCTTTGCACTTCTCAAGATACCAATCGGTTGCGTGCTCGTTGTTGAGCCACAGCCAGTGCGAGGGCGGACACCAGAATGATACCTTGAAGCGCGTCCTTGATGTTAAAATTAAGACCCATTAAATTCAAGCCATTTGCTACCATACCGAGGAACAAAACACCCGCGAGCGTGCCCAAAACGTTTGGTCGACCGCGAGGATGCAAAGCAGCTCCGATAAACACGGCCGCAATTGCGTCAAGTAGATAAGAGAACCCGGACAGAGGCGTGAACATCCGAATGTTTGCTGCCGCGATCAATCCACCCACAGCGCAGGTCACGGAGGCCGCAATAAAGCACAGAAGCAGGATACGATTGACACGAATACCGGCTATAATAGCTGCGGATCGCTGCATGCCCATTGCATGAATTCGACGACCCCAGATTGAGCGTTCCAAGATCAAGAAATAAAGAACCACGAGAACTATGGCGATAACCGCTTCGGTCGGAACACCGTAAACGTCGCCAATGGCCAAGTTTCGGAACTCTTCGGGCATGCGTCGATGTGAAATCGGGCCGCCCCCGTTTGTAAAGATCCGCTGCACAGAAGAGCCAATGAAGAAGGTTGAAAGTGTCGCTAGAAACGGACTGACACGCAAACCAATCACGAGAGACGCATTAAATAGACCGATAATGGAACCGCCAATCAGCCCCGCACAAGCGGCACCAAACCAATCCATGCCATAGCTCTTCATAGCGACAACAGCAAAGGCAGCTCCAAAGTCTAATGCGATACCGACACTGAGATCAATACCGCCCGTTGCCACAATGAGAGTCATCCCCAAAGCGATGATCATCAGGACGGCGGATCCCTCAATGACATTCAAAAGGTTGCCGCCTTGCAAAAAGACTGGGTTCCACGCGGCAAAAAGGCAAAAAAATGCGGCAAAAACAACGAGAAAGCCAAAGCGTTGCAACAGGATCCAAATCATGTTCGGACTCGTCGATATCTTCATGTCCGTCATCGCCCTCGTCGTGCCAATGCGGCAAATGCCACAACGATCACAATCAGCGATCCCTTAATTAGGCCCGTCCAGAAAACATTAACCCCCATTGATTTAAAGCCAATCGAAATGGCCGCGACGAGCACTGCCCCTAAGACAGCACCCCACATTGTGACAACACGACGTACAGAAAACGCAGCTCCGAGAAAGGTGGCGAGTATCATTTCGATCATCAAGTTATCCTGCACGCCCGGTGAACTACCCGATCCCCGCGCCAAGACAAAGAATCCACAAATGAAGCCAGTAAAGGCCGCAAGCACAAAAGTCTGCCCCAAGAGCCAGCGTACCGGCAAGCCTGATATCTCGGCAGCATCTCGGCTGCCCCCTGCTGCTTGCAAGTGAAGACCCCAGCGTGTTTGGTGCGTAGCGAAGTAGATGATCACAAGCACCACGGCGACGACAGCAATGCCGAGAGGGATTCCAAAGACGTCTTGGGAGCGCAGAGCGACGATCAACGGATGATCGACATTGATGCGGCGACTTGATGTTATGACATTGTTTACGCCAACGACCGCAACAAACATGGCAAGCGTTGTCAAGAGCGGCGTCATACCAATGCGCGTGACGAGGGCCGCATTCAAGAACCCCACGATCATGCAGGCAAGAAAAGCCACGAATGCACAGACAATAAGTGGATATCCTTGAGTTAACATGACGGCGGTAGTGCCGGCCGACAGAACCGCCGTCGCTGGTATCGACAGGTCAATTCCGCCAGAAACCACATCGTCACCACCAGCCATGACAACCACGCCAAGCCCGGCACAAACAAGCATAGTAGGCAGGCTCTGCATCAAAATGAGCTCAAGGTTGCGAAATGTCAGGAAATTCGGCGCATTCAAGCCGATATAGAGCAGAACACCAGCGAAAATAATCAATGGCAGATAACCAATGATCTCGCTTCTGTGTCGATGACGCACCGGATTAATTGACATCGGTTAAGTTCTTAATGTACTTGGCACCTGTGATCGCAGAAACGAGTTCATCAACGCTCAGTTCTTCGGTTTGGAGCTCTCCAATGATTTCACCACGCATCATGATTGCGATGCGATCACAGATTCCCTGGAGTTCCACCGGATCGGACGAAGATACGATGACACACGCACCACTCGCAGCAAGGTCATTGATGAGTTGATAAATTTCTGATTTCGCACCGACATCAACCCCGATCGTCGGGTCGTCAAATATAAAAACACGAGCGGACGTGACCATCCATCGTGCCAGGATCACTTTTTGTTGATTGCCGCCACTTAAAAGCCGAGTCACGGTATCGGGATTTGGTGGTCGAATATCAAGAGCTGTGATCTGAGCTTCGGTGCGTTCGCGCGCTAAGCGTCGGTTTTCCAGACCGAACGAGGCGTTCTGGTCCAACGTTGCAAGTGTTACGTTTTCCGCCATCGTCATTGACAAAACGAGACCATCGTGGCGGCGATCACGCGGAACAAGAACAATCCCGGCATCAACTGCCTGCGCGGCACTTTTGATTATTAACGGCTCACCTTCAAGCTGAAAAGTGCCGGTCTGCGCCTTCCTCAAACCGTAAATCGTATCAATCAATTCTTCACGACCTGAACCAATGAGCCCGGCAATGCCGAAAATCTCTCCCTTTTCCACACTCAGTGAAATATCTGCGAAAGCGCTACCATCGCTGAGCCCAGTGACTTCCAAACCCGGACCTTTAGCACGATCACCTTTGGCTGGGAACATATCCGCAATGTTCCTCCCAACCATAGCATAGACGAGATCGCGACCACTATGCTCTGTTATAGTATCAAAAACCTTCACCGTCTTTCCCTGTCGGAATACCGTGACTCGATCGCATATATCGGTAATCTCAGAAAGGTAATGGGAGACGTAAAGAATTGCGATATCTTGTTCCGCAAGGCGACGAATTGCACTCATGACGGTTTCAATTTCATCGCTGGCGAGCGGTGCGGTCGGTTCGTCAAAGACTACAACCTTTGCAACCTCATCAATCAAAGCGCGGGCAATCTGTACCAGTTTGCGCTCCGCGGTTGTCAGATCTCGAATAAGACGATTGCTCGGTATATCAACGCCAAGCATACTCTGCAGGAAAGCTTTGGTATTTTCGCGCATCGCCTTGTTGTCGAGACCAAGACGATGCGATCGCTCCTGTCCCAAGAAAACAGACTCGGCAACGGTAAAATGCGGAATAAGATGCAACTCTTGATGAACGAAGCGGATACCGGCCGCATGAACGGAGTCAGGTGTAAGTGGAGACAGTGTTTCCCCACCAATTTTCACCAACCCTGCATCGGGCTGATACACACCCGCCAAAACCTTAACTACGGTGGATTTACCGGCACCATTTTCACCGACTAGTCCGTGAACTTCACCAATTCGTACATCCAAGGAGGCATTATCAAGCGCACGAACACCTGGAAATTCCTTCGTTACTCCCTGCAGAGAAAATGCACATTGGAGTGACATCGGTACGAGCTTTTCTGCCCAAAAAGGGGGCGGCGGGAAAAGACCACCGACCCCAATTCAGATCAAAAATATTAATCAAGCGAACCGTAACCGAGTGCCTCATGGGTTGCTTTTGCTTCTGCTTGACCGTTTACGGGAACAACATCCACGTAGGTTTGCGGCAGTAGGGATTCACCAGCAAAATGACGAGCGACGTTCATCGCAGAAGTCGATCCGATTAAATTTGGCTGCTGAGCGACATTGGCTACAAAAGGCGTTCCATCTTCCGCCATAATTTCCAGCGTGTCAGGTCCTCCATCAAGGGCCGTAACCACAATGTCTGTGCGACCAGCTTCTTCGAGTGCTTGAACGACACCGATCGCTGGCTGGTCCCAGCAACCGACATGGATCGCGTCCAGTGTGCCTTCGGGATATTGACTCAACAAATCGAGTGTTTTCTTACGCGCATCTTCCGGGGCATTTGCAAACTCTTCGGCCAATTCGGGTTGCACAATTTCAATACCAGGATAATCCTGAAGGACATACTTCCATAAACCGGCACGAATACCGCAGATGCGCAAAGCATTCTCGAACGCATTGAAAACGGCCACTTTACCTTGGCCACCGATCGCATCGGCCATATAGCGGCCAATCGTAGTGCCCATGTAGTAATTGTCGGACGTGGTATTATTAACCGCATGCGGGCTGGGATGGTCCACAGTGAAGACAGGGATACCGGCGTTCTTTAATGCTTCGAACTTAGGTTCAACGGCACCATCGCCTAGGATTGAAATCACGGCGTCGACCTCGCTATTGAGAAGGATGTCGTGATTATCAGCGTGAACTTGATTGTCGCGACCGCCGTCGACAGGCACAACCGTCCCCCCAAGATTTTCAACGGTGCTTGTAGCGCCGTTGAACGCTTCGCGATCCCAAAAGTGCTGAGTTCCGACGACAGCCACACCGATCGTTTTTCCTTCAAGACTCAGGTGGCCGTCCGCAAAAACAGGCACTGTTACTGTCAAACCGATCACAACAGCAAAAGCAGATATATAATTCCACATGATGATTCTCCCTTATCAAAATATTTCTCTACCGTCTTCCGATCTCTGACAGAAAACAGAGGAGTTTACAACTGATGAATTTTTCTTCAGATATAGTGAAACGAATCAGAGGGTAACATGTCAGACGTCTGGCTCGGCCTTGATGTTGGAACGACTGCCGTAAAGGCCGCCGCTTATACGCACGACGGCACAGCCATCGCATCAGAAGAAGTTCCTTCGAAAATACTTCGCGGACCCGATGGCTCCAATGAACAGAACATGGAGGACGTTTGGGCGAACGTCGTGCACTGCTTGGCGTCCGTAAACTATAAATGCATTGATTGCACGTTTCTTAGCCTTGGAGTTGCCGCACAAGGTGATGGATGTTGGGCTCTTGACACGGATGGAACACCCGTTCGTAACGCAATTCTTTGGTCGGATATGCGAAAAGAAGCTGTTGCGGATCTCTCAGTACTGGACGCGTCCGGCGCATTGAGGGCCGTCGGTCAAGGATGCAACACAGCACTTTGGCCAGGAACATCGGCAATCGGTTGGAGATGGATGCGCAAATATGATCCTGACGCTGCTGCCAAGACAGCGCATGTTGTAACCTGCGGTGATTTTATAGGACAGCGGCTTACTGGGGAAATCGGGATAGATTTCTCAAACGCTACAATCCCGTTCTTCGACTTTGATATACGCACATACGGCGATTCTCTTTCACATTTACAGTGTGAGGAGTTGCGTAGTCGTCTACCCGAACCACGCCGGGCAACCGAAATTCTGGGTTCACTCACGAAGCAAGCCGCGCAAGACACAGGATTACCAATGGGTCTACCTGTGTCCGTTCCAACTTTGGATCTCGGAGCGATGATTGTGGGCATGGGATTATCCAAGCCTGGTGAGATGATGATGATCATGGGAACAACCGCCGTCGTCAACATTCTGACGGACGTGATCACGCCCACAGACAAGCCGCTGGCTGCGACGGTGATGCACTCGACCAAAGACATGCCGGTCAGAGTTTTGGCACCTGCTACAGGGGCGACCGCATTCGACTGGTTCGCAAATCTACATCCGCAGAGTTTAGGCGGGGATAGAACAAGCGTGATGGCGGATAAATTAAACACATTGGTGGTTGATGTGCCGGTCGGGGCAAACGGCATAACATTCCTTCCGTACCTGAACGGAGAGCGTGCGCCCTTTGTTGCGCCGAATATCCGAGCAGGTTTCCTTGGCATGTCAGCGAGCACAACAAAGGCAGACCTCGGCCGTGCCGTTATGGAGGGCACGGCACTCAGCCTCAGGCACTGCTGCATGAGCGAAGGCAAATTGCCGGCAGTGCCGGTGCATCTTACTGGAGGGGGTGCTCGGAATGCCGTTTGGTGTCACATCATCGCGGATGTTATTGGGCAGGATGTACTCGTCAATTCAACGTCAGATCTCGGTCTCTGGGGCGCCGCATGTATCGGTGCGGCAGCGGCCACCGGCCAGGACCCCATAGATCTTTCAAAACGCGACCATTGCATCAACCGGTTCGGAAGTAATCCGGAGCACCACACCGCCTACAACGCGGTGTTTGATCGCTTTCAAGCCCTCTCAGATGCGTTGCGAGCACTTGAGTTAAGGCGAGATTGAAAATGGCCAATATGATGCGCATTGCCGTGCTGTATACAATCGATGACATTCGACTCGAAGAACGACCTGTTCCCGAGATAGACCAATGTGAAATGCTCTTAAAGACTCGTGCCTGTGGTCTCTGCGGGAGTGAAACAATGGCTTGGTACAAGACAGAACCAAAGGTGCTGGGACATGAGCCCTGCGGGGAAGTTGTAGCGTTGGGGGCAAATGTCACCGACTACAAGATCGGCGACCGGGTGTTCGTCAATCATCATGTTGGCCGAATCGATAGTCATCTCAGTCGTCGCGGGCACTTTACGCGTGATCCATTTTACAAGACAATGCGTCTTGATCCCGGCGGCGTTTGCGAATATTTCAAAGTCACTGCACAACACTTGGCCATGGATACCCATAAACTGTCTGACGCTATTTCGGACGAAGAAGCAGTGACGATTGAGCCCTGGTCCTGTGTTCTATCCGGCCTTAAGGTTTGCAACATCCAACCCGGTGACACGGTTGCGGTGGTTGGCGCGGGCTTTATGGGCCAAGGATTTATTCATCTGGCGCCTCTTTTCGGCGCTGGCAAAGTTGTTGCGCTTGACTTCTCTAACTGGCGACTGGGCAAGGCGCGACAGTTCGGCGCAACCCACACGATCAATCCAAACGAAGAGGACGCGGTCGAGGCCATGCGGATGCTCAACAACAGGCGTCTGGCGGACACGGTGATTGTAACGGCTCCATTCTCCGCCGCTTGGGCGCAAGCACAAGCACTAGTCGAAGTAGGCGGCTGCTTACATCTCGGAGCGCCCTTATCACCGGAAACCGATTGGATTCAGAACGGACATAAGGCTTACTTTGACCAGATTACGATCACGTCACGTTATTCCTCAGACCATACCGATACGTACAGTTACATTCGCCTTCTCGAAGCTGGACGTATCAATGCGCGAGATGCAATTTCTCATCGCTTCGACATTACGGACAGCGCTGAAGCCTTTCGAATGTTGACCAAGGCCGAAGAGTCCTTGAAAATTGTTATCTATCCACACGGAATACCCAGCTAATGTTGGAAGCACTCAAAGACGAAGTTTGCGAACAAAACCATGAACTCCCTCGCAACAATCTGGTTGTCGGTTCTGGTGGCAATGTCTCTGCACGAGATCCCGAAACAGGATTTGTTGTCATCAAACCCTCTGGGATTAAGTTCGCGCACTTGGCACCAGATACCATGGTTGTCGTCAATCTCGAAGGAAACGTCATTGAAGGCACGATGAAACCATCTGTGGATACCGGTATTCATTTATACATCTACCGCCATCGCGATGACGTTTTCGGCATAGCTCACACGCATTCACCTTACGCGAGCAGTTTCGCAGCACGTGGAGAACGCATTCCAGCTATCTTAACGCCCATTACCCATATCCTTGGCCGTGATGTACCGTGTTCTCAATATGCGACACCCGGTGAGGTCGATACCGGTAGGGCGGTCCTGGAAACGGCCGAGGGTGGGTCCGCAGTACTTGTGAAAGCGCATGGCGTGTTCACGATGGGTAAATCAGCGACGGAGGCTACGAATATCGCAATATATTTGGAAGAGGCTGCAAAGACAACGCATCTGGCGATGATTCATGGCCCGGTCGAAGAAATCCCGCAGGAGGAAATAGATCGCTGCTATAATTGGTTCCAGAAAAACTATGGACAGTCGGGCCAGAAAAATGTCAAGTCCTAGTGCTTGAGTTCAGACATAAATTCACATAACCGAGCCGCTTGCAAAAATAATGGAGGGGTGCGATTGGCGAAAGGTGGAAATATAACAGATGTAGCCAGCCAATACAAAATCAAGGCTTGAACCACATTTTTTCCACAAAATCGGCTCGTTCC
>JAPORY010000045.1 GCA_026709985.1 Aestuariivita sp. | reverse complement strand
GCGCCGTAGGAATTCACGGCTGCAAATCCGCTCTCATCCGCGCCCTTGACTGATCAATTTCGTTGAATATCAGCCAATATTCGCCTCAATCGATCAGCCAAGGGCGCGGCGATATCGAATTTTCGCTATCGCGAATTCCTACGGCGCAGGCTCCTAGCCGCCTAGGGACGGATTCATCAAGCAGCAACTTCATCGCTGCTCGATTCGATCATCGAAATCGCCCGTTGCAAAACCGCGATCGCTTGGCTTTGGGACACCGTTGGGAAGTCCGCCAGAAATTCGTCAAGCCGGTCACCGGCTTCCAAGTGATCCATCAGGGTTCGCACCGGAACCCTGGTTCCCGCGAACACTGGCGTGCCGCCGAGGATATCGGGGTTTCTCTCAACCAACGTATCAAGCATTCGTCTCTACCTAGCGGCCGCCCACTCGAAAGCCCTATTTTGCTTGCGGGTCGCCGCCTTAGTCAAGGCGCGGGGGGCGATTGGGGGGCGACCCTCGGCGGTCAATCGCAAGCCGGTTCATTCACTCGCAGATATTCGTTGATAAATTCGTCTGTCATCTCGGAAATAGATTGCATGATCGCATCACCGATGGAGGAATAATTAACACCACTCAATCCAAAAGTTCCTCTTTCCCAAGTGGTCGATAGATATCTGGTATTTGTATATCCATCAGAAACCAACTTATAAAAATTAAAACGAACAACATTAATGTGGCTGTATTCACCTTCATCAATATCTATACCAACACCAAAATATGGCACACTGTCGGCATCATATAGCCGAGCGGACCTTAGGCGGCTCTCGACAATCGTTCTAGCCCTATCTTCTGTAATTCCAAGATCATTTTCCTCCACGCCTATGTGTAAAGAAATAGGCTCGCACTGGTTGAAAAGTTGGAAACATTCGTAACTATCTGCAGTACATGGGTCCAGTATCTGCACTGATAAAGTGTATTCACTCACTATTGAATCATCAATTCTGCCCACAGAGAGATAGTATGTTCCCATGTTAAGTGTTTGATCTATTAGGAAGTTTTTTCCGTCACCAATATCAAGACCATAATAATATCCACTACTGCCCGGTCCAATGCATATTCTGTCATCACAATAAGTTTCGTCACTGCTATTCCTTATATATAGAGATCCAAGAATATATGTATCTCCCGTTGTTTCAATCCGCAAGGTTGCGGGTTCTGTTATTTCAATGCGGAAAACATCATGAAGATCATTTTTCTCAAGTTTGACGCGAGTTGTTGAAGGAACATCAATCGGGGTTGCCGAATAAGGCGTGTTACCGTGATCATCTATCAGCACTGATAACATGTATTCCCCAGTTGTTGATTCATCATCGCGACCCTGAACTGAAAGATAGTAAGTTCCTGCATCAAGGTTTTGATATATTTGAAAACCATTGCCGTATGGTTCGCTGACATAAATTGCATCATCAAGAATATAACTTCCGTCACCAACATATACTTCATCTTTTCTCCCATCAACAAGAATTCCTGTCATAGCTATGTTTCCGTTTGCTTCAATCCGCAGTCCCGCAGGTTCTGTTATTTTGATGCGGTAAACACCACCAAATTCTTCTTTAATTTCACCGCGAGTTATTGAAGGAATATCAATCGAGATTGCCGAATCGACTGTATCGCTATAGTCACCGCCGCTTTCCGCCGCTTGAATGAATGGAGCGAAGAGTAATGCCATTGCTGCCAGTATCTTTTTCATTTTTGATTACTCCATTGCTGGAATCGGAACACCGATGCTATCACGGCAAGAACTTTACCGTCAATTCTTGAATTGCGGCAGTGAGCCATGCATTCCGTTGCGTGTCGCGCAACATCATGGCATAGTTCTTGGTGTGGAAATCAAGGAAAAAGCGTTACGCCGATTCCATCATTCAGGCGGAAGGGGCAGACGGGGCGATCGCGAGGCTGGCGCGGGTTCTGTCACGCCTGAGCGTGGCGGAGAAGCCCGAGGAGCTGAACGACCCCGGCTTCCGACTGCATCTACTGCGTGGAGACTTGGCTGGAAACTGGAGTATTCGACTCAGCGGAAGGAAATTGGCGCATTGTTTTCCGGTTTCGCGACGGTAAGGCCGTAGATGTGGACTTAGTCGACTACCATTAGGGGGCCCAAACATGAGCGAAATTCAATACCCCGCGCACCCCGGCGAGTGTCTGCGCGACTCCGTGGAGGCCAGCGGATTGACGCAAAACGAGATTGCGGCAAAGCTGAACATGGACCGAGGCAGCCTGCGCAGGCTGCTGACCGGGCGTTCCCCGATAACGCCAAAAAGCGCTCGTGCGCTAGAGGCGATAGGCTGGAGTACGGCGGAGCACTGGATGCGCCTGCAAGCTGTTTTCGACAACCATCCTATGAAGCCGATAGATGCTGAAACGCCAGAGGAATTGAAACGCATACTGCGGGAACGTGATGTACAGATGCCTCCTAGGGGTAAGAATCGAACCAATAACCATACGGAAACCTGGGTTGCCTGCCGTTTGCTGGCTGCATTGGCGGAAAGCAGCCTGCTGCAGTATCCGCTACGCGTAGCGCACTTTGATCGACCCGATTTGATTATCACACTGCCAAGTGGCCAAATCGGTATCGAGCTTGTCGAAGCTATTGCCACAGATCAGGCGCGGGTTGATGCACAAATCAACTTCAACCGTGCGGACAACGAATCGTCCGATGTGGAAGTTATCCCGATATCGAGAATCAGAGTATCTGATGCAAGACGATCACAGCCTGAGATAAAAGCATTGGCCAGATGTAAGGCTTGGAACGAACCGCCTTTCATGGGTGATTCTATCGAGCGTGACTGGTTGGAAGGGATGCTCCATTTTATCGAGAAAAAGGTCGAGAGATTTTCACATGAAGAGTTTACGAAATATCCAATAAACTGGTTACAAATTCACGATAATTGGTCGCCCAGACCATATGAGAACATTGCAATTGATATGCTTGAAAGGAAGTTATCAGAATCCGAGTGGCAAAAACCGTTCAACAAAGTATTTGTGCAAAGGTCTCATTCAATCTGGGAATTTGCAAAAGATTTCCAAGTCGTGAAGCACCCTATTCCGCAACCATGGCTGCCAGAATGAGTGTGCATACTTTCGACATGATACAATAGCACCTATTATGAAATTCACTGCAAAGTCGTTATATTGCCATTGCTCCTAGTTTTGGCACACGATAGCTTTCTAAGATTGGGGTTGATGTTATGCTAAAAAACCAAAAAATTACAATTGGAAAACTAAGATTATTGCTCAATTTTTTGTTGAATGAATTCTTCGCGCACATCGAAGAAGATCGGCTTTCTATGGAGCAGGAAATGCGCGCTGGATCTATCGCTTGGATATCAACATTTGCTCCAGAATTAGTTGGTGGAAAAGAGAGGATTAGAATCCGGGAAATACGTAATTTCATGCATGAAAAAGAAGACTACAGCACTTCTTATTGGTATAAATCTTTACGCGATGGCAAGTTATGGGCTTGACTTTCGATTTTCGGCCTAGTAGAATGGCCCTGAATCGGAGGCAACACCATGAACCTGCTCGCAATTTTCCAACAATTCCCGGATCAAGAGGCTTGCATCGAGCATCTTGAGAAAATCCGCTTCCAAAAGGGAGCCTACTGCCCGCATTGCGGCAGCGTCAAGGTGGCCCGCAAATGCGACGGCGGGCGCGTCGGCCGCTGGAACTGCCACGACTGCAAGGGCAGCTTCAACGTGCTGTCAGGCTCGATTTTCGAGAAAACGCGAACCCCCCTGCAAAAATGGTTCATGGCCATCGGCCTGATGGTCAACGCCAAGAAGTCCCTGAGCAGCTACCAGTTGGCCCGCGACCTCGATTTGACGCACCAGACCGCGCTCACGATGCAGCACAAAATCCGCGCCGAGATGGCGAGCAAGCAAGGCATGGTCAAGCTGCAAGGCGTTGTGGAAGCCGATGAGACTTACATCGGTGGCAAGCCCAGGAAGGGGAACCGCCGCGACAATGACAAGCCCGGCGGTTCCGCCCCCCGAGGCCGCGGAACCCGCAAAATCCCGTTGATCGGCGCTGTCGAGCGCGGCGGCAAGGTGGTTACCCAGGTCGCGCACGACTTGACCGGCAAGGGCATCATGGAATTTATCCGCAAGCACGTGGAACTCGATGGAACCCTGCTGATTACCGACGAATACAAGGCTTACAACGCCGTCCGCAAGAATGTAGTTCACGCGGTCATCAACCATAGCGAGCAGTACGTTGACGGCTACACGCACACCAACACGATTGAAGGTTTTTGGTCTTTGGTCAAGCGGGCGTGGTTCGGTTCGCACCACCACTACAGCGAAAAGTACATCCCGCTTTTCGCGGCGGAAACCGCATGGAAATACAACATGCGGAAATTCAAGGGCCTTGCGTTCAACATCTTCGTCGAGGGGTGCTTCCGATGAACCGCCTCTACTACGGGGATTGCCTCACCGTCATGCAAAGCATGAATCTGGCGAGCGTCGATCTGATTTACCTTGATCCGCCGTTCAATTCACAACGCGATTACAACGCGATCTACAAAGATGAGACGGGCCGACCGCTGCCTGATCAGATAGACGCATTCTGTGACCAGTGGACGCTTGACGAGGAAACCGAGCGGGCGATCCGCCAGCAACCTGTCCTGATGCGGGAAAACGGCATAGACGACGCTGTAGCTGAGTTCTGGCGCTTGTGGATGCAGGCGCTCCGCAACACCAATCCGCGCTTGCTGGCCTACCTGACCTACATGGTTCAGCGCCTGTTGCCGATGCGCGGCCTGCTTAAGCCGACTGGCAGCCTCTACCTGCATTGCGACCCGACCGCGGGCCATTACATCAAGGTGCTTCTCGATGCGATTTTCGGGCACAAGAATTTTAGAAATGAGATCACATGGAAGCGCACTAACGCGCATCCGCTTTCGATTCGGAAATTCGACGCAATCACCGACTCGATTTTTTTCTACACGAATTCCAGCAAGTACACGTTCAACGGCGATTTCATGCCGATGACAGAGGCGCAAGTTGACGAACTCTATAAAGTGCGAGACCAACGCGGCAGATATTCCAGCACCGATCTGACCGGCGGAAAGAAAGGCGGGCCGGAAGCCTACAAACCGCTCAAGGGCGTTCTGCCGTCTACCGGACGGGCATGGGCTCCACCGACTCTGGACAAACTACCGAATTGGGCACAACAAGAACTAGGCGACGAATACACAAAGCTGAATCAGCTCGAAAAGTGCTACGCTCTGGACGATATTGGCCTGATTCACTGGACTAAGCGAGGGCGGCCAAGATTCAAACGTTATCTTGAAGGGCCAGCCGAGCAACTCGTACCCAGCCTTTGGACCGACATAACCCCGGCGCTCGGAGATGAACGATTAGGCTACGATACACAGAAGCCTCTTGCGCTGCTGGAGCGGATCATAAGGGCGAGTAGCAATCCCGGCGACGTCGTAATGGACCCGTTCTGTGGTTGCGCAACGACATTGGAGGCCGCGCAGAAATTGGGCCGTGAGTGGATCGGCATTGACATTGCGATTCACGCGATCAAGCGCGTCGCGAAAGTGCGGCTTGAAGATCGTCTGAGCTTGGTCGAGGGCCAAGACTTCACCATCGACGGCGTGCCAAAGACTTGGGAAGGCGCAAGCGATCTCTGGCAGCGTGACAAGTACCATTTCCAGAAGTGGGCGGTTGAGCAGGTTGACGGCTTCGTTACGACCAAGCGCACCGCCGACGGCGGAATCGACGGGCGGATTTACTTCGACCATCCCGATCACAAGGATTTTCAGAGCATGGCCCTGGAAGTCAAAGGTGGGAAAAATGTCGGCATCGCCGTGCTGCGCGAATTGCGCGGCGTGATCCAGACCGACCAGGCGCAAATGGCGGGGCTTATCGTGCTGAATGATCCGTCTGATAGACAGATGGCCAGTTACAGGCGTTTCATGGCGGAATCGGGCGATCTGGACGTTTACGGGGTGCTGTATCCGCGCTTCCAAATCCTGACAGTCGAGCAGATACTGAAAGGCGAGCGGTTCAAGATGCCCTCACCGCGTGGCCGGGGCGCGGGGCAGGTTCAGATGCCGATCCAGCAGCTTGGGGATTAAGCCCATAACTTGCCATCGCGAATCTTTATGGTTCGATGCGGCTTGCTTTTTATTGGGTGGTGATCAATACGATATCGCAATGATTATAGCCAACATTAACCATGGAAACAGCTCTTTGCGTAGCGCCGTGCATCCTCCTCTCGGATTGATATCTACAAAAGTTGAACTTGAATGTCAGGATATTACTCAAAGAATGGAAAGTTGTATCGAACACAATTATTTCTACAATGAAAGCCTAATGTGCATATTTTGGACACTGAAAGGTAATATTAATTGCAAAATTGAACTTGTAAAAGGATGGTTAAATCGAATTGATAATAGTCGGCAGATTGCTAAATTATTAGAAGGTATGATTGATGGAAAAGTTATTTCAAATAGCTTGATTTCCGATGAATTTTCTCTGATACAGCGATATCTATTTTGTCGTCTTCTGGACCCAGAACTAGATAAGGATTTCGACGAAGACGCTATTGATTCACTCGTAATGGATGCTCATTTTATCTGGAGTCGCGCGGAAAATCATCCTTTATTAGGATCCGAAATTTTTTTTCGACAAGGCAAATTGAAAAATTCGTAGGTAAAATAGCTAACAATCAATAGTGCTAATCCTGATTGGACAAGTCAGATCTGAAGGCTATCTCGCCTTCCAAAGCCGAACTATGAAGCGGTGGTCTTCCTCGATTAGGTCTGGTTCGGTGCCGTTGTGGCTGCGCATGGATTCGATGATTCGGTGGCGGACGCCCATTCCGTAGTGTTCGACGTAGCCGTAATCGCGGAGGATTTCCTTGAGCAGTTCGTTGCGGGCCACGCGCACCACGCCCTCTTTCATCTTTTCCACCGTGACGC
>JAPORY010000090.1 GCA_026709985.1 Aestuariivita sp. | reverse complement strand
AACTAGTATCCCGAAATCATTACATTGCTGGGTATAGTGACTTTAGTTTGATTCGCGCCTTCTCGGTTGTGAAGCGCCAGTCAACGGATTTTGTCGCTTCGTTCCGCCGGTTCTGCCAAGCCGTCACCTCGCGGACCATCGTCTCTCGGTCAGGAATCCGACGAGCAAGACATTGTTTCGAGAGGACATTGATTTCGATCTCGGCGATGTGCAACCAAGAGCCATGTTTCGGCGTCTAATGCACCGCAATTTGTCGCGCAATACGAGCCGCCGGTTCATAGCGGTCATACAAGACCGAGAGTTTGTGGGTATTGAGATGATCCATGACGAGGACAATCTTTTTATTCGGAAAGTAATCATCCACCAGATCTTGCAACAACTCGGCAAAGTCTTGCCGCGTTCGCCGGTCCGTGACTTTCACCGGCCGCCAGCCGGCAAGGGGTGCACAAACCATGAACAGATTGGCCGTACCGTTCCGCTCGTATTCAAAGTCATCTATTGCCGGCTGTCCAGAACGCACGGCGAGCGGCGTTCGAGTTTCCTTCGTTTGTTGCTTCGAGGTCTCATCCATACCGACCAGGACCGTGTCGGCGGCAAAATCCCGTTGGTATACCGACAGCACATCCTCCATGGCATCGACGAAATCCGCATTAGCCTTGGGCGGAAGGCACCAAATCTGCTGCAACCACGGTTTGATACAGTTTTTTTAACGTGCGCCGGACCGTCTCCTTCGAAATCACATCGACAACTTTGAGTTCCACCAACCGGCCGCCAAGCAACGCCAGTGTCCAACTGGTGGTTGTGAACACACCAGCATGGTCAAGGTGGCCTCGCCTTCCCCGTCCAGCAATCGTGGCCGTGGATTCGGATGCGGCTTGCGGTCCAATGCCGCGTCTAAACCCGCCATCACGCAACGCTTGCGTACCCGCTCTACCGTTGTCACGTTAACGCCCAACGCATCCGCAATGTCGGCATCAATACGACCACCACGGTCACGGCCGGTATCGGCCAACAATAAAATATGCGCCCGCTTGCGACGCTCCTTAGAGCCCTTACCCCGATCAACCAGGTCTTGGAGTTGCGTCCGTTCGTCGTCGGTAAGGGTAACCTGGTAAAGCTTTCTGCCAACAGTCGTCATGCCCAAATATCCTCATATCTGTCCCCCCAGATATCTAAAATCGAAATGCCCAAGATGATTGCCAAACAAACTGGCGCGGATTGCTTGTTGCTTGTTGGTTCTGAGGTCTATACCACGACGAAACAACAGTCGATCACAACAGAACCCGCCGTTTGCAGTGAACTGGATACCAGTAACCCGCAATTTGACATTTTCGGGATACTAGCCATGCCCGCGCCGCTCCATAAACTGCTGAACGACCATCGCATTTGCCATCATTTCATTTTGCGGACGCGGTGCCCCACCCGATCGTGCTGGTTCAACAGTCATATGATTAGGTAGGGGATTATAAAGCTGACTTGACAAACCGCCCTCCAGTTCCTATACATGAATCAATAAGAATTGGAGATTCGTTATGGTACACCCAGCACCCGGCAAAGCACACCGCAAGGGCATCACAATTGTTGAAATGATGGATATGTTTCCGACCGATGAGGCGGCTACGGAATGGTTCGAGGAATGCGTCTGGCCAGAAGGCCGTCATTGCCCGTGTTGCGGCAGCACCAACACCAAAGAGACGCCAAACGCCAAGCCGATGCCGTACTGGTGCGGCGATTGCCGCTCCTATTTCAGCGTGCGCACGAGGACGCCAATGCAACGCTCGCGCATTCCCCTGCGCAAATGGGCCATCGCCATTTACCTCTGCATGACCAGCCTTAAATCCGTGTCCAGCATGAAGCTGCACCGGGATCTGGGAATCAGTCAAGCCAGTGCCTGGTTCATGATGCACCGCATCCGCGAGGCATGGGCGTGTGATGACCAGGATGGCCCGTTTGATGGCCATGTCGAGTTTGACGAGACCTATGTCGGGGGCAAACGCAATAACAAGTCGAATGCGCAACGCAAGGACGCCGAAGGACGCGGGCCGGTGGACATGACGGCAGTTGTCGGAGCCAAAGACCGCGAAACCAATCAGGTCAGTGCAAAGGTTGTGGCGTCCACCGACAAGTCCACGCTGCAAGACTTCGTGGCTGACAAGGCGGGTGATGATGCGGTCGTTTATACCGATGATGCGCCCGCGTATGAGGGCATCCCGAACCCGCATGAAACGGTCAAGCACTCGGTCAGCGAGTATGTGAACGGGATGGCGCATACCAACGGCATTGAGTCCTTCTGGTCGATGCTGAAACGGGCGCACAAGGGGACGTTTCACAAGATGTCTCCCAAGCATCTGCAACGGTATATCAACGAGTTCGCGGGCAAGCATAATATTCGTGAATCAGACACGCTTGACCAGATGCGGGACACGGTCGCCCGTCTTGCTGGTCGGCGGTTGCTTTACAGCGACCTGATCGCCGGTAACGGACTTTCCAGCGAAGCCCGGTCGTAACGCCGGGTTGTGATTGCGAAACAGTGCGCGGGCCAGCTTCACTGGCGTTGCGCCTTTCAAATCTCTCTCCGGGTCAAGCATCGGAACACCACGAGTCATGTCATTTCTCCTGTGTAATTCTCAATTTCAGTGACAATGGCTTTCAAATCGCCCTGAACCCATTCGTGCTTATTCGGGAACACCTCGTGGATATGTTTCTCGGTTTCCCGAAAGTGCGGCGTCTCCACCTTAAACTTGATTGTGTACTGCCGGTCTGGGTCTGAAGTTTGATACGCGTTCAGACGGGATTTCCAGTTCTTTGCAATACCAACCTTGTATTCGCCGGGATAGGACGGATGGGCAATGACGTAGACAAATTTCTTTTCGCGGTAATCAACCGCCACATCCGATCGCTGAGGTGGATCCGTGTGCAAATGGATTGCGTTCTTATATTTGAACAGATCTTCGGGGTTGGCGGCCTCTTTTGTCAATCTTTCCTTAACGAGCTCATAGGCTTTGATAGAAACATCTATTCCGATCCATCGCCGACTAAGTTGTTCGGCCGCCACGCAAGTGGTCGCGCAGCCGCAAAATGGATCCAGTACCAAATCGCCTTCATTGGTCGAAGCCTTGATGATACGGCGCAATAGTCGCAGTGGTTTCTGGGTGGGATAACCCGTTTTTTCTTTTGCGGATGGTTTGAATATGTCGGACCACCAGTTGAAGGGTAACCTGCCCTCCGTAGCTTTTCGAACCCTCCAATTTTCTAACCCTTCGCCATCGTCCCAAGCATTGCCGCCATGAGGAGCCCCACCTTTGTACGGGACGCGGATTTTGTCCTTGTTGAATGTCCATTCCCGACCAAGAGAATAATACAATATCGTATCCGAACATCGCGGAAACTGTCTAATGTGCGGAGTGCTGGCCGTTGAATAACACCATAGAATTTCGTTGCGAAAACAATGTTCGCCGAAAATGCAATCCATTAACGATTTCAAGTAATGGCTCATGGTGGGATCACAGTGCAGATAAATCGAGGCAGTCTTTTTCATCACTCGCCAACATTCTAACAAACGAATTGCCATATATGCTAGATAGGCGAAGTTGTAGCTATTCCCGACGCCCTTTATGCCATTCAGATAGTGAAAAAGTTCCGGTTGATCCTCTTTGATAGCCACTAGCCATTCGTCCTTGACATCTTCTTCCCGAAATATATCGCTGAACTCCGCCCCCTCTGCACTGCTGCCAATCGGAGCGGCAAAGGTCTTGTTCTTGTTGAACGGCGGATCAAGATAGATCAGATCAATACACGCCGTGTTGATGCCTCGGAGAACGTCCAGATTGTCATCACAGAAGATCGTGCGGTTTTGAACGTTGCATTCAGTCATCGCATTTTTCCAACATTATCGACCAGAAAACGAGCGGCGTTGGCTTCCATCCAATTACGAAGCAAGAAGCCATCGTATTTATACGCTCCGGTTTTTGCTCCGGTTGTCTTAGAAAAGGCTTCAATGAAACTCTGAACAACGGCAATCTTAACATGGGAAGGTGCGTCAATTATCGCCGGTTCTATGTATCGAGCAACGATGTATGTTGCATTCTCGTAATCAATAATCTGGCCATTAGGTTCCTGACCGCGATTCTTTCGCCTCTTTATCCATTTGGCTACGTCGCCGCTGTATGCCCATGCGGTACCGACCACGAGACCGCCAAATAACAGACACCAAAGCCAAAGCGGAACGAAGTCCGTTATTTCTATAACTGGCGCGGTCACGATCGCACCGACATGAAAGGTGCCAAGAGGCAAAGATTTTTTCCACATCCCCCGCCCCTAATTCGATTTGGCGAGGCTGTCAAGTCAGCTTTATAATTTCCATTAGGTAAGGCCCCCGGACTCGTCATATCAATACGATCATCAAATCCCTCAAGCCATATCAGTTCTGAAATCAATCAGCGGTATAGCACACACGTCGCGTCAACTCGTGTTAACCCATACAGATACACGCATTATCCAATCTCCTTGTCTTTGGTGTTTTCTCACGAAAGTGCTAAATCAACCAAATCCTCTGGATACCGAAGACGGCAAAGGTATCATCCACGCTGACCAATCCCAAATTTTCGATCAAACTCTGTGCAGCTAGCATCCGATCAAACGGGTCACGATGCGGACTATCAAAGGAACCCGCTTTGCTTGCATGTTCAACCGTAATCGGTAGCGCCATCATGGACAGTTCCGACAAAAAATAGTTTGGGCGTTTTACGATATCGTTGACGCCAAGCAGTTTCCCCAAGCGTGATTTGGTCGCAATTTCCCAAATCGACACGGAACTCACGTACACATCACGGGACGGGTTCTTAATCAGATCCGCTGTTGCGGCCGGCATATGTTTGCTATCGCCCATTGCAAACCAGATAAACGCATGGGTATCAAGCAAAAGACTCGTCATTCGCCTTCCCAATAACGAAGTTCATCCGACCCTAACGGCTTCAAAATATCCCCCTTTACTTCTAGATCTTTGAGCCGACCGAAGTTTCGGTTCATGCGACTTGTGACTGGAACCATACGTACGGCCGGTTTCCCCCGTCGCGCGATGACCACCTCTTCGCCAGCTTCTGCACGCAAAATCAAATCTGAAAGTGTTGTCTTTGCCGTATGAACATTGACTTGCATTGGAGTCTCCCTGCCATTAGTTAGCTAGATACGTAGCTATGATCAGCGCGGTGTTCAAGCCTTACCGTCCTACGGTAGCAAAACACATAGAGACATCAAGCATTTGAACCACGTCAACGAAACAAGCACAAATCGCCGAACCGTCGCGACGATACCCAGCGACGGTGTTGTCTACGCGGCACCAACATATTGACCTTTAGTGGATATTCTTTGCTTGCAGTTTTGTCCGAAAGGACGCCGCCCAGGGCTTAGATGGCATGACGACAGCGGACTATGAACGGAACCTTGAAACCAGCTTATAGGACCTGAGGGGGCGGATCAAGTCTGGTAGTACTATGCGCCGCCGAGTGATCCGCGGTGATCCGCCGATTTTGTAGAAAAAATGCTGCTTAAACTTCGCATTTTTAATTATTCCGCGCTGAATCAACCGCTCGGACGAGTGGGTTTGGCTAGCAATGGTAAATTCAGGGCATATTCATAGAGGTCCAAGATGACGGATTAATAGAAGCGCTTGCGTGTAGCGTGGGATTATCTTGCCGCAATTCGCCCAGTCCAACGGAACTGATACATCTCTGCGCACGCCAAAGTCAGGATCAAACCTCGCTTCGTTGCGCTGGGCAAAACATTTGCGTCAATGAGTGCAGTGTATCGGTTAGCGAACATGATGGCAGAATAGATCCTAGTATTTGCCGATGAGATTGTCCAAAGCCTCGTCATGTTCGGCATCATGCTTGCGCTGGTATGCAAAAAGGTGAACAGACGAGGGACAATATAAGTCTCATTTGCAATAAACGCGTTAATCGTAATGCTCCGACGCTTGCGATCGACGCAAATCTGAGTAATTGTTCGCACCTATTTTGGAGCGCTTTTAATGAGCCCTATGGTTCAAATCTTCCGTTAGGGGCTATTATACACTTTTGTCTGCATCGGAATCATCGGGCATAGAAGACCGGTGCCCATCCTTTATGTACAATATCCCGAATCCGTTGCAATTTTCTGTTACGGGTATGGTGGCATCACCGTTTCGCGGATATGCTCTACGGGAATATGGACCCATTTAGGTTTGATGGCCCAATTTTTGTTTCGTGTGTCATGTTTTCTTACTCCTCTGCTCAGATGTTGTGAATAATAGTCTGTTTTAATTCGGAGCATATACCCATTTGTTGCCGTTAGCAGTTGTCCTTCAATAGTCTTTGCTTTTGTCGACTCCAGTCTCGCCTCGCCTCGGTTTCGCGTTTGTCGACCGTTTTCTTACCTTTAGCTATTCCAAGTTTAATTTTCACCTGTCCTCGGTGATTGAAGTAGAGCAGAAGCGGAACCAGCGTCATGCCTTTTCGCTGCGTTGCGTTCCATAGTTCGGACAATTGCTTTCGTGCAACCAGCAACTTCCGACGTCGCCGTTCCTCATGACCAAACGTTTTGGCTTGGGCAAAGGGCGCAATGTAAGCGTTGGTCAGCCACAGTTCGCCATTGTCTACCGAAGCATAACTCTCAGCTATTTGGCCGCCGTTGTTACGCAATGACTTCACCTCGGAGCCAGCGAGTACAACTCCGCATTCGATGTCTTTACTAATTTCGTAGTTGTATCTTGCACGCCGATTTTCGGCCAAGACCTTATAATTTGGATCAGATTTTTTCTTCGCCATGGCGACCCGCTTTGCAAATAGGCATTTCAGTCTCAGCTTCACTTACCCGCATATCCTTCGCCCTTAATTCACTATGAATGCAAGCTAGCCCTGACTATTCGCATTCAAAGATTGGGGGATTATAACCTTTGCTAAAATAACCGCCCGTTTTCCAATTCCCGCTCCGTCTCAAAATCCTCGAACTTCCCTTTCCTTCGCGTGAGGGCCA